>CAZSOQ010000030.1:0-28492 GCA_964608495.1 uncultured Armatimonadia bacterium | reverse complement strand
CGCACCCAGGTGATCCCCATGCGCCGGCACAGCACCAGCCATTCGTCCCACGGGTAGGCATGGTTGATGCCGAAGACACTCTCCCGGGGCGCCTGATCCTCGGGCAGCACGGCCGTCGTGCGCAGGGGAGGCAGCTCCTCGTCGGCCACGGAGACGGTGATGCGGGCGAAGGGCAGGGCCCGACCGGCACCGCTGACGTCCTCGGTGGCCCAGGTCGCCGAGGAGCCGGGCGGGACAGTCAGCCTGGCCAGCCCCGCGCCGGCGGGCTCGTTCCAGAAGTCGCGGGCCTGCCACTTCACCTCGACCGGCGCCTCGCTGTCGCCCGCGTTCCAGGCCGCGAGGCGAAGGGGGACCAGCGCGGGGCGGTCGGGCGCGAGCGACCGCCAGGGCTCCGTGACGGCGGCTACCTCGACGTCCCGGCGGGGCCGGTAGTCGCCGGCCTGGCCGCCGGGCTCGAGCTGCAGGGCGTCCAGCCACACCGTAGCGGGCTCGTCGCCCGGCTCGGGGGTCGTGGGCCCGAAGAGCACGTGCGCGAGGCCCTGGCGGGCGCGGAAGGTGTGGGAGAAGCGCTGCCAGCCGGGCTGCTCGCCGATCGTGACGGGGTCGCTCGACTGCCCGCCCGGGAAACGCACGCCGATGGCACCCGACACCGTCCGCGAGGCCCTGGCATACCCCGACACGGTGTACTCCGCGCCCTGGTCGAGAGCTACCCAGTAGGGCGTGGCGACCGCGAGGGTCTCGATAGGACGGTGGACCGGGTCGAAGTAGTCGAAGCTGTAGTAGGGAAGGCTCGCGGGATCAGCCTCGACGCGCAGGCACCGGCGGCCGTGGTAGGGGTCGTCGTCGGTCACCCGGCCGTGGACGCGCCAGTAGCCGCTGGTGAACCAGCCGCTCTCGCCCAGCTCGAAGCTGGAGTTCAGCAGGCAGTTGCGCCTGCCCTCGGGCCAGCGGGCGATGTACTCGAGGGGAGCCTTGTCGGCCGTCTCGGCGAGGGTCACGTCGTCGAGCCAGAGGGCGCCGGTGCTGGTGTACCAGAACTGCAGGCGGGTGGTCTCGTGGACGGAGCGGTTGGCGGTGAAGGAGAAGCGGAAGAGGCGCCAGCGGCCCGGGGGACTGAAGGACGAGTAAAGGCCGGCGTGCTGCCAGCCGTTGGTGTCCTGGAGGGCGACGGTGGCGCGGGCCAGGTCCTCGCCGCGGGCCCAGAAGGAGATGGTGTACCGCTTGCCCTCCTCGACGGCCACGCGGCCGCGCTGGGCCAGCATCACGTGGCCGGCGCCCTGGAACCGGTCGCAGCGGATGGTCTGGCACCAGTCGCCGACCTTGCCCGGCTCGCGCGCGGTCTGGACGCTAGGGGCCCTGTCGGCCGACGTGCCGGGCTCGTAGACCCAGTCGTCCGCCAGGTCGTCGGCCCTGGTGGCCGCCTCGAAGGAGCTGTTGACGACCAGATTCTCCTGGGCCGGCAACAGGCTCGGTAGGAGGGCCAGCAGGAGCGGCAGCGAGCGCATATCCTCATCTCCTGAGAGCACCGCGGCTGTCCGCCGGAAGCCTCAGCCTGGGCAATTCGCATGTGCGCGGGGGAGGCCCCTCCTTCAAACGCCAAGAGGGGCCTCCCCCGAGGCTGCGCAGAAAGCGCCGGGAAAGCAGTACTGCGCAGCGTAGTAGCGTAACCCCTGGGCTATAAGCCTGTACGGGGCATTGGTGGACACAGGCGAAAGCCTCGGGCGGCTCTGGGTGCCGCTCGCCCAAGGGTTGCTGGTATCTGCGATACCCAACTCATGAATCACCCGGGTCAGGCGGGGAAGTGGGCCGGAAGGGTCTTCGCCGTGGACGCCAGATCTCCTCCGCGCAGGGACCTGATCGGCAGGACGGACCGAGCGGGCCGCCGACGACGACAAAAAGCGGCAGGCTCAAGGCCCCGATCGGCAGGTCTGGGCACGCCGGGTGCGGGCCAGACGGCTTGACCCGCGGAAGATACGCGGGGTATGCTAGCCCGAGGTCTGGTGGCCCGGGCCTGGGGCGAGGGTGGTGAGTTCCCGGGGCGGGCGAGTAGTGCCGCGGTACCCTGACAACGCGGAGGTGAGCGCGATGCGAAAGGGATTCACTCTCATCGAGCTGCTGGTCGTGATCGCGATCATCGCCATCTTGGCGGCGATCCTGTTCCCGGTGTTCGCGAAGGCTCGCGAGAAGGCACGACAGGCAAGCTGCATGTCCAACCTCAAGCAGTTGATGCTGGCGGCGCTGATGTACGCCCAGGACTACGACGAGAGGATGCAGGTCAGCACGACGTCCTGCTACGTGGGCCCGCCGCCCGCGCCGGACACCAACCGCAACTTCTGGCGCTATCAGCTGCAGCCCTACATCAAGAACTGGGGGGTGTTCACCTGCCCCAGCGCCAACAGCGGCGACATGTCGGCCATCGGCACACAGGGCCAGTTGGCTTACGGCTTCAACCAGAGCGTGTTCAACCTCCCGCTGGCGAACATGCGGTACCCGGCGGAGTTGTGCGTGATGGGCGACGCCCGGCACTGGATCATCAACACCGGCAACCAGGGCTGGGCGCACGCCTACGCGAACATCTGCGCGGCCGGGTGCAACCCTGACCGGCGGATTGACGACAACGCTCGCCACAACGGTGGGTCCGACGTCGCCTTCGCGGATGGGCACGTGAAATTCCTGTCCTGTGGCGCCATCGCGGCCAACCTGACCGACGCAACGAAGAGAGACCGGTACTTCGTGCCCTAGCGGCAGGCCGGCGGCGGAGACGTGACGGGCTGCGGCCCCGCGTCGCGGCAGGGGCGGATCGCTCAGTGCCTAGCGCGCCCGGGCGAGGACCCTGACCAGCCGGCCCCACGGCTCGACGGTGAAGGTGCCGGGGGTCTGCCACTTCTCGCTGACCAGGGCCGCCCGCAGCGGCTGGTCGCTGAAGTTGAGCACCAGCAGTAGCGCCTCGTCCCCCACGCGCAAGGCAAACCAGTCGTTGTCCTTGAGGCCGGGGGCCTGCCCGCCGCCCGCAGGGTCCTCGGCTTGCGCCGTGAAGTCGCCCTCCACGCGCTCGCCCTCGGTGAAGAAGCGCTCGTGCTCGGCGATGGTCTCCGCCGCGAGGCTGGTCTGGTAGAAGACAGCACCGTCGTAGACCGGCAGGTACCAGATCACGATGCCGTGCCCGCCCGTATAGGCGATCTGCCGCAGGACGCGGTTGGCCCAGTGCCTGGGGTTGGGCGCCACTCGCTCGTCGCCGGTGGGGCTCAGGTAGTAGAGCTCGCCCGCCAGGTAGTCCTTGCCGGCGAGGGCCTCGCGGGCCGCCGCCTCGGCCTCGGCGTTGAACCCGTAGCCGCTCATGCCCGCGTCCAAGTGGGGCGCCAGCAGCGCCCAGTCCACGCCATAGTGCTCGCGGGTGAAGACGTTCTGGTAGCCGCTATAGACGCTGAACTCGAGGCCCGGCTGCGCCTCCCTGACCCACCGGCCGACCATCTCGACCAGCCGGGCGTTGTGCCGGCAGCGGAAGTCCACCCACCTGGCGCGCAGCGGCGCCTGCAGCAGGCTGTCGGGCTTGAGGTCGGCGGGCGCCTCCGGGCCGGCGAAGTCGCGAAAGGCCGCCAGGCAGCGCTCGCAGACGCAGAAGTTGGGCGGCTCGACGACGGGCTGCTCGATGTCCCAGTCCAGGCCGGCGTACTCGCCGGTGGCCAGGCGCACCAGTGCTTCGGCCCGCAGCTCCTCGCGCGCCGGGGAGCCCTCGTCGCTCAGGAACCAGGTCGGGCAGGCCGTGTTGGCCAGGCGGGTGCCGTCGAACTTCACGGCCTGGACCTCGGGATGCTCCTTCACATAGCCGGCGACGTCGCCGCCCACCACGAAGGGCTGGCGTCCGAAGGAGCAGACCACCTTGTGCCCCCTCGGCAGGAGCAGGCGCGCGAGCTCGCAGTTGGCGTAGCCGTAGGTCCAGTTGACGCCGCTGCGGTAGGCGTTCTCGGCGTAGGCCTGGATGACCCGGGGCTCCCGGAAGGGGTCGGAGTAGTAGCAGGGCATGAGGCGCACGTGCTCGGGCCGCCGATCCCTCAGGGGCGGCAGGACCTCGACGGTGGTCGTCACGGGCATCGTGCGGGCGCCCGCCCGGCGGCTGCGGCCCAGGAGCGCGGCCTCGCGCTCGCCCGGCGCGACGCCGTCACCGCAGGCCACCAGGATCGCGGCGTGGGGCGAGGCGCCCGGCACGTGGATCGCCTCGGCCTTCACGTCCGCCGCCAGCACGTAGTCGCCGCCGCCCTCCACCTCCACGGCCCCGTCCCTGGGCACCCACCACCCCCGCGTCTGATCGTCCTCCTTCAGCGCGCAGGAGAAGCAGCGGCCGCCGTCCGGCCCGGCCATCACCATGCCGCTCTGCTTCTCCCATAGCTCGGCTTCGAAGTCGCCGATTCCGTCGAGCAGGTTGCGGTCGGGCGCGCCGGCCGGGGCCAGCGCTAGGTTGTCTATCCACGCCTCGCCCACGACCTTGTCGGACGCCCACTTCAGGATGATCGGTCGGGCGTAGGCCGCGTCCTCCGGGGCCCGCGTGCGCGCCGTGATGCGCTCCCAGTCGTGGGTCCCACCGATGCGCAGGACCGGCTCGTAGGCGATGGTCGTCTTGCTCGCGTTCTGCCAGCAGATGAAGACGCCGAAGGCGCTGCCGGGCGGGCGGTCGTAGCTGAGGATGACAAGCTGCGCGTCGCCGGCTGCGGTGGTGCGGAAGTCCGAGGGCTCGGCGCCCACGCCGCCATCGGTGCAGACGGCGGACAGGCCGGCGGGCAGGGCGAGAGAAAGCTCGTAGTCGTAGGCCATCGGCAGGCCGAGAGGCGGCAGGTAGGGCTTGAAGAGCTGGCTGGTGCCCTGCACGGCGAAGGCCCGGTCCATCTTGGGGAACCAGACGGGCGTCGGGGTGAGCACGTAGACCAACTGGCGCAGGCGGCTGTCGCCCGCGGGCACGGGGATCAGGCCCTTCTCGACGGGTGCCGGAGCGAAGCCCGCCGGGGGCGGCAGGGCCGTCAGGGCTTGGTCACCGCCGCCTGTGCCGGCGAGCCAGGGGCCCACGGGGTCGGCGAAGCGGCGCAGCGAGGCCCAGGAAAGCCCGACGGCGGCGCCCTCCGCGGCCGACCCTACCTCCAGAGCCACGACGTTGGGGCCCTCGGCCAACGCCAGCTCGACCGTGGCCTCGGCACCCGCGTCCAGGGCTCGCACCTCGGCCCCATTGAGCAACAGGCGGGCACGGCAGTTCACGCACTTGGCCGACAGAGCGTCGGTCACCGTCGCCTGGCCCGGGAAGGCCATCAGTCCGGTAAGCAAGAGCATCGCAGGGCTCACGGGTCGTCCCTCCTCTGAGGGCACGGAGGCCCGGCCGGGTCTCCATGGTGAGCGGAACGCGGGCTGTCGTAGGAGGCGGTTCGCCCGGCGGTGCAGGAGACCTGCAGAAGCGAGGCGGCGCCGGACGGGGGCGGGAAAGACCGGGGGCCGCCCTGAGAAGGGCGGCCCCGTCCCGATCCTCGCCAGGGATGGTTGCTGCTGCTGAGCTTGGTGCGCTATTGCGCCGTTAGCTGGGATTTAAGCTCGTTAATGAGGAACAGGACCCGGCGGTCCTCGGCCAGCAGGTCCGCGACCTTGTTGTAGGAGTGGAGCACCGTCGAATGGTCGCGCCCGCCGAAGAAATGTCCGATCGCCGCCAGCGAACTATCGGTCAGCTCGCGGGACAGGTAGATGGCCACCTGCCGGGCCCAGGAAAGGTCCTTGTGGCGCCTGGGGCCGAGGATCTCCTCGGCGCTCACGCCCAGACGTTCGGCCACGGCGTCCACGATCTCCGGCATGGACACATGGCTCTCGTTGACTGCGCTAGAGTAGTCGGCAATGAGCTCCTCGATCAGCGCCAGGGACGGCGCGGAATCGGTGAGCGAGATGTAGGCGCAGATCTTGGTCAGAGCGCCCTCGAGCACGCGGATGTTGGACTCGATGCGCTTGGCCACGAGCTCGAGGACCTCGCGCGGCAGGTCCACGTGCTCGGCCGCGGCCTTCTTCTCGAGGATCGCGACGCGGGTCTCGACGTCGGGGCAGCGCAGGTCGGCCACGATCCCCATCTCGAGCCTGCTGCGGAGACGCTCGTTGAGCAGGCGCAGGCCCCGCGGGGGGGCGTCGGAGGCGATGACGACCTGTTTGTCGGTTTCGTACAGTGTGTTGAAGGTGTGAAAGAATTCCTCCTCAGAGGCGGGGCCCTCGATGGCCGCGATGAACTGGATGTCGTCCACGAGCCATACGTCCACGCGGCGGTAGCGCGCGCGGAAGGCATCCATGGTGTTCTCGCGGATGGCCGAGATCATGTGGTTGACGAAGTTCTCGGCCGAGACGTAGACGACCTGGGCATGGGGGAACCGGTCGCGGACCATGTGGCCGATGGCCTGCATGAGGTGGGTCTTGCCGAGGCCGGCGCGGGAATGGATGAAGAGCGGGTTGTAGCTCTGGCCGGGAGCCTTGGCAACCTGCATGGCCGCGGCGTGGGCGAAGCGGTTGCAGTCGGCGACGACGAAGTTCTCGAAGGTGTACCTGGGGTTGAGCACCGCGGCGCCGAACTCGTCGTAGGGGTAGCCGATGCCACGCTCGGCGACCTCGGCGCGTAAGGCCGGCAGCAGAGGCGGAGGCGGAGGAACGCCCTCGTGGGGGAAGACCTGCAGGTGGACCTCGACGTCGTGGCCGAGGGCTGCATAGAGGGAAGCGCGGATGTCGTCCATGTGGCGACCTTGGAGCCAGTCGCGGGCGAAGCCGTTGGGCACACCCACCACCACGCGCCCGTCTTCATAGTCTATGATACAAGTATGCCGTAGAAAGCCCTCATACGTGGCATCGCTTACGTGGGAACGCAGGTGTTGGAGGGTAGCCGCCCAGATCTCGTCGGAGCCCGCAGTCGCCGAATGCGCCATGCCGGTTGACCCTCCCAGGTCAATTGTACCGTGCCACACCGAGAGCTGCGACTGTTGCTATGGCGACTGCGTGGCCCCGTACCGATTACGAACTTACGTGACTAATACCTGTCGGTGTGTCTCTGATGTGTTACTGCCAGGCTTTGCCTGTGGAAAACTCCGATCTCGCGCCTACCGCCCTAGGGGTCCTGAGGCCTTCTGTGGTCGTCTCTGAGGGGTTATCCACACCCCTTTCCACAGGTGTTGATAACCGCTCCCCTCCTGGCGGCACACAATATAGCACACTCAGACGGGGTTGGCAATGCCGAACGTTCGTGCCCCCAGGGGAGCCGGTCGGGCTCCGGTGCCAGGCCCCAGAATGTACACAATCCACAGCTTCTGCGCGTTTACGCCGTGCACTAAGGGCCCAGGCCGCGCCGTCTGGGCCGTTGCCGCGCCTGGCGGGCGCTGAAAATGTGTCCAGGGCGGGCTCGACGCGGTGATCGGAAGACCTGCCGTCCCGGGCCCGGGGCTCGGCTTGCCTGACGCTGCGACCTGACTGCACGCGGCCCGCGCCCTGGGAAGGCCCACGGGCCTGCTCCGGCGAAACTCCTCCAGGGCGCACAGGCGCCAGGGAGGTACGCGACATGTCTGGCACCGCGAAGACCCGGTCCCTCGCGGCCGTGCTCGCGTTGATCGTCGCCACGGCGGGCCTCATCGCGTCGGCCGCCGGAGCCGATGCCCCCACGGCCGCGGCCGTGAAGGCCGTTTCCCCCATCGTGCTGGACGGCCTGCCGGACGAGCCCGCCTGGCAGCAGGCCGAGTGGCAGACGGGGTTCGTCGTGGCGAGCGTTGAGGGAGACGACGCGCCTCTCGAGGCGGCCCAGGTGCAGACGCAGTTCAAGGTTGTGTACGACGATGGGGCCGCTTACGTGGCGGTGGAGTGCGACGAGCCGGCCATCGACAAGCTGAAGGCCGAGACGCCGTGGCGCGACGGCGCGGTGTGGGCGGACGACTGCGTCGAGATCTTCCTCGACCCCGGGAACGAGGGCCGGTACTACCACCAGGTAATGGTGAACGCCCGCGGCACGATCTACGACTCGCACTCAGCGGACTACGGGCTGGTACACAGCCGCCTGTGGAACGGGGCCTTTCGTGCCGCAGGGCGTGTGGACGCGCAGGCCCGGCGATGGAGCGTGGAGGTGGAGATCCCCTTCGGCACGCTGGTCCTGGGCGAGGACGCCGGCGGCACGTGGCTGTGGAACGTCACCCGGGAGCGTCACGCGGGGGGGGAGCCCGAGCTGACCTCGTGGGCGCCGCTGCGCCGCAACTTCCACCAGCCGCGGCTCTTCGGCAGGCTCACCGGGCTGCCCGGGGACTACAGCGCCTTCCGCCTGGAGGTGGACGAGCCCCGAGTGGACGTCTCGCGCGCGGGCAGCGGCGTCGTCACCCTGACGCTGGCCCTGGCCGTGCGCAACAGCACGGCGACGGCTCGGCGCCTGGCGGTCACGGCGGCCGAGTTCGGTCGCGAGGAGAACCAGGTCAGCATCGAGCCGGCAAGGGTCGGGCCCGGCGAGCAGACGAGCTTCGACCTCCCGGCGCTCGAGCTGCGCGGCAGCACCCCGCGGACCAACGTGGTGTTCTCAGTGCGGGATGCCGACACGGGCCTGCTGCTGAAGGCCGTGGTCAAGTCGCTGTCGAGTGAGTACCGCCCGCTGACCGTGCGGATGGTGCGGCCCTGCTACCGCGACTGCATCTACGCCACCGAGGACCTGCGGGAGATCGTCTTCGAGGTGGAGCCATCAGCGCAGGTCCGCCGGGACAGCGTGGCGGTGACCTGTGCCCTGCTGGACGCGCAGGGGGGGCAGGTGGCGACGGCACGGGTGCCCATCGGCGAGCTCGGCCGGCCGGTGGCGCTGCCGGCCGGGGAGCTGGCCGTGGGCCGGTATGAGCTGAAGGTCGCGGCCGTGGGCGAGGGCGGGGCCAGGACGGCCGAGGTGACGGTGCCTCTGCGGAAGCTGCCGCCACCCGAGGCGGGCCACGAGGTGAGGATTGACGAGAGCCGCGACCTGCTGGTGGACGGCAAGCCGCTGTTCGCCATCGGCTGGTACGGCTCGGTGCCCACGGAGGACCCGCGGGCCGAGGTGGTGGCCCTGCAGAACATCCAGACGCCCGTCGTCCCCACGCTGCCCGACGTGTCCGCGATCGGTCGGGACTTCCGCGAGCGCGGGATCTATAGCATCGTCTCGGTCGAGCCGGGGCGGCTGTACTACACGCACGAGCTGTGGCAGGGGGGCAAGGAGCCGCTGCGCGCGATCTGCGAGGAGCACAGCACGCTGGACGAGCCGAGCGACGACCTGAAGCGGCTGGCCGGGGAGCTGGTCGAGGCGGTGCGCGGCGAGCCGGGCCTGCTGGGCTACTACATCGCCGACGAGCCGGAGATCCACAACGTGCGCTCGTCGCACCTGGAGAGCTACTACCGGTACCTGCGGGAGCTGGATCCGTACCATCCGGTCTTCGTGACCAACGACACGATAGACGGGATCGTGACCCATGGGTACAAGTGCGCCGACGTGGTGGACCCCGATCCCTACTCGCCGGAGTGGGACTACGTGCCCAACTTCCTGAAGAAGGTCAACGAGGTGGCCTCGCGAGGGAAGACGAGCTACGTCACCCTGTGGCACGGCTCGAGCCAGGCCCACTTCAACCGCGAGTACGGCACGGCTCCGCCCTATCCCTACCGCGTCCTGCGCAACCAGTACTTCGCCTCGATCGCCTATGGGGCCAAGGGCTTCACGGCCTACACGTCGCCGTTCTTCATGACCGAGATCGAGTACCGCTACGGCCTGCCGCACATCTGGCGCGAGCTGAGGTCCCTGGAGGGGGCGATCCTGGCGCCGGAGCCCGCCGAGGGACCCAGGGTCGAGGGCGCGCCTGAGCCGGCGGTCTGGGCTCGCGAGCTGAAGGGGCACGTGTACCTGCTGCTGGTCCACCACAAGAAGGGGGAAGCGGCCGCGAAGGTGAGCTGGGCGCCGCTGGCGACGCGCAAGAGCCTGTACGTGATGTCCGAGGGCCGAGAGGTGGCCGTCACCGACGGGGGTTTCGAGGACAGCTTCGCCGAGGGCGATGTCCACGTGTACACGGACGATCCCGCGGCCCGCGACCTGCCCACGACGCGGGAAGTGGAGGCCGAGCTAGAGAGACGCCAGCGCGAGGCCGTCAAGCCGGGCAACCTGCTGCACTGGACGCGCGGCACGAGGGTCAGGTGCTCGGCCGGCTACTACGCGCCCTGGTTCCACCAGTTCTACTACTACGCCATCAACGGCCTCACGGACGACAAGGGCTGGTCGGCCTACGCCTGGGGCGGCAAGCCGGCGTGGATGGAGGTGACGCTGAAGGAGCCGGCGGAGATCGGACGCGTCGTCCTGTACACGCCGAACCTGCGGGACTACCAACTGGACCTCATCGCGCCGGGCGGCGCCGCGCGGAGGGTGAGCGTCACAGGCAATGAGGAGACGATCGTGACGCACAACCTGCGGCCGGCGGTTCCGTGCCTGAAGCTGCGCCTCACGGTCACGGCCGTGCGGGAGGCGGACGTGGAGGGCGGCAGCGGGCCGCTGGTGTCGGAGATAGAGGCCTATGCCGAGCCGGGCGAGGGCCCAGCGACGCCCGTGGAGCAAGTGCAGGCCGAGGCGGAGGCCGACGTCAAGGTGCTCTTCGGCGACGAGACGGAGCCGCCGGCCCTGTGGACCGAGGACTTCAGGGACTTCGAGGCGGCGCCTCAATTCTACTGGGACGAGCGAGATACGAAGTGGGTCCTCAACGCCGAGACGTTCCGAGCCACGCCGCGGGACGGCGGCGGCATCACGGTGGCCTCGCTGTCGCCCAAGGGCTACGACGCCATGAGCCGCTTCTTCCCGTACGAGCGGTCGTACCGGTTCCTCCAAGCCAGGCTCGCGGGGATCGAAGGTGAGGGCTATCGCTTCGCCAACGTGGCTCTGAGCGACGGATCGGGCAAGGGTGGATACCGCGGCGCGATCAACACCGCCCGGCCGGGCCTGTATACGGTGGACACCTACTATATCCACGACAGCTATGCCACGGGCCAGGACAAGAGGTGCTTCGTTCGGGTGAACACGGCGGGCTCGGCCAAGGACCCCGACGGCTCGGTCAGGCCGGGGCCGGCGTTCACTTTCGACTGGCTGCGGCTAGTGAGGCGGCCCCTGGACGGTCTGGCGGTGACCCTGGCGGACGGCTCGCCGCTGGGGGCGACTGTGCGCCAGGGCGACAGGCTGCACTTCGAGACACACCTGTCCAGCCCGGCGCAGGACGTGGTGGTCGAGGTGGCGACCGGCGCGAGCTACGAGCCGCTGGCCATCAACGGCCAGCCCTACGTGCAGCTCCAGCGGGCCGACGAGGAGGGGCGAGTCTGGGTGGGCGAGGTGACGCTGGGGCCGGGCACGGGCACGGTGAAGGCCGGGGGCTACCCGGTGGTCTTCAGGGCCGTCATCACAGGGGGTAGCATAGCGGAGACCCATGCCTCGGCCTTCGTGGGCTTCGAGTGATGCGTGCTCCAGGAGGTAGAGTCCCCAAAGGGCGCTAGAGGATACTATGCCGGAGGGTGAAGGAGGGAGGACCATGAAGCGGACGGTGGTTGTCTCGCTGGTGGCGGTGATCGCGCTGACGGCGTGCGTTTCGCTGGCCCTTGCGGTGAAGTGCGCCAAGTGCGGCGCTGAGGCGCCGGAAGGCGCCAAGTTCTGCCCACAGTGCGGCGCGGTGATCGAGCAGGAGCCGACACAGTGCGCCAAGTGCGGAGCTGAGCTGCCCAAGGGCGCCAAGTTCTGTCCTGAGTGCGGCGCCAAAGTAGAAAGAGCACAGACCGCGGGTGCCGCGGCGAGCCGCCAAGGGGCCAAGCAGCGCTATGACGGTATCTTCCCGGTTGGCCTGTATACCTCCGTCACCGGGCCGCCGAACGAGGAGGCCACAGCGGAGGAGGTGCGGGCGTGGCGGCAGGAGTTCCTCACGACGGTCAAGGACCTGGGGTTCAACACCATAGCGGGAGACCTGCAATCGGACATGATCGCGCTGGCGGCGGGGATAGGCCTGTACGCCATCGTGGGGCCTGGCTTCCATAAGGCCCTGGACGTGGCGGGACTGACTGAGGGAGCATCGCGGGAGGCGGTCGCCAAACTCGCGGCCCTCTGCGATCAACACGACAACATCGTTGCAGGCTTCCTGTACGCAGACCCCGTGAAGCCGAACTGGCTGCAGACGTGGCAGGTGTTGGGGAAGGTCTGGAACGAGTCGCATCCTGACGTTCCTCTCCTGGCTACCTACGGCAGCGCTGAGCAGTGGAAGCAGTTCGACAGTGCCGCTCCGATAGGCGCGGCACAGGGCTGGTGCTATGTCTTCAAGGCAGGTGTCAGTACCGATGAGGCGCTGCAGTCGCCGGTGTGCAAGCATGTGCACTGTGGGGACGCGCGACAAGTCATGCCCGGGCTCCCCGTGTGGGCGTGGATGCCCGGGATCCTGAACGGCTGGAACCAGCGCGAACCGACGATCGCCGAGATGAAGGCGCTGTACTACTCGGCCGTGGCGGAGGGGATAAGGGGCTGCATCCTGTTCCCCTTCGCACCCCCGCGGCCCGACGGAACGCGGTTCGTTGCGGATGAGAACTGCAAGCCCGTGGAACTCCTGCTGGACATGAAGCCGATGCTGCACAACGTGGCCAGGATGGGCACCGAGCTGCTCCCGTACGAGGTGGACGACGACGCACTGGTCGAGGTCCAAGGGAATGCTGCGGTGGGGGTCTACGCCGACGCCCAGGGGGCGGCCAGGTACCTGATGGTCGCGAACAAGGACGTGAGGGCTGTCCAGACCGTGGTCGTGAAGTTCCGCTCGGCACCGCTCGCAGTGGCCGGGCTGAAGGACTTTCTCGACGGCACAACCATCAACGTTCGTATGGAAGGCGATGTGGCCGTGTGTGAGGTTGACGTGGAGCCTGCCGCGGGACGGCTGCTTTCGGTCGTGCCGCGCCAGTAGAGCGCGGACTGGCAGCGACTGCCCCACTGCGGGGAGGGGTGGTCGGGCTACCGTGACAGAGCTGACGCGGTCGGGTGGCGCGGGTGCGCGGCCGGCGGGCCGCGGTGGATCTCTTGGCCACGTGACGGGAGGAAGGGCCAATGGCGACAAGGACGCAGAGGTGCGTAGGACGCGCGGCGCTGGCGGTCGGGCTGGCGGTGGCTGTGACGCTGTCGGCCTGGGCGAGCGCCGCTGAAGTGGCCGCTGTCATCGAGACGGCGCGGATGGGGGCGGAGCTGAACGACGATGCCACCTGGCGATCGCTCGTGGACAAGGCGTCGGGGCGTGAGTGCATCGCGGAGGCGGGCAAGATCGCGGTGGGGGATGTGTCGCACAGCGGGAAGACGTTCGCGGCCCAGGCCCTCTCGGCCGAGGGCGAAAGGCTGAGGGTCAGGTACGCGGGCACGGACACGGTGCTGACCTACCGCGTGCAGCCCGCGGGGGACTGGGCCACCTTCACGCTGGAGTCGGTCGCCGGCACGCGGCCTGAGCGCCTGACGCTGCTGCGGGTGCCGGTCGCCATCACCGAGAGGGTCGGGCCACGGCTAAACATCGCCTGGGACGACGAGACGGCCGTGTGCGTGATGGCCGCCAACCGCCAGGCGGATTGCGGGGCCCGGAGGCGAGAGTATGCCGATCTGGTGGCCGCGACCCAGGACGCGCCCGGCCCGAGGATCGAGGGCGCCGCGGTTGCGCTCATCGTCTGCCCCACGGCGGAATTCAAGGCCGTCGCGCGAGAGGCGTCCCACGCCTTCGGGCTTCTGACCAACGAGGCCCCGGACGGGACGCCGGTCAAGGGTACGGACCTGGCGCGCGGGTCGTACTGGTTTCTGTCGTTCGGGGAGGCGGAGGTAGACACGGTCATCGAGCTTTGCCAGCAGACGGGCTTCAGGCAGGTGATGATGGGGTCGGGCTCGTGGTGCAGGACCGTCGGCCACTATACGTTCAACGAGACGCGGTACCCCCACGGGCTGGAGGGACTGAAGGCCGTGGTGGACAAGCTCCACGCGGCGGGGATCCTGGTGGGCATGCACACTTTCGTGTCCAAGGTCTCCAAGACCGATGCCTATGTCACGCCCGTACCCGACAAGCGATTCTGGAAGGACAGGGAGACGACCCTGGCCGAGGACGTGAGCGCCGACGCCACCGAGGTCCGCGTGACGGGTGACCTGAGCCAGTGGCCCGGCAGCCCGGTCTGCAAGCAGAAGACGTGGGAAGGCGGCGTGAGCAAGCACCAGGAGGTGATCCTGGGCGACGAGATCGTGCAGTACGAGGCCATCGGCCCCGAGGGCAAGTGGGACACCTTCCTGGGTTGTCGGCGCGGCGCCTGGGGGACGGCCGCGGCCGCGCACAAGGCCGGTGACGTGGGCTACCACTACGGCGTGGACGGCTGCATCAACGGCTATATCATTGACCAGGAAACGGACCTGATGGACGAGGTGGCCGACCGCATCGCCGGGATCTTCAACCACTGCGGCTTCGACATGGTCTACTTCGACGGCGGCGAGGATGTGGATCGCAGGCGGTTCAACTACTACGTGTCCAACTTCCAGGAGCAGGCCATGCGGCGGTTCACCAAGCGCCCGATCATCCACATGGGCACCATCATGACCCACCTGCTGTGGCATTCCTTCGCCCGCAGCGCGACCGTGGACACCTACCTCAGCACGCTGCACGGCGCGATCCTGTCCGGCGCGACGGTCGGGAAGTGGCCCACGGTCAGGGATCACATTGACCGCTCCGTGCGGTACCTGGAGTCGATCAACGAGGACATGATGCCGGGCGAGCTGGGCTGGTTCGGGATCTGGCCCAAGGGCGAGAATACCGACGGGCTGCAGCTCGACGAGGCCGAGTACCTGATGGGCAAGTCGCTGGCCCACGACGCGCCCATATCCCTCCAGACGAGCCTCTCCCAGATGGACGCCCATGTCCTCACGCCCGAGATACTGAGGATCGTGGGGCGGTACGAGCACCTTCGGGCCGCGGCGCCGGTGCCCGAGGAGATCGCCAGGATGCTCCGCGAGCCCGGCAGGGATTTCGCGATGCTCGACTACGGGGGCGACACGTGGTGGGAGCCGGTCGAGGCTCTCTCCGAGGTAGCCGGGACCCACGACGTGCGGGCGTTCGTCGGGAAGTTCAACGGGGGCAGCTTCGCGACGGTGTGGCACTACCTGCGCGAGGGAGAGCTGATCGTGCCGCTGGACCCGGGGGCGGTCGAGGTCACCGACCTGGACGCGAGGCCCATCGAGACGCGGGGCGACGGCGGGCGCCTCGTCGTACCTGTGGGATCGATCCGCACCACCCTCATCGCGCCGAAGACGACGCCCGAGGGGCTGCGAGCGGCGCTGCAGCGGGCCGAGCTCAGGATGCGGGAGCCGGTCCGGCTCTTCATCCGGGCCGAGGACTGCACGAGGCTCGTGGGCGAGATGGCGCTGGGGTCGAAGGTGGGCGTGGAGGAGCCCGAGGCGCTCGGGGATGTGGTGGTGTGCACCGCGCAGCCCAATATGGCCCAGCCACAGGACTGGTACGCCGAGTACACGGTCGAGATTCCCCACGACGGGCGATGGACGGTGTGGGGGCGGGTGCGGTATCCGACAGGCACCGACATGTCGTTCGCGCTGGTGCCAGCGGGCGAAGAGGTGACGCTGCAGGGAGCGCAGGTTCTGGGCAACTGCGGCGTGAACGAGAAGAAGTGGCACTGGACGGGGCGCGGGGGCGGGTCCACGACGGTGCCGCCGGGCGAGCCGATAGCCCTGAAGCTGAAGAAGGGGTCCTTCACCTTCCGCATCCACGCGCGGGAGGGCGCCGGCACGGCGGCGAACAACCCGCGCCTGGACGTGCTGTGCTTCGACGATGAGGGCTTCGGGCCGCCCACGGACGAGCAGGCGGCCGCCGCGCTGGGGCGGGGGGCCGGGTAAGAGGCGCGAGGCGGACCGGAGTCGCCGGGCGGGCGTCGCCGTCCGAAGGAATCGGCCCGTTGCCACCGAACGGGAGCGCCACAGCGCGCCCAGCGCCTTCCTCACGAGGCCGCAGACCTGCCATGGCAGAGAACCAGGACCCGCAGGAGTCCCAGCCACAGCCCGAGGCGCCCGGCCCCCGTCGGTCCCGCTACGCCACGGCCGCCGTGATCGTCGCCGTGGTCGTGAGCCTGCTGACGACCGCGCAGCCGGTCTTCGACCCAGGCACGCAGGATTTCTACGCCGATAGCCCCGACAGTGTCCGGATCGCCGACATGGCCGCGAGGGTGACGCTTCGCGAGGCCCTGGGCTGGTGGCACGGACAGTGGATCCAGCAGACGCCCTACTACCGGCCCCTCGCGTCCTGGGTGATCTGGGTCGAGTACCTGGTCACGGGCGGGAGCTTCGCGGGCCTGTGCGCGGCGTCCTGGCTGCTGCACGGGCTCAACGGTGCCCTGCTGTGCCTGCTGGCACTCCGGCTGCTGGGCGACAGGCGCCCGGCCTGGCTGTGGGCCGTACTGGCCGTGGGCCTGTTCAACTTCCGGCTGGGGCCCGCGGGTCCGAGCTGGCATCCGTGGCCGGTGGCGATAGGCGTGGTGGCCTGGTGGCCCGCCCAGACCGACCAGCTTTCCCTCGCCGCGGCCCTGGGCTGCCTGATCTTCCTGGACCGGTACCTGGCCGGACGCGGCCGCCGGGACCTCGTCGCGGCGTACGTGCTCTATGCCGTCGCGCTGCTGTGCAAGGAGATGGCCGTGTGCGTGCCACTGGTGGGCGCGCTGCTGCTCGTGTACCGCCGCGCGAAGGGGCAGTGGCACATCCCCCTGGCCTGGGCGGGCATGGCCGCGGTGCTGCTGGTGATCCGCAGACTGGCCGTGCCGGATGCGATGAACCCGGCCCTGGCGGACTTCTACCCGCAGCACGTGGCCCGCAAGCTGCTGTGGTACTCGCTGGAGCGGCTGTGGAGCTACCTCGATCCCACGGGCCCGCGGGAGTACTGGCTCGTCGTGGCCGCCTGGGGCACCATGGCGGCGCTGTACCTGCTGTGGCGCCTGCGTCTGAGCATCGTGTGGATGATCCTGGCGGCGCTCCTGCTGCCGGGGATCGTGGCACAGGTGATGCGGGGCAACTTTGCGCTGGTCACGATCCCGCGGGATTTGTACGGCCTGTGCACGGTCTTCATGGCGTCGCTGGGCCTGCTGGCGCTCGTGCGCCTGGGCACGAGACAGGCGTGGCTGCTGCTGGGCATGGTGGTGGCCGTGCACGTGCCCATCATCCACGTCATCGGCCCGCACTACTGGTACTGGCCGGCGGCCTTCTGGGGCCTGTTCAGCGCCTGCCTGCTGTCGCTGGCGGCGGGGAGGATGGCCGAGGTGGCCGGCAAGCCGCCCTTCGCGGCCGCCCGTCCCCACGGGACCCAGGACGCCCCACCCGACGGGCCTGTGGATGGGGCGGACGTGCCCGGGGGCGGGCCGGAGGCGCCCGACGAGGCTCCCCCCCGGCCGTGAGACCGGGGCCGGCGCCCGGCCGGTGGCGTGAAGACCATGCCCGGCACACCAGTGCAGGTGACCGCCCACTTCCTCCTGCGCCGCAATCTGCCCCTGGCAGGCGACGCGGCCCTGGCGCGCTGGCAGCTAGAGCGGATGGTCGGGGCGGCCCTGCGGAAGCCCGCGGCCGGCCCTCCCGTGCCCGTCGCCGGCGATCAGGGCATCCTGACGTGCCGCGCGGAGCTGTCACACGCCCTGGCCGCCGCGCGGCATGCCGCCTTCGTCGAGCGCACGGTGCTGCGCTTCGCCGGACCCGACCAGACGACGCAGAGCTGGGCCACGACGCTCGCGAGGGCCGACTTCGGGGACCTGGCCGCCTGCCGGCCGCACGGCAGGGATCTGGTCGTGACGCTCGTGTCGTCCCTGGCGCTCATGGAGGCCGCCGGCGCGCTGGCGCGGCGTCTGCCCCTGAAGGAGGACCCGGCGGCGGCGCTGACGGAGCTGGCGCGGCTGCTGCCGGCCGAAGGCCAGCCGGTGCCACGACGCCTGGCGCCCTGCCTGGACGCCCGGCGCACCACCAGCTACCTGGGCCACGGCATTCACGTCTACAAGGCGAAATTCTTCCCGCGGCTGGTGCGCGCCGTGCTGTGCGCTCTGTGGGCCGATCGCGGCCTGCGCCCGCTGCGCGTCCTGGACAGCTTCGTGGGGAGCGGCACGGCCCTGCTGGAAGCGCGGCTCGTGGGGCTGGCGTCGGCCGGGGCCGACCTGGACCCCCTTAGCTGCCTCATATCGCGGGCGAAGCTGGCGCTGGCGCGAGCCGATCCGGGCGAGATGGCCGCTGTGATCGCGGCCGTGGCCGACGGGCGTGGCGCCGCGGCCGGCGAGGTCAGGCCCTGGCCCGAATGGCTCACGCGGCGCATCGAGCCGGAGGAGCTGGCCTCGATTCGCGGCGACATCGCCCGGATCAAGGCCGCCATCGAGCCCTGCGAGGGAGCCACGCGCGACGTCCTGCGCGTCTGCCTCTCCGATGCCGTCACGCGCAAGCTCAAGATGCGGTTCCTGGGCATTGGGGTGGGCAGATTCGCGCTGGAGATGCACAGGCGGTCGGTGATGGAGCTCTTCGTGAAGCAGGTCGCCGAGCAGGCCCAGACGGTGCGGTGCATCCGGTGGTTCGCCGAGCGGGGCCTGTACCCGGACACGCCCGCGCACGTGCTGCAGGCCGACGCCCGCCGGCTGCCCCTGGCGGACGAGAGCTTCGACGTCGTCATCACGTCGCCGCCTTACCTGCCCGCGTCCTCGGGGAGGGAGAACTACGTTCGCAGCAAGGCGGCGGCGCTGATCAGCCTGGACATCATGAGCCGCGAGCAGGTCGAGGCGCTGGACCGCGCGGCCGTGGGCTCGACGACCACGGACAACGGGGCGGCAAGGTACGAGGCTCTGCCCGCCCACGCCAGGGAGCTGCTGGAGTGGCTGGATTCCGACGACCTCAAGCGCATCAAGCACCAGCCGACGCTGGAGTACTTCCGGGACATGGCGCTGGCCTTCGGCGAGATGCGGCGGGTGCTGCGCGGTGGGGGCACAGCCGCGGTGGTGGTCTCGAAGCAGAGCCAGTTCTATGAGTACAGCACGCGCAAGCCCACCTTCACGGCGCGCACGGCGGAGATTCTCGGCGACCTGGCCGAGGCCGCCGGCCTGGAGGTTGCCGAGGCGCTGGAGGTGGAGCTGGACAAGCGGCTGGCAGTGGCGCGTCCACGCTCGCTGGACGCCTACTACGAGACGATTCTGCTCCTGCGCAAGAGGTGAGCGTCGGCTCGCCCGGCGCGGCGAGCGCGCGGGCGCGGGCGCCCAGCGCCGCCCCCACTTGCAGACTTCGCCCCCGCGTTGTACAAACAGCCCCGTGCAGCCGTGCGCGGGGCCGGGCCTGTCGGCCCGTCCACCGACGGCACGACCACCACTCCCATCGCAATCCACCCGGGCGATCCGCGAAGGAGATGGCAGGGATACCACGTGGCTGATAAACAGAGACTCCTCCTATCCGGCAACGAAGCGGTAGCCCTGGGGGCCTGGCAGGCGGGCTGTCGGGTGGCCGCCGCGTACCCCGGCACGCCCTCGTCGGAGATTCTGCCGTCGCTGCTGAGGTGGGCCGAGCAGCTCGGAGGGGACGTCTACGCGGAGTGGTCGGTGAACGAGAAGGTCGCGCTGGAGATGGCGTCGGGGGCCGCCATGGCCGGCGCCCGAGCCGTCGCCACCATGAAGCACGTCGGGCTCAACGTGGCGGCCGACCCCTTCTTCACGCTGGCCTACACGGGCGTCGAGGGCGGGCTGCTCGTGATCGTGGCCGACGATCCCGACATGCACTCGTCGCAGAACGAGCAGGACAGCCGGATCTACGGGCGGCACGCCGGCGTGCCGGTGCTCGAGCCCGCCGACAGCCAGGAGGCCTGCGACCTCGGGCGTCTGGCCTTCGAGCTGAGCGAGCGATTCGACCTTCCCGTGCTGCTGCGGATGACCACGCGCGTGTCGCACTCGCGCACCATCGTCGAGACCGACACGACCCGCCACGAGAGGGTGCCCGAAGGGGCTCCCATCAACCCGCGCAAGTACACGATGATCCCGGCCTACGCGCGGGTGCGCCACCGGCTGCAGCTCGAGCGGCTGGCGGCCGTGCAGGCCTGGGCCGAGGAGGCCGCGATCAACCGCCTCGAGACCGGCCGGGGGGGCGTCGGCTTCGTCGCGGCGGGGATCGTGTACGACTACCTGCGGGAGGTCGTGCCCGACGCGCCCGTGCTCAAGCTCGGGATGAGCTACCCGCCGCCCGCGGAGCTGCTGCGCGGCTTCGCGGAGGGGATTGACCGGCTGATCGTCGTCGAGGAGCTGGAGCCCTTCCTGTACGAGCAGGTGCGGGCGCTGGGCGTCGCGGCCGAGCGGCTGCCCGACGCCTTCCGCCTTGGGGAGCTCAGCCCCGGGCGCCTGGCCGAGGGGCTGGGCGCGATGGGCGTCGAGACGGCGCGGCCCGGCACCGGCGCGGCGTCGGGGGCCGGCGCGGCGTCGGGGGCGCCCGCCGGCGAGGAGCTTCCCGCGCGCCCGCCGGTGCTGTGCCCGGGCTGCCCCCATCGCGCCGTGTTCTTCGCGCTCAACCGGCTGAAGGCCCTCGTCACCGGGGATATCGGGTGCTACACGCTGGGCACGCTTGAGCCGCTCTCGGCGCTGCACACGTGCCTGTGCATGGGAGCCGGGATCAGCCAGGCCCACGGCGTAGCGAAGGCCACGCAGGGGGCCCAGAAGGTCGTGGCCGTGGTAGGCGACTCGACGTTCACGCACATGGGGATGCCGGGCCTGCTGAACGCCGTCTACAACGCGGGCAACTTCGTCACCGTTATTCTGGACAACCGCACGACGGCGATGACGGGTGGGCAGGACCACCCCGGGACGGGGCGAAACCTGATGGGCGAGGACGCGCCCGCGCTCGACTTCGTGCGACTGGCCGAGGCCATGGGCACCGGGCTAGTGCTGAAGCTGGGCGCGGACGACCTCGGCGCCCTGGAGGCCGGTCTGCGCCGGGCGCTGGAGCACGACGGCCCGGCGGTGGTCGTGGTCGAGAGCCCCTGCGTGCTCCGATACCGCAGGCGCGAGGAGCCCTACGCGATTGACGCGGAGGCGTGCGTGGGCTGCGGGCTGTGCCTGCGGCTGGGCTGCCCGGCCCTGACGGCCGAGGAGCGCGACGGCAAGCACTGGCCGAGCCTGGACGGGGCGCTGTGCACGGGCTGCGGGCTGTGCGCCCAGGTGTGTCCGCGGGAGGCCATCTCGCGAACGAGCAAGGCCGACTAGGCGGGGATGGCCGGCGGCGAAGGATAGAGGAAGGATACCGGCGGCGATGGTTGTCAACGTCCTCTTCGCGGGAGTAGGTGGGCAGGGCGTGGTCACGGCCAGCGACGTGCTGGCCGAGGCCGCGCTTCAGGCAGGTTGGGACGCCAAGAAGGCGGAAACCCACGGCATGGCGCAGCGGGGCGGCAGCGTGGTGAGCCACGTGCGGATCGCCGAGGGCGAGCGCCTGTTTTCGCCCCTGATCCCCGAGGCCGGGGCGGACTTCCTGGTGGCGCTGGAGCTGCTGGAGGCGGTGCGGGCGCTGCCCATGCTCAGGCCCGAGGGGCGGGTGATCGCCGACGCGCGGCGGATCGTGCCGATGACGGTGGCCTCGGGCGCGGCGACCTACCCCGAGGGGATCGAGGAGCGTCTGCGGCAGAGGGGCGTCGTGGTGAAGGCAACCGAAGAGGCCGAGAGGCTCGGGGAGCCCCGCGCGGCGAACTCCCTTCTGATGGGGGTCCTCGGGCACTTCCTGGACCTACAGGATGCGGCCTGGCACGGAGCCTTCGAAGCTTGCCTGAAGCCTCGGGCGGTCGAGGTGAACTGGCAGGCCTTTCTGCTGGGCCGGAAGCTGGCTGACGCGGGAGGGAGCTAGCATGATCTGGAACCCATACTACGAGTGCATGGACATCGAGGAGCGGCGCGAGCTGCAGGTGAGGCGACTGCGGGAGACGGTCGCCCGTCTGATGGTCTCCGTGCCCTACTACAGGGAGAAGCTGCAGCAGGCCGACGTGGACCCGGAGGGCATCAGGTCGGTGGATGACCTGAGGCACCTGCCCTTCACGACGAAGGAGGACCTGCGCGCGACCTACCCCTTCGGTATGTTCGCCGTGCCCCTGGCCGAGGTGGTGAGGACCCACGCCTCGTCGGGGACGACGGGCAACCCGACGGTCGTGGGCTACACGCGCGAGGACATCGGGATCTGGGCCGAGACGGTCGCGCGGTGTATCTGCTGCTCCGGCGGCACCAGCCACGACATCCTGCAGATCGCCTACGGCTATGGCCTGTTCACCGGGGGGCTGGGCCTGCACTACGGGGGGGAGCTCGTGGGCTGCACCGTCATCCCCATGTCTGCGGGCAACACGCTGCGGCAGATCAAGATGATGGCGGACCTGGGCACGACGGTACTGGCCTGCACGCCGTCCTATGCCCTGACCCTGGCCGACGCGGCCGAGGCCGAAGGGATTGACATGGGCCGGCTTAAGCTCAAGAGCGGGATCTTCGGGGCCGAGCCGTGGTCCGAGGGCATGCGCCAGGCTATCGAGCAGAAGCTGAACCTGTCGGCTCACGACATCTACGGGCTGAGCGAGATCATCGGGCCGGGCGTGGCGAACGAGTGCGAGGCCAAGGACGGGATGCACGTCTTCGACGACCACTTCATCCCGGAGATCGTGTCTCCCGAGACGGGGGAGCCGGTGGCCCCGGGCGAGCGCGGGGAGCTGGTGATCACGTGCATCACCAAGCGCTGCCTGCCGCTCATCCGGTACCGCACCAAGGACATCAGCGCCCTCAACCCCGGGCCCTGCGTCTGCGGGCGGACGCACGCCCGGGTGGCGCGGCTGACGGGGCGCACGGACGACATGCTGATCATCCGCGGCATCAACGTGTTCCCGTCGCAGATCGAGGAGGTCATCAGCCGCATCCGCGGTGTGGCGCCCCACTACCAGATAATCGTGACGCGCGAGGGACGGCTGGACATGCTCGAGGTGCAGGTCGAGGTGTCGCCCGAGGTGTTCTCGGACACCATCGCCGGGCTGGAGCAGCTCGAGCAGCAGATAGCGCGGGAGCTTCAGGCGACCCTCGCGATCTCGGCCAGAGTGCGCCTCGTCGAGCCACAGACCATCGCTCGGTCCGAGGGCAAGGCCAAGCGGGTGATAGATATGAGGGAGGAGGTGTAGCAGATGAGCTGCCAGATGTGCGCCAAGCAGGTATCCGTCTTCCTCGAGAACAAGACGGGGCGCCTGGCCGACGTGTGTACGCTGCTGGGCCAGGAGGACATCAACATCCGCGCCTTCTGCATCGCCGATACGTCGGACTTCGGCATCCTGCGCATCATCGTCAACGATCCGGCGCGGGCGGTGGAGGTTCTCAAGGCGCACGGTCACGCTGTGAGCGAGACCGACGTGCTGGTGGCCCAGCTCGAGGACCGGCCCGGCGGCCTGGCGCGGGTGCTCAACGCCCTGCGCGCCTCCGGGACAAACGTCGAGTACATGTACGCCTTCGTGACGCCCCGGGAGGGCCAGGCCTTCGTGGTCTTCCGCGTGCTCGACGAGTCCGTGGCCCGAACGATCGAGCTGCTCCAGGAGGCGGGCGTGGCGCTGATCGAGCCCGAGCAGGTCTACTCCCTCTGAGCTCGGGCCGAGCCTGACGCGGCCTCGGTGGTGAAGGAGAGCCCGGGGCTGAGGCGGGGGCTGGGGTCGGGACCGGGCGTGTCTCGGCCGGCCTCGACGCCCGGGGGGCCGCTTTCCTGCACCCTCTGACGACTTGAGGCTACTCCTCGTCGCGCCGGTCGTAGACCCGCTGCGCTTTGCCCTCGCTGACCGGTAGCTTGCCCGGCTCGGCAAGCTCGACCTCCGGGGTGAGGAGAAGCTCGTCGCGCAAGTCGTGCTGGATGCGCTCGCGCAGCGCGTCCAGCTCGCGGACCTCGTCCACGCCGAAGGTGGGGCTGAGCTCCACGGTCACCGTCATCCGGTCCATGCCTCGCACGCGGTCCAGGGTGATGGTCCAGTTGCTGCCCAGCTCCGTGTAGCCCATCAGCACGTGCTCGATCTGCATGGGGTACACGTTGCAGCCGCGGACGGTGAGCATGTCGTCCGTGCGCCCCAGGATGCGCTCGATGCGACGGTGGGCGCGGCCACAGGGACACTCGCCGGGGAGGATGCGCGTGATGTCCCTCGTCCGGTAGCGGACCAGGGGCATGGCCTCGCGGGTGAGCGTGGTGACCACCAGCTCCCCCTGCTCGCCCTCGGGTAGGGGTTCGAGGGTGACAGGGTCAAGGATCTCGGCGATGTAGTGGTCCTCGCGCAGGTGCAGGCCCTGCTGCGCCTGGCACTCCATGGCCACGCCCGGCCCGCACAGCTCGGACAAGCCGTAGCAGTTGTAGACCGAGGCGCCGAACCGCTCCTCGACACGACGGCGCGTGCTCTCTGTGTGGGGCTCGCCGCCGACGAAGATGATCCTGACGGCCAGATCGTCCCGGGCGCTGAGACCCTCCTCCTCGCAGAACAGGGCCACGCGGAGGGCGTAGGAGGGCAGGATGTGCAGGCAGGTGGTCCCGAAGGTGCGCATGATGTGGACCTGTCGAGCCGTGTTCCCGCCGCCGACGGGCACGGTCAGGCAGCCGATGAGCTCGCCGGCGTAGTGGAACCCCAGGCCGCCGGTGAACAGCCCGTAGCTCATCATGTTCTGGAAGATGTCGTCAGCCGTGACGCCCGCGGCAAGCATTCCCCGGGCCACGCACTCGGCCCAGCGCCGCACGTCGCCGGCCGAGTGGTAGACAGCGGTGGCTATGCCGGTCGTGCCGGAGGAGTAGTGCATCCGGACGGCCTCGCGGCGCGGCAGCGCCAGGAAGCCCCAGGGCATGCCGGAGCGCAGATCGTCCTTGCTCGTGAGGGGCAGGGCCTGCAGGTGCTCGGGGCCGCGGACGGACGGGACATCCACGCCCGTCTCGGAGAAGCGCTGCCGATAGAAGGGCGTCTCGGCCGCGCGGGCCAGGCTGTCTCGCAGGCGCTCGGCCTGGAGAGCCCGGATCTGGTCGCGGCCGAGCCAATCGGCCGCCTCGAAGTCGTACCGGGGACTGGTCACGGGTCAGAAACCCCCTGCCTCGTCCTGCCTGTCGTCTCCGGCGGCGCGGCGCGGCCCCAGGTCACGATGCCGGGAACGCCGTGCCGCGCGGGCGGCAAGCGGTTCCAGGGGTTGCATCGGGGAGGGGTCCGCGCGCGGGTCTTCCGGAGTGGGGACTTTACTCCTTCGCGCGCGGGCGGGCAAGCTGCGGGGCGCGGTGCCACCCCTCGGGCGTGGGCTCCCATGGCCTCGCCGCATGCGCCAGCGCGGGCTGCTCCGTCTCTGCGCAGCAGTCTGGGGTTCTGCCCGTGCCTTGCGCTCGGGGACAGAAGGAGACCAGGGCCTGCGTCTCGAAGGGACCAGGCAAGTGCGCGCGAGAGCCCCAGCAACCGGAGCTAGCCGAGACGGTGGGTAGTGCCGGTCGAGAGCCTTTGGGGTGCGGGCCTGCGGGGGAGTCCCTCGGGCAGGAGAGCGACACAAGGGACGGTGGTCCAGATGCGAGGCCTGGCGATCGCGGGCGTGCTGGTGGGCGTGTTGGCACTCGTGCTAGGCGGCTGTGGCGAGAGCCTCCTGAAGGCGGCCGAAAGGGGTGACGTCAGGACTGTTACGGCTCTTCTCGAGGGAGGGGCTGACCCCAACATGAAGGGCCCGGAGGGCAGGACTCCTCTCCATCTGGCCGCGAAGGCGGGGCACCTTGACGTCGTCCAGGAGCTACTCCGGCAGAACGCCAGGGCCTTCGTCAAGGACGATAGGGGCAAGACGCCGCTGCACCTTGCGGCCGGGGCCAACCACCAGGACATCGTCCGGTTGCTTAGCCAGGCCCAGTCCATGCAGTAGGCCAGCGGGAACTGAAGCCTGCGACTGGCGGAGGCGGGGCTGAAGCCCCGCCCTACAAGGGGGCCACCACAAGGCCACACCCCCGGGCTGAAGGCCCGCCCGGCAGAGGATCCGGAGGCGAGGCGGCGTCTATTCCACAAGCTCACCTACCAGCCTCAGCCATCCCAGCCGCAAGGCTACGCCCTCGAAAGCCTTCGCGTCGTAGCGGTCGGCTTTCTTCGCCTCCGCGATGGGCACGCTGCGGTCGGGCGGATCGGGCAGCAGCTCCAGCGTAACCGTGTGCTCGCCCGGGGGCAGGCCCTGCGCCAGCGACAAGGCCGACAGGCGCTGGTAGTAGCACCAGGGGTCCACGCGCTCGCGCACCCCGGCGTCGGCCCCGTCCACCGTGACCTTCACCCGGCCTGTGTCCGGGCCGATCAGGTCGAAGACGCTCGCCTCCGTGCCCCTGAACCGGAAGCTCAGCCGCGCGCCCGGCGTCCTGGTGTACCAGACCGTGTCGAAGTGGCGAGAGAAGCTGCGGCCGTCCACGTCGCCGGGCGGGAGCTGCTCCCACTCGCCGCTGAGCATGGCCCGCCCTATCGGCGCGAGGGTCGCCGCCTCGAGGTTGTCGGGCCTGAAGGGTGGCAGGAGCTCGTGCCGGCCGGCCGCCGCGACCTCCGCCAGTCGCCCCAGGCCCTCCGTGATGCAGCCCGCGTATAGCTCCCAGGCGGCCTTGGACGCGTAGACGCCGTCGTGGGTGAAAACGGGCTTGTCGCCCAGCTTCGCGGCCTCCTCGGCCGAGGCCTTGATGACCAGCGTCCCCTCACGGGCCATGCGCGCGACGCGGTGGCCCATGTTGATCGAAGGGATGCCGTAGTGGTCGGCCAGCTTCTCGTAGGCCGAGACCGGCGCGGGGCAGACCCCCTCGTCGTAGGCCTCCTCGTAGCCGGGCCGGAAGGCGTAGACGAAGACCAGGTCCACGGCCGGGTCGGCGCGCCAGGCCTGCCGCACGATGCCCTCCACGGCCTGCCAGATCGCCTCCATGTTCGTCTCCTTGTCGTCGGCCGCGAAGTCCACGAAGACCAGGTCGGGCTTGTGGCTGAGCACGTCGTGCCCGAAGCGGTACACGCTGAAGCGTGAGCCCCGTACGCAGCCACAGATGCTTGCGTCCACGGCCTTGATCTCGACCCCGGGGTAGCGCTCGCGCAGCGCCTCGACCACGGCCGGTAGCCACCCGCCCTGGGCATGGTTGCCGCCGGCGAAGCACGCCACCGTCACGGGCTGCCCGGCCGCGAGCTTGGCGAAGAAGTTGCCGGCCCCCCGGCGCGGCGTGGACTCGCGGGCGGGCGCCGGCTCGAACCCGGGCACCTCGAAGTAGCGCTCGGTGGTGAAGTCGCCCAGCGCCGCGGCGCCCGGCGCCTCCACAATAGGCCAGCTCGCGCGCAGCTCGTCCTCGTAGGGCCCGATCTGGTCGAAGGGGATCGGCTTGAAGCCGAGCTTGAGGGCAGGCGAGTCGGGCTTCAGCCGGTAGTCGTGGTTCGCGGGGTCCACGAACATCGGGTCCGCGAAAACCGAGTGCTCGTCCTTGCCCGTCTCGCGCCATTGGTCCCAGGTCAGGAGCTTGCGCGCGTCGGGCAGGAGGGTCATCTCGACCCTCAGGTCTATTCCCGGCGGCGCATAGACCGTGTTGTAGTCGAACTCGAACTCCGGGAAGTCGTCCTTGTGGCCGCGATAGGTCCACAGGAACTGCCCATCATCCCACGCCCCGGCGTTCCTCTCGCGCAGCCACTTCCCCCCGTCGCTGGTGTAGTAGGCGATGTTGCGCACGAACTTGCAGTTGAACATCGTCGCCGGGCGCGGCTCGTTCTCGTCGTAGCGCGCCAGCTCGGGGTAGTGCTTCAGGTACAGGTCCAGGAGCTCCTCTTCCCGGATTCGGCGAAGCTTCTGCCAGGAGGTCTCGAACAGGTCCACCTGGCCCCAAACCGACGCCCGGAAGGCCGGTGCGTCCACGACGATGTTGTTCTCCCAGGTGTTGTCCTTGCCGCTGTGGTTGAACAGGCCGCAGATGGGCACGCTGTACAGCACGTTGCCGTAGACGAGCACGCCCGTCTCCGGGGCGTCCAGGTAGATGCCCCAGGTGAACTGCGGGTACTGGAACTTGACCTTGCCGTCCTGGAGGGGCTGCCAGGAATTGGCCTTGCCGAAGCCCCCCAGGTGGTGGAAGACGTTGTAGCGGATGACGTTGCCCCGCGCCGTGTAGTCGCGCGAGGACATGTACAGCCCGCCCGTGTCCTCCGAGCCGAGGTTGGTGTGGTGGACGATGTTGTACTCGACCACGTTGTCGTTGCCGCCCATGCCGATGCCCTGGTGATAGCAGTCGTGGATCAGGTTGTGGCTCGCCAGGTTGCCCACGCCGTTGATGAGGACGCCGCCGCGGTAGGTCCTCCAGATCTGGGCCACGTGGTGGATGTAGTTGTTGGTGGCGAAGTTGTCGCCGCGCTCGAGGGTCTGCCGGTCGCCGCCCGTGACGGAGACGCCCCCCGAGCCCGTGGCGTGGATGTCGTTGCCCAACGCGCCGGACCTGTGCCCGCCCCAGATC
>CAZSOQ010000029.1:0-32515 GCA_964608495.1 uncultured Armatimonadia bacterium | reverse complement strand
GGACATCCTGCCCGGGCAGGTCGCCGAGATCACGGTGATCCCCCGGCCGCTGGACGCTGCGTCAGCGCAGCTTCAGCCCCCTGGCGAGGGGCGGGACCTGACGGTGGACGTTCGCGCCACGCGCCGTGGGGGGTCGGGGACCGTCAGGGTGCCTGTCCACATCACGTCCGAGGAAGAGGATGAGGTGGGCCCGCTGGCCGCCGAGGTCCGCGACCTCTTCATCCCGTGGCTGGCCCAGAACCGCCCGGAGCTTGGGATCACGGAGCAGACGCAGTGGACGGGCACGATCGTCACTCCCCACATCCTGGTGGTCACCCACTACCTGTACTTCTCCGACGAGTGGGAGATGCACGTCTTCTGGCACGTGATGATCCCGCCCTACGACTGGGCAAAGATCGAGCTGCGTCGCAGATTCGTGGAGACGCTGCCGTCGCTGGCCTTCGAGATCCCGTCTCGGTCCGCGGCGCCGCCGCTCGAAGCCCAGGCGATCGAGCCTTCCGACACTCTGTGGCGGTGAGCCCGCCCGGGGCCGGTCGCGGGGCGCGCGGCGGGCCGGGAGCGAAGGGCTAGCTCAGGGCCTCGCAGGCGCGCAGGAGGTCGGCCGTGAGCAGCGTGTTGCCGTAGTGCGTCTCGAAGTAGCGGACTCCCCAGCGCGTGGCCAGCCCCTCCTCGATAGTGTCGGGGAACTCGACCCCCAGCGTGGCGTCGCGCACGAGGAACAGCCGGTAGCCGTAGGGCGCGATGGGCTCGATGCCGCCCGGCGCCCGCAGGATGCACATGTCGGTGGCGAAGCCCGTGTAGACCAGGTTCTCGATGCCCAGGCGGCGGAGGGCCCGGTCCATCTGCGGCGTCTGGTAGACGTAGGGCTCTCCCGGCAGGGGGGCGACGATGGCGGCCCGATCCTTGCCGTGGGAGGGCGGATTGCGGTGGTAGTCCGCGCCGTGAGAGCGGGCGAGGATCTGCTCGCGCCAGCCGGGGACGACCGGTGGCGATCCGGGGCCGGCGGGCACCGGGGGATCGGCATCCTCCTGGGCCTCGGGATGGCGGGCGGCGATGTCGGCCGCCTCCACATGGCAGACGCTCAGACCCGCCCGCCGCGCGGCGTCCAGGGCCGGGCGGATCGCCTCGCGCATGATGCGCTCCGCCTCGGCCACGGCCTCCAGGGAGCCCATGCCGACCCAGTAGGAGGGATCGGCCGGCGCGCCGTCGGGGCAGCCGATGTTCCAGCAGTGAAGCACCACCAGGGCGGTGCGCGCCGGGTCGAGCGCCACGGGCTTTGTCTCGTAGCCCATGCGGTCGAGCGGGATCGTGCGGTAGTAGCGGGTCGGGAAGCTGAGCATCGCCATCACGCCTCCGGGTGTTGCCCCAAGCCGCCTATCGCCTGTTGGCCTCCGCCGTGCGGCGGAGGATGTCCGCGGCGAGGGCGCAGTGGTCCTCCGTGTACTTCTCGCAGAAGGTTGACCAGCGGACGAAGCTGTCGAGGAAAGCCGCGGCCGCGGGGCACGATTCCGCCCCGTAGCTGTAGCGGCGCGAGGCGGGCGGCCGGCTGTAGGGATAGACACCGGCCTGGGCGCGTTCGTGGAGGAAGGTGCAGGCGGCCGGTATCAGGTAGTAGCGGGCCGTGCCCGCGCCGGGGATCCCGGCCTCGGCAACCTGGGCCGCGAAGTCGTCCGCGCTGCAGCGGAACTGCGCCGGGTCAAGGCTCAGGCCGAACATCCAGGCCGAGTAGACCTCCACGTAGTCGGGGATCGGCAGCGGCGTCAAGCCCTCTATCTCGGCCACGAGGTCCGTGAGCAAGCGGACCATCCGGTCGCGGTGGGCGACGTTCTCCTGCGCGATCTCGAGCTGGGCAAGGCAGAGGGCCGCGGTGCACTGGGGCATGCGGAAGGCGTAGCCCGGCTCGACGTGGCGGCGGCCGAAGGGCGGGTCCTGCACAGCGCCGCGGCTCTGACCGATGAAGCGGCAGCGCTCGGCGAGGGCGTCGTCGTCGGTGGCGATGGCTCCACCGATGTCGGACCCCATCGTCTTCTCGGCATCGAAGGAGAAGCCGGCGGCCGTGGCGAGCGTGCCGGCGAGGCGGCCCTTGTATCTGCCCAGGAAGGCCTGGCAGGCGTCCTCGTAGACCAGCAGACCGTGCTTCGCGGCGAGGGCGTTGATGGGGTCCATGTCGCAGATGAGACCGGTCTTGTGCACGACCAGGATGGCGCGGGTGCGGTCCGTGATGCACGGCTCGATGGTCTCGGCGTTCAGGTTGACCGTCCCCGGCGCGGCGTCGGCGAAGACCGGGATGTAGTTCTCGCGCACGAGGCCCGCGATGGTGCCGTAGTCCGTGATGGGGCTGACGATGATCTCGTCGCCGGGCTCGAAGTCGAAGGCCGCCGCGAGGACCTGTAGGGCCGGCGTGCAGCCAGGGCAGGCGATGACGTGCTTGACGCCCAGGGTCTCGGCCAGGGCGCGCTCGAAGCGGCCCACCAGGTCCGCGGTGAGGCCGCTCTCGACCACCTCCCGCAGGTAGTCGAGGGCGCGAGGGCCCAGGATGCGCGGGAAGGGATTGGGCAGCTCGCCCTGCAGGCGGCCCACGGCCTCGGCGCCGTAGGCGGCTCGTTCACGGTGATCAGGCGTCATGATCCTGGCGCTCCCTCAGCAGAAACTCGACCACCTCGTTCGGCTCGGCAAGCCACAGGTCGTCGCCGCCGAGGCGGCACACCGTGGCGAAGCGCTCCTCGAGCTGTTCGAGGGTGCAGTCCTTCCAGGGGTGAAGGGGCTTGCCGGGCAGGGGGCAGTGGCAGTAGTCCACGACCCAGCCGCCTGCGTCCCTTGCCTGGTGAAGACGCTTGTAGGGGTCGTAGGCTGAGTAGAAGGGCGGCGGGTACTCGTGGTGCAGCGGCACCCGGCCCAGGCTCAGCAGGGGCGTGTCTGGCGCGTTGATGCGGTCGTAGATGGTGAGGATCGCTGTGACGCCGGCCTCGGCGGCGATGGCGGCGGCCGCCGGGTAGTTGGTGTTGTCCCCGGGCACGCAGAACATGGTCACCGGGAACCCCAGCCTCTCCTCGAGCAGTGCGCGGGCCTCGGCGACCTCGTGGCGCGCGGTGTCCTCGGTGATGGCGCCGTGGGTCATGCCGTGGCAGGACACGCCCCAGCCCTCCGCGCACAGGCCGCGGACCTGCTCGACGCTGAGGATCATCAGGCCGTTGTAGGTGCTGCCGGGCACGTCGCGGGACACGCCGATCTGGGACGCAACAAGGGCGACGTGGCCCGGGATGCCGTAGCGACGGTGGACGGGCACGGCGTGCTCCAGCAGCAGCTCACAGCCCTCGTCGTAGGTGATCGAGTAGACCCATCTCTTGCCATCGGGCCACGGCATGGGCGAATCCTCCCGGGCGCGCCGGGGCGCGCTAGCCCAGGCGCTGGGTCGTGCGACCGATAAGCTCCTCCTGCTCCTCGGGCGGCAAGTCAACGAACCGGGCGCTGTATCCCGCCACCTTGACCATCAGGTGCGGGTACCGGCCGGGGTTCTCGCGGGCGTCCAGGAGCGTCTCGCGGTCCACCATGCTGATCTGCATGGTCATGACCCCGAGGTTGACGAAGGCCTTGAGGAAGGCGGCGAAGGTGGCCCGGCCCTCTGCCGTCGCCAGGGGCGCGGGATCGAAGACCAGGTCGAGGGCGGAGCCGTTGGGGAAGGCGGTGAAGTCCAGCCGGCTGAGGGAGCCCAGGACGGCGGTGGGGCCGTGGCGGTCCGTGCCCCACGTGGGGTTGAGGTTGCGCGTGAGGGGCTCGCCGCTGCGCCGGCCGTCGGGCGAGGCACCGACCGCTGCGCCCAGGGAGTGGTTGGCGACGAAGGAATACAGCGCAAGCTGCCAGCGCCCGCCGCGGGCGTTGCGCCGGTGGAAGAACTCGGCGTAGAGGGCCTCGGCGACGACCGGGGCGAGGTCGTCGGCCCGCGCGTCGCCGTTGCCCCACTTGGGCGCGGCGAGAAGCCGGCGGCGGAGGTCGTCGTAGCCCTCGAAGTCCCGGCGCAGGGCGGCGACCAGGTCCTCGAGGCCGAACAGGCCTTGCTCGAAGACGCAGTGCCTTACGGCGGCCAGGGAGTTCACCACGTTGGGCAGGCCGGCCACGATGCAGCCCGTCAGGTTGTAGTGCGCGCCACCGGCGCAGACGTCGCGGCCCGTGGCGATGCAGTCGTCAACGAAGCAGGACATGAGGGGGTAGGCGCGACGCCTCATATGGGACTCGTCCGCGGCGTTGACGAGAACGACCAGGTGGTCGCAGACGTAGTGGAGCTGATCGCGGAAGGCGCCGAGAAGGGCGTCGAAGGCCGCCATCGCCTCGGGCCGCGGCATCGGCAGGCCGAGCTCGCGGCCGTCGCGCAGCGAGCAGCCGCCGTTCAGGGCCAGCTCGAGGACCAGCGGCAGGTTGAGGTAGCAGCCGTTGGGATGGAAGGCCTCGCGGCCGGGCACCGTGTTCTCATAGCAGCACGAGCACAGGTAGTCTCGGGCGTCCTCTAGGGACCGCCCGTGGCGCAACATCGCCGGGATCAGCACCTCGTCGTTCACAATCGGGAAGCCCAGTCCCCCCGCGACGTAGCTCGCGGCGGCCTGCCAGTAGCGCTCGGGGGCGTCGCGGTGCAGCCTGAGGGAGAGATAGGGGGCGGGCATGGCGATCCGCAGCGACGCCTCCATCAGGAGCTCGGTGAGGTCGTTGGCGGCGTCGAGGCCCGCCGGGGTAACGCCGCCCAGGCTGGCCTGACTGCCGGGCGTGAAGACCTGGTGGGGCGTGTAGTAGTCCACGTGGCGGAAGCAGAGGAGGAAGAGCTCGACCAGCTCGACGGCCTGCTCGCGCGTCAGCCTGCCGAGCCGCAGGTCGTGCTCGTAGTAGGGGTAGAGGAACTGGTCGAGGCGTCCCAGGCCCAGGCCGCCGCCGGGGCAGCAGCCGCCCGTCTCGATCGTCACCAGGATGTAGACGATCCAGAACGACTGGAGGGCCTCGTGGAGAGTGCGGGCCGGCTGCTCGGGCACGTGCGAGAGGGCCTCGCCGGCCCGGCGCAGGTCGGCGGCACGGACGGGATCGAGCGCCTCGTCCGCGAGGCGCAGGGCAGCGTCGCGGTACCGGTGGGCATAGCAGAGGACCGAGTCGCACGAGAGCAGGGCTGCCTGCCAGAAGGCCAAGGCGCGGGGGTCCCCGGCGCCCGAGGCCCGATGGGCGGCCAGGCGGTCCTCGATCCGCGCTCGGATGCCGCTAATGCCCTGGCTGAGGACGTCATCGAGGCCTGGAGTGATGTGGCCCTCGAAGCACGCGGCCAGGTAGGCGCCCGCCGCGCGCAGGAGACCGGAGCGCTCGCCCGGGGGCGTCTGGCCCTCGGGGCTGTGGGCGTCGGCCTGGAGGGCGGGCAGAAGCAGGTTGAAGAGGAAGGGGTCCTCGCCGCCGAGGAAGACAGTGTCGTCCTCGATGGTCACGTCGCAGTGTTCGACTACGTGGCGCAGGGCCCGGGCCCTGGCGAGGGCGGGTCCCTCGGGCTCGGAGGCCAGGTACACCTGCGCGGCCTCGGTCGCCAGACGCGTGTACTCGGGTGGCTCGGCGCGCTGCTCGTAGGCCATGCGGAAGCGGCGCTCACGGAGCCTGGCCGAGCGCGGCGTGCTGCAGTCCGGCCCGAGGCCGGGCGGTCGGAAGTAGGGCTCACCGGCGGCGGTAGGCCTCATGCAGTCGCTTCCTCGTGAGCATCGCGGCGCCTCGGACACCCCGCGACCGTCGCGCGGGCGCCCGGCCGCCTCAGGCCAGGTCCTTCAGCATCCACGCGTGCCATTCCTCGAGCGTCGCCTCCACGAAGTAGACCTTCGTGAGCGCCTGGCCCGTCTCGCCGGGGCCGAGCGGGCCGAAGCCCGGTGAGCTGTGGATGCACGAGTACTCCATGTTGTGGAAGAGGAAGAGCGCGGGCTTGGAGGCCGCCGCGACGAGGCGGCTGCCGTCACGCGACCGGATGGCCATCCAGCCCTCGAGAACGACGTCCGGTGGCGTGGCGTGGAAGTTGGCGACGAAGGGGATGTCCATGCCGGGGGGCGCGCCCTCGACGCTGTAGAGCTGGATCGTGGGTCTGGGGCTGAACTTGCGCGGGACCTGTATCAGGCGCCGGAACTCGCCGCCCGTGCGTACCCAGTGCCGGACGCACTCGAGGTCCCTGATGGACGGGGCGCTGCCGCACTGGAAGCAGTTGAAGGCCAGGCTCTGGGCCCAGGCGCGGTCGCTCTCGTTGGTCACGGTGAGGTTGATGTCCACACAGTCATCGTGCGGGACCACGTGGATGGTGTAGGACAGCTCGCCCTTGAGACGGGCGACACAGCGGGCCGAGCCGTCGTCGAGCCCCTGCCACTCGGGCGTGATCTTGCCGAACCACGCCGGGCGGGCCGCGTCGCCGATGGACTCGGGGATGCCGAGGCCGAAGGATTCACCGGGGAAGGCGGGCACGTTCGTGAGCCGCCCGCCCATCTGGCCCTGGGTCGGGGAGAAGGTGATGGCGGCCATCTAGCCCACATCCCTCGCGCAGCGAAAGCCATAGAAGCTGGACGGGTTGTTGGCGAAGCCGCTCATGTTGCGGGCCGCGGGGCGCAGGTTGATGATCTCCTCGCTGAGGAAGCAGCCGCCCTTGATGAAGGCGGCGCCGGGGCCCGGGCCGTCGCCGCACCACTCCGCGGCGTTGCCCACCAGGTCCATTACGCCGTAGGGACTCGCCCCGCGCGGATGCGCCGACACCGGGGCCGTGCCGGGGCCGTGGGGGCTGCGGTCGTGGTTCCACTGGCAGGCGTCCGGGTCGAACTCGTCGCCCCAGGGGAAGAGCCGGCCGTCCGTACCCCGGGCCGCTTTCTCCCACTCGGCCTCGGTGGGAAGACGCTTGCCCGCCCACCGCGCGTAGGCCAAGGCGTCGGCCTTGTTGACGCCCACCACGGGATGGTCGAGCAGAAGCTCGGGCGGCGACGGACCGCGCCAGTGGAGCCGGGGCGGGTACCCCGTCGCGAGGCAGAACTCGGCGTACTGGCGGTTGGTGACCGGATACACGTCCAGGGCATAGGCGGGCAGCTCAACCGTGCGCTGGGGCACCTCCCCGCTGAGCCAGGACACGTGGTAGCCGTACTGCTCGGCCAATCGCGTCGCCTGCTCCTCGGTGGTGCCCATCAGGAAGGGCCCTGCGGGTATCACGACCATGCCGTCATCGCCGTCCTTTCCCTCGCCGCCCTCACCCCACGCGGGGCCGAGGGAACAGGCGAGGATTCCCGTGCCGGCCAGCCTCAGCCACTGTCTCCGCGAGACCATCTTGCATCACTCTCCACCCGGCAGGCTCGCGCGGCCCGGCCCGGTCCCGTCGCTGCGTCGGCGGGCCGGCCGCCGGGCGTGGCGCGGTCCGCTAGTCCGTGTCTCTGTTCGCGGCGGGCTGCTTCGGCCGGGCCCGCGGCGCGTCCTCGGCGTTCACCTCGGGCAGCCAAGCGGCCAGCTCCTGCTTCACAGCGTCGTTCTCGGGCTTGCCCGCCAGATTCGTCCACTCGAGCGGGTCCTGGGTCTCGTCGTACAGCTCTTCGGTCCCGTCGGTGTAGCGTATGTAGCGCCAGCCCTCGGAGCGCACGCTGTGGTTGTTGCGGCCGTGAGTCGTCACGGCCGGACGGTCCCAGGGCACGGCCGGATCGCGCAGCAGCGGGGCGAGGCTCACGCCCTCGAGCTGGCCGGCGGGCGGCGCCGTCAGGCCACACACCGCGGCGAGGGTGGGGTAGACGTCCAGGAAGCTGACGGTCCTGCGGCAGTCCGCGCCGGCTGGCGTGAGGCCGGGCACGACCATCATGAGCGGGGCGTGGGTGGCCTCCTCCCACAGGGCGAACTTGCGCCAGTGCAGCTTCTCGCCGAGGTGCCAGCCGTGGTCGCCCCACAGCACGACGATAGTGTCATCGGCGTAGGGGCTGCGGTAGAGGGCGTCGAGCACCTTGCCGACCTGCGTGTCCACGAAGGTGATGGACGCCAGGTAGCCCTGGACCGCCTTGCGCCAGTTGTTCGTCTCGAGAACCTTGCGGTGGTCGCCCTCGGGGTTGGCGATCTTGCGGCCGAGGGGCGGGACGTCGTCGAGGTCGTTCTCGTTGACGTTGGGTAGCGTGACGCTCTCCGGTGGGTAGAGGTCGAAGTAAGCGCGGGGCACGTACCAGGGCAGATGCGGGCGGAAGAAGCCGCAGGCGAGGAAGAAGGGCTGGCGCTGGTCGCGCCCCAGGAACTCGACACCCCACTGGGCCACCTTGGCGTCGTCCATGGCGTCGTCGGGTACGTCCACGGGACCCCAGTCGAAGTGGGCTGCCTTGGGTATGCCGTTCAGCGGCCTGTTCGGCGGCATGGGGTCCGCGCCCTTGCGTGTGTACTCGTGCCAGGACGACGGGTCCAGGTAGGCGTCGTGGAAGACCTTGCCGCGGCCGATCACGCGGTAACCGTTGGCCATGAAGTGCTGCTGGAGCGTGACTGCGTTGGGCATCACGGGGCGCCAGGGCTGGTCGTTGTGGTACACGCCCGAGGTGGACGGACGGATCCCGGTGAGCAGGCTGGCTCGCGAGGGATTGCAGGCCGGGGCCGAGCAGTAGGCGCGGCTGAAGAGCACTCCCCGCGCGGCGAGAGCGTCCAGATTGGGAGTCTTCACGTCCGGGTGGCCGCCGAGGCAGCCGACCCAGTCGTTGAGGTCGTCAATGGGGATGAAGAGCACGTTGGGCCGGTCGGTGGCGGTGCCCTGGGCGTGCAGGTGGCGCGTGAGGCCCAGGCCGAGGAGGGCTCCGGCGGCCCCCCAGCCGGCGGTGCTAAGGAACTCCCTGCGGCTCTGTCTGCGGCTCATGCGCCGTCACCCTCCGCCCGAGCGGTGATGCGCCCGGCGTCTGGGCCGGGCGCCTTGGCGTGCCCCCTCGCCCGCACCATGAGGCAGGGATGTTATAGCAGATTCGGTGGCGGGCGGTAAGACAGGGACGACGCGGTCGGGCGGGAAGGCGCCGCGTGGCCTGCGAGACTGCCTGCCGGCGTCAGGCGGGGGCGCGGGCGCGTGACCCAGTACCGGGTGGAGGGACGACGAGCATGGAGACCATCGTCCATACCTCGGCCAACACGCTGGCCTTCGACCCGTCGGGCGGGCGATACTCGCTGGCGGCTCGGGCGACACCCGGGCTTGGCTTCCGGCACAGCCCCGTCGTCCTGGAGGCCGATGGACGGCCTCTGAGCGCCGGCGAGGGCGAAATGCTCAGCCTCGTGCGGGCGCTGGAGCGCGAGTCGAGCTTCGGGCCCTACGCGCGGGTGACGGCGCTGTATGCCTGGGCCGAGCAGGGCCTGGAGCTGGAGCTGCGCCTCGATGTGTACCGCGAGCAGCCCTTCGTGGTGGTGGGCACGCGCGTCAGGAACACGGGCGAGGCGCCGGTGCGGCTGGGGCGGCTGACGCTGCTGGCGGTGGGCGAGGACGAAGCCGGGGCCCTGGACCTGGGGCCGCTGGACGAGCGGGCGAGCTTCTTCTGCGAGACGGGGACGCAGAGGCACTGCTGGGTCAAGCGGCTGGACGCCGACGGCGGCGAGCACGTGAGCCAGACCATCGGCCACCTGCACAACCCGGCGGGCGAGATGACCCTGACCGCGAGCTTCATCACGCTGGACCGGTGCAAGACGGAAGTGGGGCTGCGGTTCGACGGCGCGGTGCGGTCCCTGACGGCCTACTGCGATTTCGACGGCCACGAGCTCAGGCCCGGCGATTTCGTCGAGGGCGAGAAGCTGATGGTCACCCTCTCCGAGGACCCGTACCTGCCGCTGGAGCAGTGGGCCGACCTGGTGCAGGACTGGTACCGCCCGAGGATCTGGGCCCCGCAGCCCGTGGGGTGGGTCGGCTGGTCGTGGAAGGACGCCTTCGCCGCCGTTTACGAGGAGGTGGTGCTGGAGAACGTGCGAGCGATCCGGGAGCGCCTCGCGGGCTTCGGCGTGGGCTACGTCTGGGTCTCGATAGGGAACCTGTACCGCAACCTGCCCGGCTACTGGCTACGCACGAACGAGGAATGCTTCCCGCACGGGCTGGCCTGGCTGGTGGAGCGGCTGGCCGAGGCGGGGCTGGAGCTGGGGCTGTGGTGCGGGCTGTTCTGGATCTCGGAGCTGGCCGAGGACCTGGTGGCGGAGTTCCGCGACGTCTTCCTCCGCGGCGAGGACGGCGAGCTCCTCAACTACTACGAGGGCCGCTGGTACTACATGGACCGGTGCACGCAGCCGGCCTCGGCGTGGGGCGGGCAGTACATCCTGGACCCGACCCACCCGCGCACGCACGCCTGGCTGCGGCACGTGTTCTCCGAGTACCGCAAGCTCGGTGTGCGGTACTACATGGTGGACTTCCTCGAGGCGGCCTCCGGCTCAACGCCCGGCGTGTGGCGATATGGCGAGCTGTACGACACGAGCCTGATCCGCGGCCCCGAGGCCTACCGGGCGGCCATGCGGGTCGCCAGGGAGGCCGCCGGCGACGACACGTACCTGCTGGGGAGCAGCGGCGTGACGCTGCAGAACGTCGGGATCCTGGACGCTGTGCGCGTGGGCCCCGACTATGGCGAGGGGCGGCCGATCTGCCCCGAGGCCGGGCACGAGGTGACCTACCACCCGGAGAACTGGTGGCTACACAAGTTCGCGATGCTCCAGATGGCCACCCACTACTACACGCACCGCAAGCTGTACGTGAACGACTCGGGCAATGTGATGACCGTGGGCGGCGTGCCCGAGAACGAGGCGCGGATCACGACGACGCTCTTCGGGATCTGCGGCGGGCCGGTCATGCTGGGCGACCACCTGCCCGACCTGCCGGAGGACCGGCTCGCGCTGATCAAGAGCGTGCTGCCGCGGTATACCGAGTGCGCCCGGCCGCTGGACCTGTTCACGTCCCTCTACCCGGACGACTCCCCGAAGCTGCACTGCCTGCGGATCGAGCGGCCGTGGGGGCGATGGAGCGTGGTCGCGGCGGTGAACCTGGACGAGGCGGAGCGCTGCTTCGAAGTCTCGGGCGAGGACCTGGGGTGCGGTGGGCAGCCGCTCGTTGCCTGGGAGTACTGGACGCTGACGCTGGTCGCCGACGGGGAGGACGTGGTGAGCTTCGAGGTCCCGGCGCACGACGCGAGGGTCCTGGCCGTGCAGCGGCGCCCGGCGCATCCCTGGGTGATCTCGACGGACCTGCACGTCACGCAGGGAGCCGTCGAGCTTGAGGACGTGGCGTGGGACGCGAGGGCAAACCGGCTGTCCGGGCGCTGCGTGCGGCCCGCGGGGGAACAGGGGCATGTGATGATCTATGTCCCGTCCGGCTGGGAGGTCCGCGACGATGCCCCGAGGACGGTGAGCGAAGGACCCGCGGGAGGGAGGGTCGTGGCGCTGAAGCTGGTCTTCGGCGCGGAACCGGTCGAGTGGGCGGTCGCCTTCGAGGCACCGCCACCGGGCGGCAGGTGAGGTCACGGCGCGCGAGGACGGTGCGGCCCTGGCGCCCCGCCAGCCCCCCGACAGGCCCGATGCGGCGGGGCCGCCGAACGATGCCCGTGACCGCCGCTACCTGCCCCGCCGCTTCGCGGAATCCTCCGCCAGGCTGCGCAGCACGCTCCTCAGGACGGCCAGCCAGTCCGGCTGGCGGCGCTGCGAGTCCGTCGGCGTGAGAGCGCGGGCGAGGCGCCCCCCTGGCGATGGGATAGAGGACGTGTCCCAGGCCGGGTGCTCCCCGGGCTCGATGGGACGCGAGCCGATGGTGGTGAGGAATTGGCGAGCCAGCGCGGCGACGTCGCCGTCGGACTTGATGCCTTCCCACGGAGCCCCCGGAGCCACGATATTGACCACGACGATGTTCGCCCCGTTGAAGATGGCGCTGCGCGCTTCCTTCAGGTCCACGCCACCGGCCGCCGAGATGGCCACATCGTACTTGCTGCGGATGCGGGCGACGTGCTTGTAGCCTATGACCTTGCCGCGCGTGTTCTCCTCATCCCTGCCGCGGTGGAGCACGACCGCCGAGGGCGGCTGGCGCAGCCGGCGCATGACGTGCAACGGGTCGGCCACGCCGAGCATGTCAATGAAGCAATCGATCTCCTCGCACCGGCAGGCTTCAATGAAGCGGTCGAGGGTCTCGGTGGGACAGCTTCCGTAGACGGTGGCCGCGCTCGCGCCCGCCTCGGCGACCATAGCCACCTCCTGGGTGCCGCCGTCAGTGGTCTTGAGGTCGGCGATCAGGCCCCCCGGCCACAACAAGCGCAGCATGCGCACGCCGGCCATACCCTCCAGCTTTATGAACGGCGTCCCGGCCTCAATCAGGATCCGCGGGTCTCGGGGGAGCGTGGGCACGATTCGCTCCGCCGTCGCCGCATCGTCGTTGAAGGCGAGCTGGAGGTACCTCACTCTCCTGTCTATCATCGGCCCTCATTCCCTGCCCGACAGGCCACCGGCCACGCGCACCAAGTCCGACGGCAGGAACAGCACGATCTTCTCGGACGGGTCGGCCGCGATGTCGCGGATGGTCTGCAGCGTCCGCAGATGCAGCGCTCCTTCCGCCTGGGACAGGTTGTGCGCGGCCTGCTGGAGGTTGACGGAGGCGCTCAGCTCGCCCTCGGAGGCGATGATGATGGCGCGCCGCTCCCGCTCCGCCTCGGCCTGCTTGGCCATGGCGCGCTTCATCTCCGCCGGCAGCTCGATCTCCTGGATCTTGATCGACTCGATGTCCACGCCCCACTCGCCCGTCTCGCTCTCGACCATCGCCCGGATGGCCCCCGCGATCTGCTCGCGTTCGCTCAGCACGAAGTCCAGCTCGCTGTTGCCGACTACGTCGCGCAGCGCGGCCTGGGTGTACTGACGCACGGCGAACACGTAGTCCTCGATCTTGATGATCGAGTCCTCGGGCCGGACCACCCTGAAGTAAACGACGGTGTTGGCCAGGACCGGGATGTTGTCCTTGGTGATGACCTCCTGGCGCGGTATGTCGGCCGTCTTGATGCGCATGTCCACCTTCCGCATGGTCTGGAAGATGGGCAGGATCCAGCGCAGGCCCGGCTCGCGCACGCCGCGGAAGACCCCCAGGGTGAAAACCACGCCCCGCTCGTACTGGTAGAGAATGCGGAACCCGGAGAGAAAGTAGACCACGAGGAACACGACAAGCACAACCAGCAACGCGATCATCCACACCACTCCCTTGGTTGTCTGTGGGTGTCCCGCGCGTGGAGGCCCACCCACGTCGGTCCACGAGTATTCGCCGCGGCGGCCGGAGGGCCTTCGCTCTCGCAGGCCGGGAGAGGGCCTAGTCGGAGTAGCGGCTGGTGAACACGCGCTGGAGGGCGAAGTAGCCCGGCTTGGGGCGGCCCTCGAAGTCTATCACGGAGTTGTTGATGGGACATGGGAAGCAGTCGTGCCCGTGCCAGATCAGGAAGCCCCCGCAGCGCGGGAAGCGCCGCTTGCAGGTCTCGGCCACGAAGCCCAGGGCCTCGGCCTGCTCGGCCTGCGTCTGGCGCACGTAGGCCGCCAGGGCCTCCTCCGGGGGTAGGTCGCCCAGGGTGCTGAGCCTGTCCCACATGATCCACCACAGGCAGGAATGAGCCCAGGTGGGGCTGTTGGGCGGCCACCACGCCTCGGGGCAGTAGCGCTTGATGAGCTCGACGTCGCAGGCGCCGGGCACGCCCACCTCAGCCCGGAACAGCGCGTCGTCGCCGCGCCAGTACTCCTGGTAGGCCTCCACGTTCCCGTCGAAGCCCCAGGGCCCGTGCACCTCGTGGTGCACGCCCCGGCCCCACTCGGCGGCGTTCCCGTGCGCCCGCGGGCCGCTGGGCGACGTGTGCTGGAAGCGCCGGGTGGGGTCCTCCTCGCGCACCACGTCCCGCAGGGCCGCCAGGCACGGATGGTCCGGCGGCGCCGGCACCGAGCTGCCGACCTTCGATCCCTCGGGCCCGCCCAGTAGCTCGTTCCCCCCGCACCACATCAGCAGCGAGACGTGGTGCGCGCGGCGGTGGATGTAGGAGCGGGCGATGCGCACCAGCTCCTCGATCACCTCGGGGTCCTCGGGCGGCCAGTTGTCAACGCCTGACGACGAGAGCGGGAACTCCTGCCAGACCAGGATGCCGGCCTCGTCGCAGAGGCCGTAGAAGCCCTCCGTCTCGAGGTAGGCGCCGCCCCAGACGCGGAACAGGTTGCAGCCCATCCCGCGGTACAGGTCTATCCGAGGGTGGTATTCGGCCGGGTCAATGTCCGCGTGGTTCACGCGGATCGGCGACCAGTTGACGCCCTGGAGGAAGATCGGGCGGCCGTTCACCTCGCAGACCCAGGGCAGCGCGTCCTCGGGCGCCCCCTCGCAGGGAAGCCAGCGCACGCGCTTGAAGCCGACCTTGCGCTCGTCGCGCCAGGCGACCGCGCCCTGGGCATCCACGACCTCGACGGCGAGGACGTAGGTCTTCTGGGAACCCTCGCCGTTGGGCCACCAGGGCTCGACGGCAAGCCCGTCCAGCGCCAGCTCGTGCTGCCCGGGCGCCAGGGGCGCCTCGTGGCGGGCGACGTCGCGGCCCCCGTCGGTCACGCGCAGGCGGACGGTCAGGTCCTCGGGCTCGCCCGCCGGGTCGTAGAGGAGCGTGAGTCTGAGCGCGCCGGTGGCGAGGTCCTCGGCCAGATCGGACCAGACCTTGACCACCTCGACCTCGGCCTCGAGGTCGCGCTGGAGGGCCAGAGCGCCCCAGACGCCGATGGGCACGAAGCGCGGGCACCAGTCCCAGCCGTAGTTGTGCCGCGGCTTGAAGTAGCGCGATCGCGAGGTGAAGCCGATCTGCCCCTGCTCGGGTGGCGGCTCGTCGAAGACAAGGGTGAGATAGTGGTCGCGCCCGTCGGCCAGGTACCCGGTGAGGTCGAAGCGCTGCGGCTTGAGGACGCCGCTGAAGGTCGCCACCTCGCGCCCGTCCACGAGGACCCATCCCGAGTAGTCCAGGCCCTCGGCCGAAAGGCGCAGGCGCCGGGCGCCGGCCAGCTCCCGGCCGGGCAGGCGCGCGGTCAGCTCCCAGTGCCGGTGCTCGACCCACTCGGCCGCGAGCGAGTTCATGCCCACATACCAGTCCTCAAGCAGCCCGGCGTCGAGCAGGGCCTTCTGGACCGTGCCGGGCACCGTGGCCGGCAGGGGGCCCAGGTCGCACCGGAGCTGCTGGCCCGTCTCCATGGAGCTGAAGAGCTTCCAGGTCCAGGGGCGCCAGCCGCGCCAGTACCAATCAAGGCCGCTGAGATCCAGACCGTGCATGGGCCTTACCTCGCAGTGTCGGGTAGCGGGCGCCGCGGCGCGGTCTCACAGGGCCGCGGCCAGCTCCGCCCGCTGGATGAGCTCTTCCTGCTCGACCGGCGACAGGTCCACGAAGCGCGAGCTCAGCCCGGCGAAGCGCACCACCAGGTCGCCGTAACGCTCCGGGTTATCGCGCGCCGCGCGCAGCACCGCCGCGTCCAGAGCGTTGATCTGCAGCTCCTGGCCGCCCTCGCCGAAGAAGGTCTCGACCAGCGCGAGGATCACCTCGGGCGTGGCGGCGGCCTTCGGCAGCGTCACGTTCAGGTTGTAGCCGCCGCGGTAGTAGCGGGCGGCGTCCAGCTTCAGCACGCTGTTGAGCACGCCCGTGGGGCCCGTGCGCGCAGTGCCCATCTGCGCCCCGATGCTGTCGGCCACGGGCGTCCAGGCCAGGCGCCCGTCCGGCGAGGCGGCGATGCGCCGGCCGTCCACGTGGTGCAGGCTGCGGACCACGTGGCAGACCATGTGCGGCGCGCTGGCGAACTCCGCGTCCACGGCGTCGAGGACGCGCTCGCGCATCGCCACGAGCTCGAGCGCCCAGCGGTCCGCCCGGTCGTCGTCGTTGCCCCACTTCGGCGCCGACAGCAGGCGGCTGCGCAGAGCCCCGTCGGCAAGATCCGCCCGCAGGGCCTCCACCAGCTCCGTCATCGAGGCGACGCGCTCGCCGAAGACCACTTCCTCGATGGCCGCCAGGGCGTTAGCTGCGTTGGTGAGGCCGCGTTCGTACACCCCAGGCAGGTGGTAGTCCATGCCCACCAGCATGTCCCGGCCGCGCGCGATACAGCCGCGCATGAGGGCTGATGTGAAGGGCGTGGGCACCTGCTCGGCCATGCGCCGCCTGTGGGCCGCGCCGTTCCTGCGCATCTCGCGGGCGCGCCGGCCCATCGTCTCCTCCAGGGCCGCGAGCACCCGCCCCATGTCCCGGAACGCCTCGGGGTCGGGGGCTTCGAGCAGCGTCTGGTTGAGCAGCTCGAGGTGCTGGATCGTGCCCGCCATCGCCGTGGCAGACTCCGCCGACCGTCCGGGAATCCCCAGCTCGTTGCAGCCGATCACGCAGTACTCCCAGGCATCCCCCGCGGCCACGCCGGCGTTCATGAAGCCCTGGGCCGTGGGCGCGTCGTTGATCAGCAGCGGCATGCTCACGCCCCGGGCCAGCATCGCCGCCGCCCGCCGTTTGACCGCCGCAGGCAGGCTCTCGTGCCACCGCAGGAACAGGTGCGGGTCGCCGATGCGCACCCGGTCGCAGGCTTCCACAAAGCAGGTCGTGAGATCGTTGGAGCGGCTGCGGCCGAGGTGGTCGGCGCCGCCGACCGTGATCGCCTGCGTCTTCGACCCGCGGCCGAAGAGGGAATTCGCGGCTATCTTGAGCATGAAGGCCGCGACCAGATTCGTCGCTTCCTCGGGGTCGAAGGCGTCGTCGAGGAAGGGCGCCAGCACCCGGTCCGGCAGGCCGATGGACACCGACATGCCGTGGCCTTCCAGGGCGATGGCCAGGTGGGTCAGCACGATGGCCTGCAGGCCCTCGAAGAGGTCGCGGGCAGGCCGGGCAGGGACCTGGCGGCAGGCTCGGGCCACCCTCTCGTGCGCGGCGCGAACGACCGGCTCCCGCTCGCGACGCGCGGCTTCCTCCGCAGCATCGGCGTAGCGGTGGGCCCAGTGGATCACGGCCTCCAGGCCGATCGTCATGGCCTCGCGGTACACGCGACGCTCGGGGTCGCTGTCGTCCGCGTGGCGGCGCGTCTCGGCGAGCAGGGGCTCCAGGCCCTCATGGACGACCCGCTGCAGGTCCACGGCCAGGTGCCCGATGCCGGCCGCGCCGCCGAAGCTTCGCCCGGCCCAGAACTCCGCCATGTCGTCGGGAATCTGGCCATCCAGAAGGTTGTCCAGGCCCTCGTTCTCCAGGAGGACCTGAGTGTCGTTGGTGATGCCGTGCTCCGGGATGAGCATCCAGGCCCGCGGCCGGCAGGAGGTGTTGCCCGCGAACACGGGGTTCGAAGCGAGGTCCAAGTCCATATGGGCCAGGACGTGCGCGAGGGCCCGGGCGCGCCTGAGTGGCGGCGGATCGCCCTCGTGCTCCCGATAGGCTTCGGTGACCAGGCGGGCGCGCTGCAGGCAGACGGTGTCCCGGGTCGCCATAAGCTCGTCGCGTACACGTTGCGTCAGGGACCGCATGGTCGGCGTACGCCTCTTCGCCCTCGTTGGTCTGAGAGCGGCTTGCTCCCGGAGCCGCGGGCGTGCCCCGCGCTCGGGGCGCCCCGGCGACAGGTTACCACTTCCGCGTAGGCCGCGCCTCTGGCCGCAGGGGCTGGGGAGAGCCGCTCACCGGCGGACCCCCGACTGCAGGCCTGGGCGGCACCGGCTCGTGCGAGCCGCGCCGCCGCCGGGCCCAGCGCCGGCGATCACTGGCCCGACCTCCCCTCCGCCTTCGCCAGGAGCTCGCGGGCGTGCGCCGCGGCCTTGCGTGCGCCGGCGTCCAGGAGCCGCTCGCCCAGCTCAACCGAGGCATCCCGGATGCGCGCCAGGCCCTGCGGGCTCATCTTCTGGAGCTGCGAGGCGAAGGGCGCATCCACGACCCTCTCGGCCCTGGACAGGTCCGCCCAGTCCGGCCTCACCGCCATCACCAGGGCCGACTCCCACATGCCGCCGTGGCCGTTGACGGCCGGGTCCTCGGCCGCGAGCGCCGCGATCTCCTCCGCGAGCAGCTCGACCGTGCCGCCGCCGTGGAAGAACATGTCGCCCACACGGCCGCCCAGCTTGCCCTCGACGTCGCGCAGGACAAGATCGGCGGGGTAGTGGCCTCCCAGGGCGACGCAGGCCCTGAAGCCCAGGTCCGCCAGGGACTCCAGCAGCTCCGTGTACAGTCGCTCGCACAGCTCGCGGCTGACCCACAGGCTCGGCGGGTACAGCTCGTGTTCGCCCGAGCGCAGCTCTTCCCTGGAGAGACCCGGGATGGCCGCCGGGGCGAAGGGCACGGGCGGGAAGACGATGCCGCCCGTGATGTCCGCCGCGCGCAGGCACACCTCGTACATCTGGATCCAGTCGTTCCCGAGGGCCATGTGCAGCCCGTGCTCCTCCATCGCGCCGCAGGACCAGTAGACTACCGGGGCGCGCTCCATCTCGGCGAAGAACTCCTCGGGCAGCATCTCTTCCCACTTGTGCGGGTGTCTCATGGCGCTCCCTCCTGGGGCCTGGGGCAGGCCGCGCCGCTCCGATCCGCACCGACACTGCGCGTCGCGCGCGTCCTCGCCCGAGGGCCTCCGGTCTACTCAGGCCCGAGCACTCTCACCGCCACGACCCGCGAGTAGGCCGAGGGGCCGGCGTCGTGCGAGGCGTGCACCGTGACGCGTACTGCGTCCGTCCGCAGCGGGCCCACCTCGTACTCGTTCACCGCGCGGTAGTTGCTGTGCTCCGTGACGAGCGTGCGCCAGCCGTCGCCCTCGCGGCAGGCGATATCGAACTCCCGGATCCCGAAGCGGTGGGCCTGCGGGTGTGTGGCCACCACGATGCGCAGCACCTCGCGCGGGCGCCCGAGGTCCACCTCGAGCCAGTCCGGGAAGACCCCGGGGGTCGCGTCGTTCCATCCTCCCCGGTGCTCCCAGTTCCGCCCGGAGGTGTCATCGGTGAGGACACTGGCGGCCGGGAAGCCGGGCAGGAGTTCCGAGGACGTGCGGGCCCGCGCGCCGTGCTCGGGCAGCGCCCAGTTGACCAGCCGCCGGGCGGAGCCCGGCTCCGGGCCGGAGTGAGGCCGCAGGCGCAGCTCGACGGGCACCTGTGCCACCAGGCGCACGGGGCCCAGGATGCCCGTGACCTCCTGGCCCGGGAACACGTAGGGCGTGGGGTTGGCGATCCTGTAGTGCGGTCCGAGGGTGCCCAGCACCTTGACCTGCAGGTCGTTGTCCCCGTCGCGCAGGGCGTCGGTGAGGTCGAAGCGGTAGGGAGAGGCGATGCGAAGGCCGACGCGCCGGCCGTTGACCGTGACCTCCGCCGTGCCTCGGACGTAGCCGAGATCGAGGAGGACGCGGTTGCCGGCGAAGACGGTCGGCAGGGCGATCCTACGGCGGTAGATCAGGCCGCCGGAGTAGTTCTGCAGGCCCAGCTCGTGCCAGGACCCCACCGGGATCCTGCCCTCCGCGCACGTGAAGGTGACGGGACGGCGGAAGGGAGCGCCGGCAAGCTCGCCCGGCTCCTGCTCGATGCGGAGGACGGCCACGCGCGGCCCACGGCCCCTGCCGCCGGGAAGTGCCACGGGGCCGCCGCGCACGGGCAGCTCACGCCCGTCCACGTGGGCCGTGGCCCGACCGCGAAGGTGGAGGCGCATCTCGGTGGCGCCGGGGGGCATCACCAGGCGGTACCAGCCCACGCGCTTGCCGCTGCCGGGGGCGATGTCGTAGCCGACGACCACGAAGTCGTCGGGGCGCGGCTCGCGCTCGAGCCAGAAGGCGTCGGGCAGCGTGGGTCCACGGCGAGGGCCCCCGGGCATCTCGGCGATCGAGCCCCAGGGCTCGCAGCCCAGCGGCCCCACCACCAGGGCAGGCTCCCAGCCAGCGCCTTCGGCGTCGGGCAGTTCCCATCCCTTGCCCGCGGTGAGCGACGTGAGCCACGAGCCGTCCGTCACGACGTCCTGGTCGTCCATCCGGACGACTACCAGCAGACCGGCCGGGCCGCCCAGGTTCGTCGCCCGCACGGCGATGACGTTCTCGCCGGGGCGCAGCACGCGGCGCACGTCATACCGCTCCGCGCCTTGCCATACCTCGGTGCCGGCACCCTCCTCCGACCCCAGCCGCGCTCCGTTCACGATCAGCTCGTACCCGTTGTCGGCCGTGATCCACACGGTCGCCTTGGCGGGCACGGAGTCGAGGCTGAACGTCTTGCGGAAGGAGCACTGGCCCACGCGCGTGCCCAGGTCACCGTGCCAGATCCACTCGGCCTGGGGCGCGCGGCCGGTCCGCTTAGTGCAGTAGAAGTAGGCTCGGAGCGCCTGGTCCTGCGCGTGCTCGAGGCGCAGGAGGAATTCGTTGGGGCCCTTGCGCAGGGACACGGGCAGGGCGAGGCTCGAGGTGGCCCCCTGCGGCGTGTCCATCTCCTCGCCGTTCAGCCACACGGTCTTCGGCGATTGGGCGCCCACGTTGAGCTGAACGTCCTGATCGGTGGGGCTGACGAGCCAGGTCCGCACGTAGCGCACCGTCCCCGGCTCGGCCTCGCCCAGGTCAAGAAACTCAGGCGACACGTGGCCCTTCGGCCCGAGCACGCTGGCGAAGACCGGGTCGTCCTCGATGCCGAAGCGCGTCGAGAACGAGTAGGGCGTCCATGGCCCGGACGGGCGCTGCTCGTCCGTCGTGGGCGGCAGTGGCCCGGTCACCAGGCACCGCGGGCCCACGCTGTAGGTGACCTGCTCCCAGGAGCTGTCAGCGAAGTCGGGCCGGTGCCACCCCAGCGCCAGGCCGTCCTCGTCCGCGCCCTCTTGCCGGTAGCGGAAGCGCCGGCAGTCCACCGGCAAGAGCCCCGGCCGCCCCGGCAGGTCGAAGTCCCCCCAGCGATTGTCCATGGTGGGGTAGAGGCGGCACTCCCACTCGCCCTCCAGCGCGAGTGGCTCAGGGCAGGCCACGTCCGCCTGGGCGTAGTAGGAGACACCCGCCACCTCGGCGGCGGCGTAAGCCTTGCCGCCACCCTCGGCCCAGCCGCGCACCCCGACGCTGTCGCCACGCACGGCCACCTGGGTCGTGAGCCGCAGATTCGTGCGTGACAGCACGGCGGTGCCGCTCTCACCCGGCCTGAAGACCACGACGGTGCCTGGGCCGCCCTCCCACTCGAGGCGGACCTCGGTCAACTCCTGCCCGGTCTGCGAGACCGGACGCCAGGCAAGCTGGCGCACCACGGCGCCGGCGTAAAGGTCCCACAGCTCCGGCACGCCTCGCGCGCGGAAGGTCACGGTCTGACCCGGCGTGACGTGAGGCAGGAAGTAGACGTCCACGGGGCCTGGCCGCGGCGCCGCTTGCGCGTCGGACTCGGGCCCCAGGCGCGCCAGGTCGGCGGCCCGCGCGCGCCGGTGCAAGTAGGCCATGGCCGGCTGCACGTCGGGCGCCGACAGGCGGCCCAGCAGGGCCAGGAGGTCGGCCATGGTGTCGGCCGGCTGGGCGGTCGGCGTCAGCGGCCCGGGCTCAAGGCCCCGCTCGGTGGTCGCCACAGGGCATCCCTGATAGGCCACGACGACGCGATCGGGCGGCAGCTTCGCGATGACCTCGGCCGTCCCCCGGCCGATGGTCCTGGCGCGCGGCAGGATCAGGCATCGGTAGCTCTCTCCGGCGATGTCCAGACCGCCCGACCGCTGCAGCGACTCCTCGTCCACTACGTCGAGGTCATAGCCCGCCGCCCGCACTCCTCGGACGACTTCCCAGAAGGCCCTGTCCGTGCCGCGGGCCTCGTCCGAGGGGCCGTCGCGCAGGCTCGTCTCCGCCTGGACCGTGCGGCTCGGATAGAGCACCGCCACGTCGCAGACGTGCTCGCCCTGGGAGAGCAGGTAGCTCAGGCGGCTCACGTAGCCGGCGAGGACGGGATAGTGCTCCCAGTAGGGCTGGCGGAACGACGTGCAGGGGGGCGCCCACTCCCACCAGCTTCCCCGGGTGCTGTAGTACCAGGCGTGGGGGTTGTACAGCGTGCCTCCCTCGACGTAGGAGCCGTTGATCAGCGCCAGCAGGTCCTCCAGCGTCTGCCCCCAGCCGCTGTTGTAGTAGCCTTCCTGCCACACGCGGGGACGGTCGTACAGGTGGGCCAGGGAGCTGTTGACCTTGCTGTTCCCGTTCTGGTCGTTCCCGGGGGCGGCGAACCAGCGCTGGGTACGGAAATAGTCCAGGTAGCAGGCCTGGCCGTTGATCGGGTCGCCGTCGCGGCAGCACTGGTCCATGCCGCAGATCATGCCGAACTTGTCGTGCCAGGCCTTGAGCGGGCGGTAGAAGGCCTGCTCCGCCAGTTCGGCGGCGGTGTCGAAGTAGTCGCAGCGCACCTTGGCTGTCTGCGGCCCGATGTTGTGGAAAAGCGCGGCCAGGAAGGCCCTGAGGTTGTAGCCGTGCCTCTCGCGAAAGCGCTCGGGGAAATCGCCCGTCCAGTTTGAGTGAGGCGGCAACTCGTCCTGGAAGGTGCCGGGCACGACGTTCCCCAGGTACCGGCCGACGCGCCGCTCGTACTCGCCGTGCACGTCGTCGAGGAGCCGGGTGCAGGCGGCCTTGCTCAGGTAGTCGAAGCCGCCGCGACGGGCGTGGAACAGCATGACCTTCCAGCGGCCCGGGGGCGCCTGCCAGTCCAGCCCTCGGTCGGTGACCCCCACGGGCAGGGCGACCGCCTGGCGGCAGGCCAGGACGCCTTCGCGCACGGGGTAGGCCGCCGCGAAGACCGGGGTCGCGCCCTGCGGCAGCGCCAGGTGAACCGGGCCGCCGCTCGTGTCGCTCTCGACGGCGCCCAGCGTCCACCCGGCGTAGGCTGTCGGGTCGCGCTGCACGACCTTCTGCTGCAGGCCCGCGTTCGCGAAGCCGAGCTGGTCATAGAGCCACACGTGCAGGTCGCGCTTGCGGGCCTCCGCGAGGACGGCCTCGAGCACGCCCCACCAGCGCTCGGAGAAGAAGGGCGGGTCGTCCGCGTCCGAGCCGACGCCAGGACCGGAGGGCGCCAGGTTGAGCAGGACGGCGTTCCGCAGGCCCCCCTGCTTCATGCGGTCCAGCTGCCAGACGAGGCGGTCGAGGTCCAGCGGGTCGCCGCTCCACCACCAGATCGGCACGGGGCCCCAGTCCAGGGGCGCGGGCGCCAGGGACACGCCCGCGGTCGGCTGGGCGGACGCCTGCGCGGCGAAGGGCAGTGTCGCGAGAAAGCAAGTGGCAAGTATGGTCTTCGGGCTCAAGCGGACCAGCCTCCCGGGCCTTCGGGCCGATCTGCTTTCGGCCGGCGCACGGGAAGTCCTCCGCCGGCGCGCGCGCGGACGCCCGCGGGGATCGCGATCTCCAGCCCTGGGACGAGGAGGATTCGGCCTTCGCGCGTGTGTAATACCCCGGGCGCGGTCGCACCAGGTCAGCCGGGGACGCCGCACCGGATCCGTGCCCGGGCCGTGCCAAGGAGGGATTCCACCATGCAGGTCGGTTTCGCAGCCGCGGACGTGACGCCGCCCGTGGGGCGGGAAGTGCCGGGAGGCTTCAGCAAGGCCTACAGCCGCAGCTTCCACGACCCGCTCCTCGCAACGGCTGTGGTGATCGCCGATGGGGACGAGCGCGTGGCGCTGGTGGGCCTGGACAACCTGTCGGTGAAGCGCTCAGTGGCGCAGGCCGCGCGGGGCATGATCGAGGAGCGGACCGGCATCTCGGGCTCGCACGTGATGGTCGGCGCCTCTCATACCCACAACGGCGGGCCCTGCGTCGGGGCCTTCCCGGGCGACTTCTCGGGAGCCTTTGACCCCGAGTTCTGCGAGGAGCTGGCCCAGAATCACGCCACGGCGCCCGATCCCGAGTACCTCCGGGAGCTGAGCGCCCAGATCGCCACGGCCGTGATCCTCGCCGACCAGTGCAAGCAGGAGGCGCTGCTGGCGGTCGGACGGGGCGTGGAGGATACGGTCGCCTTCAACCGGCGATTCAGGATGCGCGACGGCACGCAGATGACCCATCCCGGGAAGGGGAACCCCGATGCCCTGGAGCCGGCCGGGCCGACCGACCCCGAGGTGGGAGTGCTGAGCGCCTGGACGCCGGAGGGCCGGTTCCTGGGCGCAGTGGTCAACTTCACCTGCCACGGCACCGTGTTCTCCGGGGGAATCTCGGCCGATTGGCCCTACTTCATGCGCACGACCATCACCAACGCGCTGGATCCCGGGGCGCTGGTGGTGTTCCTCAACGGCGCCTGCGGCGACGTCACGCAGGTGGACAATCTGTCCCTGCGTGAGAGTGAGTTCGGCGAGAAATGGGCCCGGCGCGTGGGGCAGAAGGTGGGCGCCGAGGCGCTGAAGGTCATCGCGGACGCCGAGCCCGCCCAGCTTCCGCCCCTGGACGCCCGCCAGACCTGGGTCACCCTGAAGACCCGCGAGGTGAGCGAGGAGCGGTTCCAGCGGGCGCTGGCCCTCGTGAGGTCCGAGGCGCCGCACGACCACGAGTGGTGGTTCGCGCGGGACGAGGTCCTGTTGCACGAGCAGAACAAGTGGGAGCCCGAGGTCACGGCCGAGATACAGGCGATACAGGTCGGCCCGGCAGCCTATGTGTCCAATCCCGCCGAGTACTTCTGTCAGTTCGGGCTGGACATCAAGGCGCGGTCGAGCTTCCCCTACACCTGGGTCGTGGAGCTGGCGAACGGCTGCATCGGCTATGTGCCCACGCCCGAGGCCATGGGCCCGCACGGCGGGGGCTACGAGCCGCGCCTGGCGATGAGCAGCAAGCTCGTGCCCGAGGCCGGCCAGGCCATCGAGGACGCGTCGGTCGAGCTCCTGCAGGCGCTGAATCCCGGCGAGGAGCCGCCCAGGCCGATGGTGCCCTCAGCCGGCAGGCCCTGGGGCATGGGGGCGTCGCGGGCGTCCACGGTCTGAGGGCGCGAAGGCCCGTCCGGGCAGGACACCCGCCTATTCGACGGGCACGGTGGGCGTCGGCGGGCACTCCTCGGCCTGGATCGTGACCGCGGCTGGCGCCAGCCCCGGGGACGTGGCCGAGAGCCGGATCGGTCCGGCCTGCGCCGTGGTCTGGACGAGGACCAGGCACAGGCCGTTGAAGGCCCGGCGACGCGTGGCCTTGTCGGGCTCCAGGCTGCCGGGACTGCCGTTGCCCACGCCGAGGATGCGGGCGTTGGGGCTGACCTCGAAGCTGACATCGTTGTCGGCGACGGGCACGGTGCGACCCGCGGGGTCCACGATAGCGACGGTTACGAGCGCCACGTCTCGCCCGTCGGCCCTGAGCCTGTCCCGGTCGGGGCTCAGGGTGACCGCGGAGGGCGCGCCGGCCGTCTCGACCTGCGTAGTGGCCACCTCGCGCCCGTCCCTGAAGCCCCTGGCGGACAGGACTCCGGGCGCCCACTTGACCTTCCACGTGAGGTGCGAGAGGGGCTGGACGTCCTGCGCGCCCTGGCTCTCGCCGTTCACGAGCAGCTCCACGCGGTCGCAGTTGCTGTAGCAGCGCACCTCGACCTCGGTGCCCTGGCGGTAGGCCCAGTTCCAGTGGGGCATGAGGTGCAGGACGGTCTGGTCGCTCCACCAGGCCTGGTAGTACCAGTAGTCGTCCTTGGGGAAGCCGCAGGTGTCCAGGATGCCGAAGTGGGAGCTGATGCAGGGCCAGTCGTAGGGCGTAGGCTCGCCCCGGTAGTCGAATCCGGTCCAGACGAAGCCGCCGGCCATGAAGGGCCGCTCGGCCACCGGCCGCCACGCCCGCTCCGCCCCGTCGGTGTAGGAGCTGACGTGGGCCCGCGCACCGTCGGACTGGTAGATGCCGCGAGTCGTGAGGATACTGGCGGTCTCCGTGGCGATACAGGGGTGCTCAGGGTGGGCCTGGTGGTATTCATCGTACACGTGGGTGTTATAGTTGAACCCCTGCACGTCCACGATGTGCGACAGTCCCTCGCCGAAGCCGCCGTTCATGGCGGCGGTTATGGGGCGCGTGGGATCGAAACGCCTGATAACCTCCATCATCGCCTCGCCCGCCCGCTGCCCCTCGGGCGTGCCCTGCTTCCCTTCCTCATTGCACAGCGACCAGATCACCACGCTGGGGTGGTTCCGGTCGCGTCGGACCATGCTCTCCACCTGAAGCAGCGTGTCCTGCGATGAGCCCAGGTGCCGGTTCTCGTCCATCACCAGCATCCCCAGCCGGTCGCAGGCGTCCAGGATCTCGGGGGCCGGAGGATGGTGGGCGCACCGGTAGCCGTTGGCCCCCATCTCCTTGAGCCTCTCGATCTTGTAGGCGTGCAGGCGGTCGGGCAAAGCCACGCCCACGCCCGCGAAGTCCTGGTGGTTGCACGTGCCCTGGATCTTCACCGGCCTGCCGTTGAGGAAGAAGCCCAGCTCTGCATCGAAGCGGATCGCGCGGATGCCGAAGGGGGTCTCGGCCCGGTCGGTGACGCGGCCGCGCTCCTCGACGGTCGTGACCAGCCGGTACAGGTAGGGGTCCTCGAGGGACCACAGGGTCGCGGCGCTCACGGCGACCTGCTGGGCGACCTCTTCGGTCGCGCCGGCCCCAAGCGTGGCCCTGCTGCTGACCGAGGCCACGGTCTTGCCGTCGGCGTCCTGGACCTCGGACCGAAGCTCACAGGCCGTCTGGCGGTCGGAGGCATTGACCAGCGCGGTCTGGATCTTGATCTCCGCGTCGGCCTGGCGACCGTCGCCGGGATCGGCGACCGACGGGGCCACGAAGACGCCCCAGTGGTCCACGTGCAGCGGATCGAGCTTGGTCAGCCAGACGTGGCGGTAGATGCCGCCGCCCTCATACCACCAGCCCTCGTTGCGGGTGCAGTCCACGCGCACGGCCAGCAGGTTGCGCTCGCCGAAGCGCACCAGGTCCGTGACGTCGTAGTAGAAGCTCGTGTAGCCGCTGAGGTGCCTGCCGAGCCGCCGGCCGTTGAGCCAGGCGGCGCTGTCGCGGTAGACGCCGTCGAACTCTAGCCAGATGCGCTTGCTCCTATCCGCGGCGGGCAGCGTGAAGGCCCGGCGGTACCAGCCGATGCCCTTGGGCAGGTAGCCGTGACTCCTGTCGGCGGCCGGGTCGAAGCGCCCCTCGACCACGAAGTCGTGCGGAAGGTCCACCAGGCGCCACTCGCGGTCGTCATGGGCGACGGCCGCCGGACCCTCGGCCACGCCCTCCGAGTCCGCGCCGATCACCACCGCCTCCCAGATCCCGCCGGGGCCGTCCGTGTTCTCGACCAGCACCGCCAGCTCGTTCGGCCCGCCCTCGCGCCAGGCCGGGTCCAGGGCGACCTCGAAGGGCTCGTCCCAGCCATCGTGGTAGGTGAGCTCCCGCCCGTTGAGGTACACCCGGCCCCTGTCGTCCACTCCCTCGAAGTACAGAAGGCGGCCCGGGCCGGCGACGTCGGGCAGCGTGGTGCGGAACCACACGAAGCCCAGGCGGCCCCGGAAGACGTCCTGGCGCGGCGCGGCATCCTGCCAGTCGGGGCCGTCGGTGCGCAGGTCGGGGGCGGCCGTCGCGGGCGCCTTGTCCTGCTCGGTCTCCACGGGCTTGCATCGCCACTGGGTCACGGGCGTTCCATGGGGGAGAATCCGCGCGTCCTCGGTCTCGCCAAGCCGGAATCGCCAGCCCTCGTCCATGAGCAGCCGCTCGCGGGCCGCCGCCAGAGGCGCCGCGAGGCAGGCCGCAAAGCTGCACGCCAGGACCAGCCCTATCGCTTCCCTCATCGCTCCCTCACCTCGTTCGAGTCCGACGGTGGCCTCACAGGCGCTCCAGGGCGCCGTTCAGTCGGTAGACCCGCCCCGGCTCGGTCGCCAGCTCGACCCTCCTGTCGCGGTACAGCACCGCACACGGGCCGCCCCGGAGGGCGCGGATGCTGGCACGCACGAGCCGGCCGTCCTCCCACTGCTGATCCACCTCGAAGCCGCCGCGGGCGCGCAGGCCCGTCACGCGCCCCGCCGGCCAGGCCGCGGGCAGCGCCGGCAGCAGGCGCAGCACTCCCCCGTGGCTCTGCAGCAGCATCTCGGCGATCCCCGCGCAGCCCCCGAAGTTGCCGTCTATCTGGAAGGGCGGGTGCGCGCAGAGCAGGTTGGCGTAGCTGCCCGAGCCGCTGCCGGTGTAGTTGAAGCCCATGTCGCCGGTGGGGTTGAGCAGGGCCTGCAGCAGCCTGTGGGCCCTGTCACCGTCGCCCAGGCGCGCCCAGAAGCTGAGCTTCCACGCCAGCGACCAGCCCGTGCCCGCGTCGCCTCGCCGCTCCAGCGACACCCGGGCGGCCCGGGCGAGCTCCGGCGTCCCGTCGGGCGTGATCTCGTCGTAAGGGTACAGGCCGTAGAGATGAGAAACGTGGCGGTGGTGAGGCTCCGGCTCGTCGTAGTCCTCCAGCCATTCCTGGAGCTGCCCGTGCTTGCCGATCTGGTTGGGCGCCAGACGCAACCGGGCCTCCGCCACCCGCCCGCGGAACTCCTCGTCCACGCCCAGGACCTCACCCGCCCGAAGGCAGTTGCCGAAGAGCTCGCGCAGAATCTGCATGTCCACCGTCGGTCCCATACAGACCTGGCCCGCCTGGCCGTTGGGGAGCCGGTAGCTGTTCTCCGGCGAGTTCGAGGGCGCGGTCACGAGCCACCCGTGAGTCGGCTCCTCGATGAGCATGTCGAGGTAGAACTGGGCCGAGCCCTTCATGATCGGGTAGGCCCAGGCCAGGTACTCGCGGTCGAGGGTGAAGGCGTAGTGCTCCCACAGGTGCTCGCATAGCCAGGCCGAGCCGCTGGCCGTCGCGCCCCAGGAGGCGTGCTCGCCCGGCGACGTGAAGCCCCAGACGTTCGTGATGACGTGCGCCACCCAGCCGTCCGCGTTGTAGTACCTCCGCGCCGTCCTGCTTCCCGGCACCTGCAGCGACTCGATGAGCTTGAGCACCGGCTCGTGCAGCTCGGAGAGGTTGGTGACCTCCGCGGGCCAGTAGTTCATCTGGACGTTGATGTCCAGGTGGTAGTCGCCGTTCCACGGCGTCTGGATCTCCTCGGCCCACAGGCCCTGCAGGTTCGCCGGCAGGCCGCCCGGCCGTGAGGAGCTGATGAGCAGATAGCGGCCGAAGTTGAAGTACAGGGCAATGAGCGCGGGATCAGAGCCGCCCCGGGCCAGGGCCACGAGGCGGCGGTTGGTGGGCAGCTCCGCGGCCCGCGCGCTAGGCTGCGTGCCATCGGCCAGGGTCAGGCTCGCGCGGCCGAAGTAGCGACGGTAGTCCATGACGTGAGCGGCGCGCAGAGCTCGCCACGGCTTGGCGGCGGCGCGCTCCACGTCCTCCAGCGTCGCCGCCGCGGGATCGGCGGTGTGGCGCCCGGCGAATCCCTGGTAGTCAGTGGCGGCCGTGATGAGCAAGACCACCTCGTCGGCGTCCTCGACGTGGAGCCCGTCGTCGCCGGGGCCGACGGAGCCGCCGGTGACGATCGCCCGCAGCCGCGCGGCGTACCTCATGCCCGGGCCGTCGGCGCCGTTGTCGAGCCGCCCCGTCATCAGCAGCTCCGCAGGGCCCACGGCCTCGGTGGTCGAGCGCTCGGGCCTGTCCAGGGCCGCGGTGAAGCTCAGCGCGCCCGGCCGGTCGGCGGTTAGCCGGAGCACGATGGCCTGGTCCGGGGCGCTCACGAAGCACTCCCGCTCGTAGCGGACGCCGTCGCTCTCGTAGGTGACGTGGGTGACGGCCTGCGACAGGTCCAGCGAGCGACGGTAGTTCCGCACGCGCTCCGGGGCCCCGGAGGCCGTCGGCGCGGCGAAGGTCAGCGTCAGGTTGCCGAGGGTCTGGTAGCAGCCATAGGGCACGTTGGCTCCCGCGCCGTGGCCCGAGCCGGCGCCCCGGCAGGTGAATTCGCGGTGCACGAGCTCCTGGGCCTCGAGGTTGCGGCCCTCGAGGAGCAGACGGCGAATCTGCGGCAGTTGCCTGTAGGCCTCGGGGCGGTCCGCGTCCTCGGGCGCGCCCGACCACAGGGAGATCTCGTTCAGCACGACGCGCTCCCGCTCGACGCCACCGAAGACCATCGCCCCGAGCCGCCCGTTGCCCAGGGGCAGCGATTGGCTGAAGTGAGTCGCGGGCTCCTCATACCACAGGCTGAGCGAGGCCTGGGGCGTGGCGCCCTGGGCCTGGAGACCGGTGCAGGACATGATGCTCACCACGATCGCGATGATTGACATGAGGCCGGTCGGGCTGGGCCTTGTCACCTTCCTTCGCCTCCTGCCCCTGGCCGGTTGGTCACCGGCCGCGCGGCTGCGCGGCGCTGAGCACGGCCGCGCCCGCGATGACGAGGACCTCGACGCCATCGCCGACCGCCTCACAGGCCGAAGAGAATCCGCCGCAACACCGGCACGAGCGCGTCCGCCATCCGCGAGGCGCCCAGGTCGTTGGTATGCGAGCCGTCGTTCGTGCCGTCGCCGTCGGTGCCCAGCAGCCCGTCGCCCTCCAGGTAGTACAGCGGCCCGACGCCCGCGCCGAGGAGCCTGCCGAAGACCTGCTTGTAGGCGGCCCGGCGGCTCAGGTTCTCGGCGGCCTGCGACGGGCACGCCCAGCCCGCCGGGTAGGTCCGATCCTCCACCAGCACGATGGGCGTCCTGGGCCTGGCCTCGTGCAGCCGCAGCACGAAGGCCTCGGCGCGCTCCTCGACGAGCGCGGCGCCCATGTTCGGCAGCGCGTCGAGAAGGTACACGGCCGGGTCCAGCTCCGCGAGCAGCTCCGCCACCTCCGGCTCCATGAGCGCGTTGCCCGAGAAGCCCAGGTTCAGGACCGGATAATCCAGGCGCCGGCCCAGTATCGCGACGTGGGTCATGCCCGGTCGCGACACGCCGGCTCCGTGCACGATGGACGTGCCGTAGTAGGCAACGGGCTTCTCCGGGCGCGGCGAGACGATGCGGACGGTCGAGCCCTTGGGCACGCCGATCGCCAGCCGCAGCACGGGGTTGAAGGTAGACAGGTACACTTTGCACTGGCGCCTTCGCCCGTCCAGCGGCGCGGTGAGGAAGGGCGACTCGGCCTCGGCGCCCGCCAGCTCCCGGGTGACGCCGAGCCAGCGCCACGACCCGTCCCCGGCCTGCCCGTAGAGGTCCAGGCCGCTATGGGCCAGCGCCGGCAGGTTCACGCCCGACAGCGTGGCCTCCGCCAGGCGCCATCGGGCCCGAAGTTCCCGCGCGTCCGTCTCGAACCGGACCGTCACGCCGGTCGGGCAGCGGCTGAGCGACCAGACGGCGTCGCGCACCTGGGCCTTCGCCCGGGCGGGCAGACGGTCGTAGGGGCCCTCGGTGTCGGGCCATCCCCGGCCCTCCACGCACAGCCAGGCGGCGTCGGTCCAGGTCCAGTCTGCACTCATGCATCCCACTCCTTGCTGCTGCTGGTGACGGCACGCGAAGACGCCCATGCTCCCCCTGCTCAGGACGGGGCAGAGCCGGGTCCGCCCGCCGGGCCCGCGGCTTCGCCCGGGCCCGCAGCTTCCCCCGGCGCGGGCTGAGTCCTCGCGCCGACGCGGCGGTGAGAGCGTGGCCGGGCCGCGCCGTGGACTCCCGGTGGGTTCACTTGCGGGCAGGACTTGTGTACACTGGCGCGAACCACTGCCCGAACCCGACCCCTGCGGCCTACCGAGGCTCGGCCGGCCGCGACGGGGGCTTGGCGCTGGGGCAGGCCCCCACGCCGCCCCTGGGGCCGCGTCAGGGGAATCGTACTCTCAGCCCAAAGGGTGGGGAGAAGATCATGAGACTCGGAGCCAATTCGGTTCTCTTCGGCGGCCACGACATGGAGACCGCCTTCAGGTGCATCGCGATGGCCGGCTACGACGGCATCGAGCTGTCGGCCATATCGGGCATGAGCGAGCACCTGGTGCTCGACCGCTGGCGCGAACTCGTTCCCGAGATCCAGCGCCTGAGCCGCGAGTACGGCCTGGAGCTGCTCGCCATGGAGCAGCCTTCCCAGGACCCGATGGTGATGGAGACGGCCTTCCAGGCCGCGGCGGAGATCGGTATCCCCATCGTCAACTGCGGCCCCGGCGGCAAGGCCGACGATGAGGAGAGCCTGCAGCAGACCCTCGATTCCCTGGGCCGGCTCGCCGACCTCGCCGGCACCTACGGCGTCACCCTCTGCGTCAAGGCTCACGTCGGCGCCTGCATCTACAACACGCCGAGCACGCTGCGCGCCATGCAGGCCATCTCGTCGCCCCACTTCGGCGTGGACATGGACCCCTCGCACATCCACCGCTCGGGCGAGGACCCCGTCCAGGCCCTGGCCGCCGTCATCTCGCGCGTCAGGCACGTGCACATCCGCGACTGCAAGGGCCGCGAGCAGGGCCCCGGCAAGCCGGGGATGCAGGCCAACGGCCGCGGCGACGTGGACCTGGTGGGCTACATCCGGGTCCTGCACGAGAACGGCTACACCGGCTCGGTGGACCTGGAGATCATCGGGGCGAAGGAGTGCTCCGTGGAGCAGTGCTGCGTGATCGCCGCTGAGTCGCGCGGGCACATGCAGGCGTGCCTGCAGGCCTGCGGCGCCCGCTAGACTCCGCGCGAGCCTCCGGGTCGCTGGAAGACTCACGGGATACGAGGAGTGCGAACAGATGGCTTCCACAGGAGGGCGCAAGCC
>CAZSOQ010000028.1:0-32996 GCA_964608495.1 uncultured Armatimonadia bacterium | reverse complement strand
CACGGTCCGCCGCACCTCCCAAGGCCCACAATCAACGACCGTCGCGTCGGCCGCGAGGGGCGCCGGCGGCCAGGCGCGGGGTAGCAGGCTCGAGGCGTCGAGGTCGGTCAGCACGACCAGGTGAGCCTGGCGTCGCGCCTCCGCAAGCCCCGCGGCCGCGCCGCGGGCGTCGTCGGCCAGAGCGGTCTGTCGCCAGGTGGGCTGCAGACCCGCCAGGGCCTCGCCGCGTCCGGCCGCAGCGTCCTCCTCGACGTTCCGCAGACCGGGCGCAACCAAGACACGCGCCCCCGAGGCGCTGTCCCCACCCCCCAGGCGGCGCGCGGCCTCCAGGGCCGCCGGCCACGTTGCCGCGTCTCTTCTCATGCTCGCGGACGCGTCCAGGAGCACGACGCACTCGGTCGGCTCCGCCAGCAGGGGAAGGGCCTGCCTGACCCGCGGCCCCGCGCAGGCCAGCGCCAGCAGCAGCAGGCACAGCACCCGTAGCGCCAGCAGGAGCAGGTGACGCAGGCGCAGCGACCTGCGCTGGGCCTCCATCCGGCGGAGCAGATACGCGCCGGGGAAGCGAAGCGGGCGCGGCCGGGCCTGGGCGAGCAAGTGCAGCAGCACGGGCAAGATGGCGCCCAGGCCGAGCCACAGGGCCGCGGGGTAAGCGAGGTACATGGCTCATCCTTTGTCCGACAATCGGTGGCAGGCGGCAAGCCCACGTCCCGCGCGGCGCCGGGTCAGGCGGAGCCGCCGGACACGCTCAGGCGCCGAGCTCGTCCATGACCGCCCGCACGCGCGCCTGCAGCTCCCTGCCGATCTCATCCCGGGCCTCTTCCGTCTTGCCTTCCCAGCGCATGGTGATCTCGGGCGCGGTATTCGAGGCCCGGACCAGCGCCCAGCCCTCGGGCCGCTCGACGCGCACACCATCCGTCGTGTCCACCTCGAACTCGCGCGCATACTCCTCGGTCAGCCGTTCCACCACGCGGAACTTCGCGTGGTCGTCACACTCCCAGCGCACGTCGTCCGAGGTGTGGTAGGTGGGCGCCGACGCGATAAGGCTGCTCAGCGACTCGCGCGTCCGGCTGAGCACCATGCAGAGGAAGGCCGCCGAGAAGCTGGCATCATCGAAGCGAACGTCCGGGTTGTCGTGGAAGTAGTGCCCCGTGGTCTCGAAGCCGAACACGGCATTCTCCTCGTGCATGGCGGCCAGGATGAAGGGGTAGCCGCAGGCGGCCTTCCTCAGCCGCCCACCTCGGGCCTCGATGTCCTCGATGGCCGAGCGCGTGCAGCGCGCATCGGCGACGAAGGACTTGTGCCCCTCGTCCAGGAAGTGCCGGCACAGCGGGATCACGGCCCGGTCGCAGGAGACCTCCGTCCCCGTCTCGTCCACGGTGACCAGCCGGTCGCCGTCGGCGTCTATCGCCAGCCCCATGTCCGCGCCCAACTCCCGCACGCGGCCGCAGAGCGCGTCGAGCGCGCCCTCCTTCGTGGGGTCGGGGCCGCGTCCCCTGAACTGGCCCCCGTCGGGCTCGGGGAAGAGCAGGTCCAGCTCGCACCCCAGCTCCTCGATCAGCCTCACGGCGGTCAGGGCGCCCGCGCCGTTGCCCAGGTCCAGGGCCACGCGCAGGGGACGGGCCAGCCTCACGTACCCGAGGGCCACCTCGAAGTACTCGGCATAGGGATCGCGCTGGACGACCCAGCCGCCACCGACGGGATCGGGCGGGTCGAGGGCGGCCTCGCGCAGCTCCTGCAGACACTTGGCGTAGAAGGGCCGGTCGCCGACGCGCACCTTCATGCCGTTGAACTCCGGCGGGTTGTGGCTGGCCGTGATCATGACGCCGCCGGTGGCCTGCCAGCGGCCCATCACGAAGTAGGACAGCGGCGTGGGGACGACGCCGATGTCCCAGACCTCGGCGCCCGCCTGGACGAGCCCCTCGCGCACGGCGTGGGCGATCTCCTCCGAGCTGGCGCGAAGGTCGCGCCCCAGCACGACCCTGGGATGCTCGGGCCCCCCGGGGCGCAGAAACCCCTGAACGAAGACCCGGGCCACGAGCGCGAGGCGCTCCGGCGTGATCTCCTCGCCCAGGGTCCCTCGGATGTCGTAGGCCCGGAATATCGTGTCGGGCAAGTCCACCGGCGGCACGGGCGTCACTCCCCAAAGGCGCGCCGACGGACGCGAAGGCGACGCCTGGGTTACAATAGGGCCGAGACCCTGAGCAGCCATTATACTTCACCTTGCCGCGGGGCAGCCTCCAGCAGGCGCGTGTTGGGCTTCGCCCCGGACCGGACCGTCGGCGATGGCGAGGGAGCTCGCCCGGGCTCGGGGTCAAAGGCACCGGTGATCGCATGAGCTCCGCGAACACGGAATCGGCTGCCAGGCTGCGGGCCACCTTCCTGGGCGCTGCGGAGGTGGTCACCGGGTCGTGCACCTTGCTGCAAACGGCCCACGGCCCGGTACTGGTTGACTGCGGCATGCACCAGGGCGCCCACGAGGCGGACGACCCCAAGCGCCTGACCTTTGCGCCGCGCAAGATCCGCGCCGTTCTGCTCACCCACGCCCACCTGGATCACGCCGGCCTGCTGCCCTGGCTGTGCGCTCACGGCTTCACCGGTCCCATCCTGGCCACGGCCGGCACCCGCGACCTGTGCCAGATCCTCCTGGCCGACAGCGCCAAGCTGCAGGAAGAGGAGGCCGCCTACAACCTGCGGCGCGGCAGGGGCCGACGCGCCCCCCTGTACACCCAGGCCGACGTCGAGTCGGCCCTGCGCTACTTCGTCGCAATTGACTACAACTGGCCCTTCGAGGCCGTGCCGGGTCTGACGGCCGAGTTCTATGATGCGGGCCACATCCTGGGGGCCGCGAGCCTGCACCTGCGCGCCGGCGGTCGGGAGGTCGTCTTCTCCGGCGACATCGGCACCCGCGGCCGGCCGCTGCTGCGCGATCCCCAGCCGCCGCCCCACGCCCACTCGGTCGTCACGGAGGCCACCTACGGCGACCGCCAACAGCCGCCCATCGAGCAGGCGCTCGAAGACTTCGCGCGGGCCCTGCGCACGGTCTACGACCGCGGGGGTGTCGCCGTCATCCCGTCCTTCGCCGTCGGCCGCACGCAGACGCTGCTGTACGAGCTGGGGCAGATGATGCGCACAGGCGTGCTGCCCCGCCTGCCGGTCTTCCTGGACAGCCCTCTGGCCATCGAGGCCTGCGCGGTGTTCCAGCGCCATCGGGACTACTTCGACGAGGCCGCCCACGCGCTGCTGGCCCAGGGCCTCGATCCGCTCTCCTTGCCAGGCCTCGAGTTCTGTCGCACCGTCCAGCAATCCAAGGCCCTCAACGAGCTGCAGCAGCCCGCCGTCATCATCGCCGGCAGCGGGATGTGCACGGGGGGCCGCGTCCGGCACCACCTGCGCCGGCGTCTGCCCCATGGGCGGGACGCCGTGGTATTCGTCGGGTACCAGGCCCAAGGCACTCTCGGGCGGATCCTGTCGGACGGGGCCGAGAGGGTGAGGTTGTATGGCGACTGGGTGCCGGTGAGGGCCGAGGTGCTGTCAGTGCACGGCTTCTCGGCTCACGCCGATCAGCAGGGGCTGCTGGAGTGGCTGGGAGCGATTGACGGCGTGGAGCAGGTGGTGATCAACCACGCCGAGCGCGAGGCGGCGGCAGCCTATGCGGACCTCCTGGCACGGCAGACGGGGCGAGCGCCCCAGGTGGCCAGGCAGTACGGGACTTATGACCTCTAGGGCCCTGTGCGGGCCCACGCCGGCCTCACAGCCGCCGCGCCAGCCACTCCCATACCTCCGCCCCGTAGAACCGGTGTCCCTCGGGACCCACGTAAAGGCCCAGGTTGTCGGCCACGCCCATCGCCTCGTACACCTCGGAGACCCGCCCGTAGGCCAGCTCCACACCCTCGATCGGGAAGATCGGGTCCTCGCGCCCCGCGATCACATACAGCAGGCGCGGAGCCACGAGCGCGGCCACATCGTACATCTCGGCCAGCTCGAACAGCCGCGGCACGTAGTTGCAGCTACAGTGGGCCATGGCGAGGATCGAGTGGCGGAAGGTGCAGAAGTAGCAGGAGGGCACGGTGGCCCACACGCGCTGGTCCACGGCACCCGTGAACAGGCTGGTGGTGCCGCCGCCCGACTGGCCCATGACCACCAGACGATCCTCGTCCACATCGTCCAGGCCGGCCAGATAGTCCAGGCAGATCATGGACTCGAGGACGCGCTGGCCCAGCGCCGTCGTGCCGCACATCATGCAGCGCATGGAGAGCTGGTCACAACTGCTCCCGCGGTTGGCCCTCAGGTCCTCGTCGAACATCAGCTCCCCGAATCCGACCTGGTCGGGGGCGAGGGCCACATAGCCGCGCAGCGCCGCCTGCACGGCGTAGTCTCTCTCGCCCTGGATCTCGATGGGGCGACCCTTGACGTCCACCTCGAAGCCCGAGGACACGTTCTTGCCGGTGCCGTGGCCGTGGAGAGCCAAGAGCCCCGGGAGCCGCGCCCCCTCGCCTCCGGTGTCGGGGCGGAAGAGGAAGGCGGGCACGACCAAGCCGTTGTCGCAGTGAAGCCTGATGTAATGGCGCACGAAGCCGTCCATCTGGCGCTCGGACAGCACCTCCGCCTCGGCACACGCGCGGTCCTCGGGGCTGATGCCCAGCGCCTCCAGAAGCACCGCGTGGAGGTCGGCCTGCCAGGCGGCCAGGTCCTCGGGCAGGCCCCCCTCGAGACTCATGCGCCTCGGGGCCGAGTCAACGATTCGGCCGACGTAAAGCTCCAGCAGTTGGCCAAGCAGCATCGCTCATTCCTCCGCGGCGTCTCTTCGCCGTACGGCGGGCCCGCCCTCTTCGAAGCGCGCGGTACGACCCCGGCGCAGGGCCCTCGGCCCCGCCCCTGGCCGGGGTGACTTGCCCCCCCAGGACGGCGCGCGTAAGCTTGAGGGGTCACTGCGACACGAGGGATGGGAAGCAACCAATGCACAGCGATCTGCGCGGACTCATTCCCGCTCTTGCCACGCCACTGAACGAGGACTTCACGGTGGACACGGGAGGCCTGAAGGCACTCGTTGACTACGTGATCGGGGGCGGCGCCAGGGGCATCTTCGTCCTCTCCTCGACGGGCGAGGGTCCGATGCTCGCCGACGAGCAGCGCCACGTGGCCGTCACCGCCGCCGCGGAGGCCGCGGCCGGCAGGGCGCCTGTGCTGATGCACGTACCGGAGACCAGCACCGAGCGCGTGCTGCGCTGGGCCCGCCTGGCCCCCGAGCTGGGGGCGCAGTACATCGTCTCCACGCTGCCCTTCTACTTCCACCACGAAGGCCAGCAGACCCTGGACTTCTACCATGCGCTCGCGGACGCCTCCAGGCTGCCCGTCTTCCTCTACAACGTTCCCTTCTGCACGGGTGTCCACATCACCCACCAGCAGATCGCCCAACTGGCCGCTCACCCGAACATCGTGGGCATCAAGGACAGCACCCAGGACTGGCGGCACTTCCAGAAGGTCATCCGCATCAAGCAGCAGCACCCCGGCTTCCTGGTCTTCAACGGCGACGAGGAGGCCCTGGCCAGCACCGTTTTCATGGGCGGCGACGGCGGTGTGCTCGGTCTGGGCAACGTGTGCCCCGCGCTGTGCACGGCCGTCTTCGAGGCGGCCCACCGCGGGGACGTCGAGGCAGCCCGCCGCCTGCAGGCCGAGCTGACTGACCTGCAGCAGATGTGGTTCTGCTTCGCCTGCCCGTCGGGCGCGCTGAAGATGACTCTCGGGCTGCTGGGCCTGGCGAAGCCCTACGTGACCCCGCCACTGCTTCCCGCGCCTCCCGAGCTTGAGCCTTTCCTGCGCGAGCTTCTGTCGCGCCACGGCCTGGTCTGAGCCGGAAGGCGACGCCCGCGCTGGGCCTTCAAGGCGGACGCTGCACGGCCGATATAGCTCTCGCCACAACTCAGTGAGGCCCACGCCTCACTACGCGCACCCTCCCCCCAAGGGAGCGCAGCCCGCCGCCGAACGGCGAGAGTCTCACAGCTCTCGCCGTCTTACGTTGCGCACCCACTCCACCAGGGTGGAACAAGCCGGCAGAACCCGGGGTCTAATGCTACGACTCGCTGGATTGAGGCGCCTACGAGCGGGAGGCCGTCGGCTGGCTTAGTCTGCGGACCAGGCCCGCCGATGAGGCGGCCGGCCCTCGTGGGAATCAGGGCTTGAACCGTCGGCATTCCTGGGGTTATAATGCAGCCAAACCCCGGCGGAGGGTGGTAATACCGTGGCACGCCTTGCACTAATCACGAGCGCGGTGCTTGTAGTAATGTGCCTGATCGTCCTGCATGGTTGTGGTGGCGGCGGTGGGCCCAACATCACGGGCATCAACGTCGGCGGCGACGAGCAGACGAACGGCGGCCGGAACAACATAGATGATGGCGGAGGCGGGACCACGCCCGATCAGGGCACCGAGAACGAGCCGCCCGCGCCGCCCTTCGACACCGGATCCGATACCGGTGGCGACGACGGACCGCCCGCTCCTCCCATAGACACCGGTGGGGACGATGATGGCGGCGGGACGACGCCTCCTGACGACGGTGGCGGCACACCTCCCGACGACGGCGACGTGACGCCGCCCGCGCCGCCCGTACTTTAGAGCGTACGGTTCAGCCGGACAGCAGCACGGCCCGGGAGCCCGAGCTGACGCCGTGTCGCCGAGGCTGGACGGTCCAGGACGCCAAGCCGGGCCAGGGCCCGGCTTATTCCCTTTGCCCAGCCCTCCCAACTTGACACAGCCTCGACTCAGCCGCTACACTGACCCCCCGCGACCACGGGGTACGCGCAGGACACAGGCGTAGTCTGAGGTCGGTGCATTGCAGGAGCGTGGTGAGACGTGCGACTTCTCCCCGTCGAGATACTCGAGAGACTCTATGGCACGCGGTACGGCATCGTTGTGGTGACCGCCAAGCGCGTCATGCGCATCCGCGAGGGCTCCCAGCCTCTTGTGGAGACCGAGGCGCGTAACCCTCTCACCATAGCTCTGCTCGAGCTTGCGGCCGGCAAGGTGCACCCCGAGATCGGCCCGCCGCCCGCCGAGGCCCCCGAAGAGGCCGAGGAGACAGAGCAGGCCGAGGTGGCAGCCGAGCTGGCGCCCGAGGAGGACACGCAGGCCGACGCCGCCGAGGAGGCCGCCGAAGCCTAGCCCGGGCCACGCGCCGGCCGGCACGGGCCCCCTGGGCGGACAGGCGTCTGCCATGGCCGAAGTCCCTGACTACTACGCGGTGCTCGGCGTCGGCCGAGACGCGTCGCCGGAAGAGATCAAGCGCGCCTACCGGGAGCGGGCGCGTCGCTGTCACCCCGACGTGGTGCAGGACGACCCCGACGCCGAGGAGCAGTTCAAGCAGCTCACGCAGGCCTACCGTGTGCTCTCCGACCCCCAGCTTCGCTCCCGCTACGACCACACGGGGCGCGTTGACGGCCCGGTCATGGCCTCCCCCGACGAAGCCTTCATGGACTTCTTCGACCTCGTGGACTCGATGTTCGGCTTCGGTCCGAGAGCCGGGACCCGCGCCTCCCGCAGGGGCCGCGCGCGGGGCCGTGACCTGCAGGTCACGGTCACTGTCAGCCTCGAAGAGGTGCTCGAGGGCACTCTCCGCCAGGTCAGCTACCGTCGCCTGGGGCTCTGCCGCACCTGCCGGGGCAGCGGCTGCGCCCCGGGCACCAGCCCTCAGCCCTGCGCCACGTGCCGCGGCTCGGGATACGTGCAGCGGGTCACCAACACCTTCTTCGCCCAGGTCGCAACGACCGCCCCCTGCCACCACTGCGCCGGCAAGGGATACGTGATACCAAGGCCGTGCCAGGACTGCCGCGGCCAGGGCGTCCAGCAGGAAGACCAGGTGCTCGAGGTGGACCTGCCGCCCGGGGTCGAGGACGGGGCCGGCAGAATCGTGCAGGGCCAGGGCGACTACCCGCCCGGAGGGGGCGTGCCGGGAGACCTGCACGTCGTCGTGGCGCTTCAGCCTCATCCGCGGTTCGAGAGGCACGGTGCCGATATCTGCGCCGCCCTTCCCCTCAATCCCGCGCAGGCGGCACTGGGCGCCGATCTCACCGTGGACGGACTCGACGGTTCGATAGACATCAAGGTGCGTCCCGGCGTGCAGCACGGCGACGAGGTGACGGTGCGAGGCCGCGGCCTGCCGAGGAAGGGGCGTGGCCGGGGCAATGCTCGCTTCTTCGTAAGAATAGCTGTCTCACAGCCCAAGACACGACGGGAGAGAGAGCTGCTCGAAGAGCTGGACAGGCTCTGGGCGGACCGGCAATAGCGCGCCCCAGGGCCGGTGACAGGCCCTCCGACCCGCCCACATGCCCCCAGACCGCTACCCATGGACACCACGGACTGGCTGTTGGTGACGGTGCGGTGCTCGCCCGACGCCGCCGACGCGGTGCGCGAAGCCCTGCTGGACCTGAGCGGGCGGCGCGGCACGGTCGAGCAGGAAGCGGGCGATCGGGTCATCGTGGGGGCTTACATCCCCGCGGACGCGGCCTGGTCGGCCACCGTCGGGCGCCTTTCCCAGCGTCTGGGCGAGATCCGCGAGGCCCTGCCGAAGGCGTCCCTCCAGGGCCCGGCAGCCACGATCGTCCCCTCCGAGGATTGGTCGGAGGCCTGGAAGCGCGAGTACAGGACCCTCCGCGTCGGGCGCGTGGTGGTGAAGCCTACCTGGGCCGAGCCGCCGGACCTTGAGCCCGACTGGGTAGTGGTCGAGCTGGACCCGGAGATGGCTTTCGGCACGGGCGGGCACTCCAGCACCCGACTGGCCCTCGAGGCCCTGCAGCAGTTCGTCCAGCCAGGCCACGCCCTGGCGGATGTAGGTACGGGGACGGGTATCCTGGCGATCGCCGCGGCCCTCCTCGGCGCCATGCGGGTCCACGCGGTGGACAGCGACCCCATCGCCGTGCGCGCGGCCGTCGCCAACTGCCGCCTCAACGGCGTGCGGGACGCGGTGGCCGTGACCTGCGGCGAGTACCTGGCGGGCGTGCCGACGGGGCTGGACGGGGTCGTGGCAAACATCTCCCCCCACGCCGACAGGGAGCTCGCCCGGGCCGCGGCCGCGCACCTCAGGCCCGGCGGATACCTGATCCTCAGCGGCTTCACGGAGGAGGCGGAGGACGAGGTGGCGCAGGCCCTGCAGGATGCGGGCTTCTCGCTGACGCGGCGGTTCGCCGAGGCTGAGTGGGTCTGCCTTGCGGCCCTGGGGCCCACGCGCGCCAGGGCCCCCGTCTGAGATGGGGTCGCCGCTCGTCGGGGCGGGGCCCACCGCATGGGCCGCCGGGAGCCGATCGGTCCCTAAGCCTGCCTGAAGGCCTTCTGCGCCATCTGCAGGAACTCGGAGTTGTCCTTCGTCTTGCGCAGCCCCGCCAGCAACGTCTCGGCCGCGTCCACCGTCTCCATGGCCGCCGTGGCGCGGCGCAACTGCCACACGCCCTGCATCTCTTCGTCGGTGAACAGCAGCTCCTGGTGTCGCGTGCTCGAGCGGCTGATGTCCACCGCCGGGAAGACGCCGCGCTCCGCCAGCTCTCGTGACAGCACCAGGTCCATGTTGCCGGTGGCCTTGAACTCCTCGTAGATCATCTCGTCCATCCGGCTGCCCGTGTCCACGAGGATCGTCGCGAGGATCGTCAGGCTCCCGCCTTCCTCCAGGTTGCGGGCGGCTCCGAAGAACCGCTTGGGCCGGTACAGGGCCGAGGGGTCCAGACCGCCCGTCATCGTCCGCCCACTGGGCTCGACGGTGAGGTTGCTGGCCCGGCCGTGCCTGGTCAGGCTGTCGAGAAGGATCACCACGTCCTCGCCGTGTTCCACCAGGCGCTTGGCTCGGGCGAGACACAGCTCGGCCACGCGCATGTGGTTCTCGGGCGTGCGGTCGAAGGTCGAGGCCACTACCTCGCCGTCCACCGAGCGCTGGATGTCCGTGACTTCCTCGGGGCGCTCGTCTATCAGCAGAACCATGATCCGCACATCGTCGTAGTTCGCCGTGACGCAGTTGGCGATGTGCTTGAGCATCGTCGTCTTGCCCGCCTTGGGCGGCGAGATGATCAGCCCACGCTGGCCCCTGCCCAGGGGCGTGATCAGGTCCAGCAGGCGGCCAGTGATGTTGGCCGGGTTGTCCGTCGCCAGCCCCAGGCGCTGGTTGGGGTAGATGGGCGTAAGGTCCTCGAACTTCGGGCGCTGACGAGCCTTCTCCGGCGACCTGCCGTTCACCGTCTGCACGCGCAACAGAGACCAGAACCGCTCCGCGCTGTTGTCCTTGGGCGGACGCACGGGGCCGCCAATGATGTCCCCCGTCCGCAGGTCGAATCGCCGGACCTGCGTGTCGGCGACGTAGACGTCCAGGGTCGGGTTGGGCGTGTAGCCGTCCACGTGCATGAACCCGCGCCCGTCCGCCAGGACCTCCAGGAGGCCTATGCGGTACACATGCCCGTTCTTCTCGCTCTGACGGGCAAGGATACGCATGCACAGGTCGTGCTTGCGGAGGGTCGAGTACGCGGACACGCCGATTTCGGCCGCCACCCGACGCAGGTCGTCTACCGTCATCTGCTCCAACTGTTCCAGATCGTGCATCATTCGCTATTCACTTCCCAGAGCTAAGCCCTTATGTAAGCTTCCGGCCGCAGGACGGCCACACAAGGCAGGTTGCGGTACTGCCCGGCGAAATCAAGGCCGTAGCCAACGACAAAGACGTCGGGGATGTCGAAGCCCACGTAGTCCAGTGGGATCTCCACAGCCCTGCGGCTCGGCTTGTTGAGCAGAGCGCACACGCGCACTGATGCGGCGCCGCGCTCCCTCAGCGTTTGCACCAGATTGGCCAGCGTTCGGCCCGTGTCCACTATGTCCTCGATGATAAGAATGTCTCTGCCCCGCGGAGGACAGCTCAGGTCCTTCACTACTTCGATCTTGCCCGAGCTCACCGTGCCGTCCCAATAGGACCGAAGGTGGACGAAGTCAATGCACAAAGGCATGCGCAGGTACCGAATCAGGTCCGAGAGGAAGACGACGGCACCAGTGAGCACGCCGACCATCAGCACTTCCCGTCCGCAGTAATCCTCGTGCAACTCGGCTGCCAGCTCCGCGACTCTGCTCTGCACTTGCTCCTCGGTTAACAGGACCTCGGCCACGTCCGCGGCCCAGGAGGTGTCGTTCCGGGAGCCCTGGCGGCCCATCGTCTCACTCCCACTCGATCGTGGCCGGCGGCTTGGAGGTGATGTCATACACGACGCGGTTCACGCCGGGCACCTCGTTGACGACCCGGCTCGCGATCCGCGCCAGCACCTCGTACGGTATCCGCGCCCAGTCCGCGGTCATGAAGTCGTCCGTGACCACGGCGCGCAGGACGATGGGGTAGGCGTAGGTCCGCCCGTCCCCCATGACGCCGACCGACTGCACAGCCAGCAGCAGGGCGAAGCTCTGGGCTATCCGGCCCTCGAGGCCGGCCAGGCGCAGCTCCTCGCGCACCACGGCATCGGCCTCGCGCACCGTCGCCACGCGCTCAGCGGTCACCTCGCCGACGATGCGCACGGCCAGGCCCGGTCCCGGGAAGGGCTGACGCCCCAGGATCTCCTCGGGCACGCCGAGCTCTCGGCCCACCTCGCGCACCTCGTCCTTGAAGAGCTGCCGCAACGGCTCCAGATTCTCCAGCGCCATGTCCTCCGGCAGGCCGGCCACGTTGTGGTGCGACTTGATCCTGTCGGAGCTGCCCGCGCCCCCCCCGCCGCTCTCGATGACGTCGGGGTAGATCGTGCCGTGAGCGATGAACCGGAACTCGCCCAGTTTCGCCGCCTCGCGCTCGAAGACGCGGATGAAGGTGTCGCCGATGATGTGCCGCTTCTCCTCGGGGTCGAGAACGCCGCGCAGGCGCTCCAGGAACTCCTCCTGGGCCTGGACGGCCACGAAGGACCCGCGGAGGAGCCTGGACATGCTCTCACGCACCTGCACCGCCTCGTTCTTGCGCATCAGGCCGTGGTCCACGAACATGGCCGTGACCTGATCGCCCACCGCGCGGTGGAGCAGCACCGCCACCACCGACGAGTCCACGCCGCCGGACAGGGCGCAGAGGACCCGCGCGTCGCCGATCCGCTCGCGCAGCCCGGCGATGGCCTCCTCGATGAAGTTGCCGGGCCGCCAGCTCCCCGCGCAGCCGCAGGCCTCGAACAGGAAGTTGCGGAGGATCTCGCTGCCTCGCGGCGTGTGCTGCACCTCCGGGTGGAACTGGACGCCGAAGAGCTTGCGCTCGACGTCGGCCATGGCCGCGACGGGCGTATCGGGCGTGTGGGCCAGGGTCACGAAGCCCGGCGGCGGCTCCACGACCCGGTCGCCGTGGCTCATCCACGTCTCGAGGCGGTCGGGAAGGCCGCGTAGCAGCAGGTCCGTCTCGTCCACCACGACCTCCGTATGGCCGTACTCGCGCTGAAGGCCCGGCTCGACGGATCCGCCGAGGACGTGGGCCATAAGCTGATGCCCGTAGCAGATGCCCAGGACAGGTATGCCGCTGTCGAAGAGCTCGCGAGACACCTTCGGGGCCCCGTCGCCGTAGACGCTGGCGGGGCCGCCGGAAAGGATGATCCCCCTGGGGCTTTCGGCCAGCAGAGCCTCGACGGGGGCGTTGTGGGGTCTGATCTCGGCATACACGCGCTGTTCGCGAACCCTGCGGGCGATAAGCTGTACGTACTGCGCCCCGAAGTCGAGAATGAGAACCTTGTCGTCGGTAGCTGCCTGTCCCATCTTTGGGTAAGACGCCCGGATTTGGAGGAGAACCGCCGGCCCCGTACCCAGGTGCTTGTCTTTCCCCTCCTGGCCCGCCTTGTCACAACATGCCGGAACGCTGCTCAAGCGTGGGAAATCGGAAGGTGGGTCTTGCAACGCCTCAGCGGTACCAGCCCGCTCGAAGGCAATGTATCAACAGCCCTGAGGCGTGTCAAGTAGTTGGGCAAAAAGATTATGCCCCGCCACGGCGCCGCCCAAACCCACATACCGCAGGCTCTCGCGGCCTACCAGCGCGTGTACCGGTAGGGGTCGTCGGTCGCCACGGGCGCGTTAACGTAGAAGCTCTCGAGCCAGCGCTCCCCCTCCGACAGGCGCACCGGGCCCTTCCCTATTCCCCCTCCCCCACGCAGGTCCCGCACCTTCACGGCCAGCACGTTGTCCCCCTGGCGCAGCAGACCCGCCGGCACGGGGTACCGTCGCTCCACCGACCAGTAGTCCTCGGGATCGGTGTCCTGGCCGCGGTGACCCAGCGCCTGCCCGTTGAGGTAGGTCCAGTCCTCGTCGTCCACCGCACCCAGGACCAGCTCCAGGCCCTTCTCCGGCACGGGCCGGTCCACCGTGAAGTGGGTCCGCAGCCACGCCACGCCGTCGTAGCCGTCCATGCCCACCCCGGCCTCTTCCCAGAAGCCCGGCGTCCTCAGCTTGCGCCAGGCGCCGTCGTCGAGGTCCGGCGCGTACCACTGCTCAGCATCGCCCACGCCGTCCGGGTCGGGCCGCACGAGCCAGTCGCCCGCCAGGTTGATCCCGAGAGCGCCGGGGCTGGTCAGGTTCCTCAGCAGGGGCACGTCGGAGCCGGCCCCGCAGTTCGCCAGCAGCCGCGAGAGCATCTGGGCGCATCTCTGACGCGAGAGGCGCAGGTAGGGCTTGGCCTCGTCGTCGAACTGGGCGGGCGACGCCTGGCAGAACACGACCCAGCCGCGGCCGTGGGGCACCGCGCCGATGACGCCCCTGGGCGTGGTCACGCTGCCCTCGGGCAGGTCCGCCAGAGCCCACAGGTCCATCGCGCCGCGCCAGTGAAGCTCACTCGGGCCCAGGCCACGCAGCAGCCACGTGTCCGCGCGCCCGGGCAGCGTGTGGGTGACCTCACGCTGCTCGAGGCGGACGGGCACGGGCAGCCAGCCCTCCAGGTCGGCGGGCTGCTGGGGCAGACAGAAGACGATCGCCCCCGCCTGGACGGCGGACGCGAGCGCCTGCCGGGACGACGCCAGGGCCTCGCGGGCCCCCTCGCCCACCACGAGCAGGCCGTCGGCGTCGAGGCCCCCGGGCCCCGCCGCGGCATCGAAGCCCACGCCCAGGCTCTCGAGAAGGGCCCGGCCTTGCGGCCCTCCCAGGTAGGCGGCCCGTCGGGCCTTCGGCATGGGTTCGGCGGGCCTGGCGGTCAGCCACTCGACCAGGTTTCCCCAGAGGCGGGCAACGGCCGGGTCATCCTCGGTGCGCTCGGACAGGTCGAGCTGGCAGAACAGCACCGAGCCGCCGCCCGGGTGCCGGTATTCCAGCAGCGGCGAGTAGTCCAGGTCGAACTCGCAGTCCGCGAGGGCGAGGAAGTCGCCGCGGTGGGGCTTCTCGATGACGGCCGAGGCCACCTGGCCGTAATTGCCCCACTTCCACACGCGCGAGTCGCCGAAGCCGAGCCAGTCCACCTGCGGGTCGCCCAGCGGACCCGAGAGCGTCTGCGCCACGGTGAGCGTCGAGGACCCACGCCAGAGGGAGAGCAGGTCGTCACTGAGGCCCTTCAGCACCGGGTGCCAGGGGCAGCGGACGAAGACGCGCCTGACGCCCGGGAAGGCCGTGCGGAAACCCAGGTTGCGGCTGAGCACCCGTTCCGTCTGCTCGCACACGAGCACGCGCCCGCCGTTGCGCACGTAGTCGGCTACCGCAGCCGGCAGGGCGGCCAGGGCCGGGCGCTGGAGGTCCTCGGCCGGCGGCAGGGCCTGCTCGCCGGCCTGGTCGGGAGCGTCCTGCCACAGCTCCTGCTCGTCGGCCCGCAGGGCCTCGCGCCCGATGATGAGCCCCCGGGTGCCGGCAGGCACCTCGTCACCGGCCTGCAGGGCCCTCGGCGTGACCCCGGCCTTCCGCAGCGCAGCGGTGGTGAGGCCGGCCGGATCGAGGATCGCCAAGCCCTCGCCCCCACCGACCGGCGCTCCCGCCGGCGCCAGCACGTCGAACTCCAGGGAGTCCTCGAGGTGCGGCCCGCGCTGTTTGCCCACCGTCGCGACCAGGGACAGCTTGCCCTTCGCATCGGCCTTCACCGCGGGCAGAGCCACGGCGATCGCGACCTTGGTCACCTCGCCGGCGGTCACCCGGGCCTGGCCCGAGTCCCCGCCCACCTCTCGCCCATCCACGGACGCCGTCCACCGGTAGGCGAAAACCTGCGCGTCCGGCGTGTCGTTGACAAAGATCAACTGCTTGCGGGCCCTCTCGCCGGCGGCGAAGATGTGGTCCCGGCTGGTGAACTTCTCCGGCTTGCCGCCCAGGTAGGCCAGCAGGTCCTGGTTGCGGTCGCGGAGGGTCCGGCCGAGGACGGTGTAGTCGTTCGGGTCGCCTGGCGGCCGATGGAACCAGTCCGAGCACTGGACGAAGTCCGGCCGGAAGCCCGGCTGCTGCAGGTCAGTCACATCGTGGGACAGCTCGACGAGGCCCGCGCGGGGCCGCCCCATGTCGCTCCAGTCCCAGGGCGCTACAGCCGCTATCTGCCACGTGCGGAAGGCCGGCCAGGTGAACCGCGTGTACTCGGCCTTCACGTCCAGGAAGTCCTTCTCGATGTGCTGGCTCCAGTAGGTCGCGAAGGCCTCGGAGAAGTGGAACGATGTGCCCTTGCGCTCATAGAGGCGCGCGAGGGGCTCGTACTGCGCCAGATTCGCCTCGCCCAGGTCATAGGCGTCGTCGCCGAAGAGCATGGCCGCGTACTCGACGTTCAGCGGCTCGGCATGCACGTTGTTCGTCCAGATGAAGGGCCCACCGCGGTGCCGCTGGAAGCTGGCCTGATGGGGCATGCCGAACTCAACCAGGAAGATGGGCTTGCGTCCCTGGTGGTAGGACGTCGAGAGCCAGTCCATGCGCTCCTGGATCGGCACCCAGTTCAGGTAGCAGTTGAGCGTGATCCAGCGGCCGAAGCTGCCCGACTGGTGATGGTAGACGGGCCGCGTGGGGTCGAGCTGGCCCACGTATTCCTCGGCCCAGCGCCCGGCCGCCCGGGACTTGAGGCTGCCTTGGCCCAGCGACGGGTCGTCATCGGGGAAGCTGGCGTCCAGGAAGCGCGGGTTCTGGTCGCCGGCGTGCCCCAGCCAGTTGTGGTCCATCGCGTACATGATGACCGAGGGGTGGTTCGCCGCGCGGCGGGCCACCCAGCGGGCCATGCGCTCCCAGTAGGCGCGCTTGGCCGGGTCCTGGTAGCTGTTGACGATCTCCTTGGCGTGGGGCATGCAGACGCTGATCGTGAAGCCCAGCCGGTCGGCCGCCTCCATGACCCCGTCGAGGTAGCGGATCTGGCCCCAGTCCAGGTCGTAGGTGCTCAGATAGACGAAGTTCATCCCGAGGTCGCGGAAGCGCCGCAACGCCCACTCGCAGGCCTGCTCGCTCGCCATCCCGCCGTTCGAGGACGGGTTCTGCAGATCGAAGGCCCGGATGTGGAACCGCCGGCCGTTGAGGTACACGTCGCGCCCGTCTATCCAGAGCTCGCGGAAGCCGAAGTGCACGGGCGTGTACTCGTCCAGGAGCTTGCCGTCCGCCGACCGCAGGCGCACGACCAGGTCATAGGTCTCCGGCCGGTCCACGTCCCACAGTACCGGGTCGGCCCACGGGAAGCTCACAGTCCTCTCGCCTTCGGCCGGCGCCGTTGCGTCGAAGGCCTCGCCGTCCCAGGAGCGGGCGACCTTGCCGTCCCGCCGGGCCTCGGCCTGCAGGCGGTACTTGCCCGGCGGCAGGTCCGCCAGCGTCACCCGCAGGCCCAGGGCCCTGCGCCGGACCGAGGGCATGGTCAAAACGTCCGTGATGCGGGGTCCGTCGGGCTCGGCCTCCAGGAACACGTCTCCCGACAGCCCACGGACGCCGACGCCGCGGGCCGCCTCACGCTTTTCCTGGTCCGTCTTAGCGTCCCAGTCGGCGGGCGCCACGGGTCTGGCGTCGGCGAGCACGGAGATCAGGGCGCTCTGGCCCGGGGTAACGGCCGACGTAAGGTCCACCCTCCCCTCGGGCCACTCGATGCGCCCCATCTCCTGCCCGTTCACATAGACGGTGGCGAAGCGGACGACATTGTCCGCCGCGAGGAAGACGCGCCGGCCCGCCCAGGTCGCCGGGATGTCCGCCCGGCGCTGGTACCAGGCGACGACGGAGTCGGCGACGCTGACCGACCGCGCCACCTGCCAGATGTCCGGCCCGACGGGGGTGATGCCCGATCCGGGCGCCCAGCTTCCGGGCACCCTCATCCATCCCCAGCCGGTGCCGGCCGCCGGGGGCGCCGACTCGTCGCCACCGGGGTGGAACCGCCAGGAGCCGTTGAGGCACAAGCGCCCGCGCGTCGGGCTCTCCTGGCGCCACGCCCTGTCCGCCGACCACAGCACGTCCTCGGGGGCGGGCGGCGCAGCGTCCTCCGGCTTGGGGTACAGCGCCACCAGCCGCACAGAGAGATTGTCGTACTCCACCACGCCCGTCGTGCTGAAGATGCTGCAGCTCAGGTTGAGGGTCTTGGCGCCGCGCGGGATGGTGAAGTCCCTGCCCTCGTCCTTCCAGTCGAAGGTGCCCGTCCAGTGCAGGACGTTGGGCCAGTCGCCCACGCGCTCGCCCGTGTCGTCCGCGAACATCATTGCCACGCGCGCGTCGTACCAGCCCTCCGTGCCCAGAACCACGTCCGTGCACTTCACGCGCACCGAGACGTGGATCTTCCACCAATCGGGCTCCAGCTTGATGTTCTGGCCGGCGGAGGCGCTGTCGCGCAGACGGATCCAGTGATTCCCGCCCTCTTCCACCCACTCGGCGTTGGCCCCGGGCCAGGCCCAGCCGTCCGGGCGATTCCCCTGCTGAGCCGGCTGCTCGAAGCTCCCGGTCGCGGCCAGCTCGCGGTCCAGATCAGCGGGCGCCGGCTGGGCAAGAGTCACCAGCAGGCACATGGCGGCCCAGGTCATGGTGGCTGTCCTCCTTGTCCCCCGGACGGATCGCGGGGGCCTCGCGGCCTCGGCCTCACAGCCTGTCCAGACGGTACAGGCGCATGGCGTTGTCGTAGAACCACAGGTGGGCAAGCTCGACGGCCCGCTCGAGCGTCACGCGCCGGTCCTTCACGAGTCGCGCCAGGATGGTGGCGACGTTCTCCTGCGCCATGGACAGATGCCCGTAGACCTTCTCGACGCAGGGCGCGGAGTAGTCGCCCCCGAAGGCGTTGATCTTGTCCGCCGGCACGAAGTCCACGTACTCCAGCATCCCAGACTGGGTCATGTAGTACGAGACGATGTGCGTCCAGCACCAGTTGACATAGACATTGGGCCAGTTGCCGGCGAGGAAGAGCGTGTCGCGCACCCAGGGCATGCCCATGTGGTAGATGTCGAAGCGCGTGTCCGGGTACCTGAGGATGATCGGGATGTTGTGGCGCGGGTCGAGCTGGCGGAAGTCGTCCCACACGCCCGCGTGCACGGCCACCGTCAGGTCCAGCTCGCCGCACAGCGCGATGACGCGCTCGCGCAGGTAGCAGGCCAAGGCCATGCTGTCGGGCCAAGCCAGCCGCCCGTGGCTCATCAGCCTGGCGAAGAGGCCCGCGGCCTCGTCGTCGGTGGGCAGGGCCTGCTCGGGCTGGCTGCGCGTCTTCATGCCCACGACGCGTTGCTGGTCGCGCCAGTGGGTGAGCTGGGCGCGGCAGTAGTCCACGTAGTCGCCCAGAGTGTGGACCGTCATCCCCAGGCCCTCGGCGCGTCGGTCCACGTCCGCGCGCCCGCCCGGGAAGTCCTGCAGCAGCGCGAAGTTCAGCAGTGGCACCAGGAAGGGCTTGTCCAGGTCGGCGTGGCCGCACTGGGTCAGGGAGTACTTGATCTTGCAGCGGTTGACGAGGATGTCGTCGTACAGGCCGGGCTGGTTCGCGGCCCGCATGGACTGCGTGATGTCCATGAAGTTGTCGCTCGTGATGTCTTCGAAGCCGTACACGGCCCGCAGGGACCGCCACATCGCCTCGGCGTAGGCCGTCTCGCGCACCGCAGGCAGGAAGCGCTCGAGCACCGCGAAGCGTACCTCGACCGGCCTGGACGTGTCGCACAGGAACTGCCGCACCTCGAAGCGGCTGAGCACCTTGCCGTCGCCGGTCTCGAAGCCCGCCGCGTGCAGCGTGCCCGTGAGGTAGTGGGAGAAGAGGAAGCACACGTCCGGGGTCATGGCGAGCCGGTCCCTCTCCGGGCCGAGGTGCTCGTGGCCGTCAACGATTGCCTCGAAGCCCTGGATCGCCGTCAGGATCTGCTGCTTGACCTCATTGCCCATGTCGCTGCCTCCTTAGAGCAGGCCCGCCCAGAAGTCGTCGCCTGTCAGCTTCCTGCCCGCCTCGAGCATCAGGCCGCTCTCCTGGGGCTGGCAGGGGTAGCCCGAGCCCATCCGCGCCGCGCCCGTCCGGTACATCCGGTCGTGCATGAGGGTCACGCGCCGCTGGCCCGTGGGGATGGTCGTCGTGTAGATCCGCACCTCGCCGGGCAGCCCCACCAGGATCTCCTCGCGCCAGTCGCCGAGCATGTCCACCACGCCCAGGACGACGGGCTGGGCGTCGCCCTCGGCGAAGCTCAGGTGTTCCTCGTCCGGATAGGTGAACACGCTGCCCGTCTTGGGGTTGACGAGGGCCTTGCTCGGCCGGGCGTCCCAGTAGGCGGCGTACAGCGCCAGCGGCCACTGGGTGAAGTCGCCCTCGATGGGCCTGCCGTCGGCGGTGTAGAAGAAGGCCCGGCTCCCGTCCGCCTCGCGCGTCCACAGCTCCATGCCCGGCTCGTCGGCAAGGACGTCCGCCGCCATCCCCTGTCCGTGAACGTGGACCGTCGGGCCGTCATACCCCCAGATCATCTCGCCCGTCGCCGCCCCCACCAGGCACACCGCGTACCGCTCGTGGCGTGGCTCGATCCCGTAGAAGATCTGCAGGTCCTCGCTGTCGGGCAGGATATGGGCCACGTGGATCGTGTCCGGATGCCCCTCGCCGCGGCACCACAGCCCCGTGCCATCCTGATCCAGCACCGCCGAGCCGTACACGATCTCGTCGCAGCCGTCGCCGTCCACGTCCGCCGCCACGGCCGTGTGCGCGGCCTGGCCGCGGTAGCCCTCGTATTCTCCGCTCGCCTCCCACCGCCACACCTGCTCCATCGCCCCGTCGTAGGCCTCGATCTTGATAGTCCCGTAGGTCCCGCGCTGCACGATCAGGTGGGGCGATTCCCCGTCCAGGTACGCGATGTACAGGTAGTTGCGGCAGTAGCGGTTGTAGTCCTCAAAGCCCTCGCGCGACGGCCAGGGCAATCGGTGCTTCTCCTCGCCCGTCTGCCCGTCGAGGACCAGGATCCACTCAGGACCGGTCTTCACATGCCCCTCGGGCTCGCGTGGATCGCCCTCGCCGGCCTTGGTGATGACCTCCGCGCGGCCGTCGCCGTCCAGGTCGAAGACCGTATAGGGGGCGTACCACGTGCCCTGCTCGACGGACCAGCCCAGGTCGCGCCGCCAGAGCAGGCTGCCGTCCAGCCTATAGGCCTCGAGCTTGTACGTGCCGGTGCTGCGCTTCCAGTAGCCCGGGTGCTGGTACGGATCGGTGTTGAAGTTGGGCTGCTGGATCACCAGCTCGTACTCGCCGTCGCCGTCCAGGTCGCCGAGGACGGCGCGACGCGGCTGGTGGTCGCCGTCGAGGGGCACCGAGAGGTAGGGCCGCGAGCCGCCTGCCGCCACCGTGATCTCGGCCTCCACGGGGCCGTCCACATCGCCCAGACAGGGCTGGAGGCGGTACTCATAGCCCTGTCCCGCCGCCGCGAACTCGTCCAGGTAGTTGGTGCCGTCCAGGATGGGCGCGACGTTGAGCTGCTGCCAGTCCTCATCGTGGCACGACCCCTCGGGCCGTCGAAACACGAAGAAGCCCGTCTTCCGCGCGTCGTCGGCGAGAAGACGCCAGCCCAGGTACACGCGGCCGTCGCGCAGTCGCAGGCCCACGAGGCCGCGCCTCAGCTTCTCGCCGCGTCCGGCGCCGCTACCGGCGGCCAGCGCCAGGGCCCCAGCCGCAACCAAGCCCCACAGCAAGAGCGACATCGTCCAGCCCTCCCGACCATGGTCGGCTGTACTTCCTCCCGGCTGGCGCGGAACCTGCCACGCCGCCGGCCGCCACCGAAGGAGTGTCGCCGCCGGACGCGGAACTCGTGGCCCCGCGGCGACGGCAAGGTCGTCCGGACGGCACGGGTGCCCGCCGCCGCGAGCCCAGCGCGATACGCGACCGGGAGGTGCAGACCCGCGATGCTCAAGATCGGGATAGCCGGACTGGGGCGCGGCCGCACTGCCTTCGTGTTTGATGAATTCCCCGACTGCCGGGTCACGGCCCTGTGCGACCCCGCCGAGGAGCGGCTCAACCAGGTGGCGGAGGAACGCGGGATAGACCGGCGGGTCACGCGCTTCGAGGACCTGCTCGACAGTGGCGTTGACGCGATCTTCCTCGCGACGCCCATGCCCCTGCACGCCTCGCAGGCGGCGGCGGCCCTGGACGCCGGCATCCACGTGCTCAGCGAGGTGGCCGCGGGCTTCACCTGGCGGGACCTGTGGCTTCTCGCCGAGGCCGCGCACCGCAGCACCGCCACCTACATGCTCGCCGAGAACTACTGCTACATGCGCCACGTGATGCTCGTTCGCGCCCTGGCGGAGGCCGGGGTCTTCGGCGACATCTACTACGGCGAGAGCGAGTACCTGCAGGAGCTGCGGGGCCCGGTCGAGCAGCCCGGCCCGGGCCGTACCTGGCGGGCCTGCCTGCACCTGGTGCCCGGCAACAACTACCCCACGCACAACGTGGGGCCGCTGTGCCAGATCCTCAAGGAGCCCGTGCGCGACGTGGCCTGCTTTGGCTCAGGCAACCACACGATCCCCGGCCGCGCGCTCGAGGACAGGACCATCACCGTAGGCCATACGCCGTCCGGGAAGCTGGTACAGATGGGCTACGACCTGGTCTCGCACCGACCCCAGAGCGTCCAGTACTACGGGATCCAGGGCACCAGAGGCTGCTACGAGTCCCCGCGCGGCCTGGGCGACGACCACAAGGTCTACATCGTGGGCGAGTGCGAGCGCGGGCAGTGGCGCCCGCTGTGGGACTACGAGCACCACCTGCCGGGCTGGTACCGCGAGATGGAGGACAAGGCGCGGGCCAGCGGTTTCGACATCAGCGACTACTGCTGCGCCTCGGAGTTCCGCGCCGCCGTCGCCGAGGCGCGCGCCCCGGAGGTGGGCGTCTGGATGGCGCTGAACCTCTCGGCGATCATCCCGGCCACCCACGACTCGCTCGCGGCCGGCGGCGCCGTCATACCCATTCCGGACTTCCAGGCCGAGGTCGAGGGCGGCGCGTCCCGCCACGGCAAGGTCTGGCCGGACGCCTGACCGCGCCCTCTCCCACCCCTGCAGACTGCAGTCCGCAGGGGCAGAGCTGCGCACAGCCTTCAGGGAGTACGCCGAGGGGACATTCACCAGACACGCTGGGGGCTTTGGGCAGTGGGTCGCCCCGGGGCCCGCAGCCTGGCGGAGCAACCGGACAGCCCCCCGGGAGGCTGATCTGATCGGTCTCCCGACCGGTTGCCGGGATGGCCGTGCTGCTTCCATCAATGGCCGCAGCAGAGAACAGAAGGACGGTTCGACATGGACAGCTCGGAGAGGATGACGCAGGTCGCGTCGCACGAGGACGGTCTGCAGGTGGCTGGTAACCGTCGTGCCTACGGCGAAAGGGGAGACTACGAACATGCTCCTTGGCACCGCATCGGTCGGTATCACACCCCCGGTGGGCACTCCCATGGCCGGGTCGCTGCACCCGCGAACGTCTGTCGGCACCGACGACCCGCTGATGTGCAAGGCGATGGTTCTGGGCAATGACGACACGCGCATCGCTCTTGTCACCCTCGACCTGATCGCCTGGACCAAGTGCCGATCCGATGAGCCCCGGGCCACGATCGCCGCGCAGACGGGCATCCTGCCGGAGCATGTCCTGATCAATTGCTCCCACACGCACTCCGGGCCCTACACGGACGAGAGCCTTGATCTGGCCGGGGCTCTCGATGAGGCCTACCTGGCTCGGGTCAGGGAGGCGATCAGCGAGGCCGTGCGCCAAGCGTCCAAGGGCCTGCTGCCGGTTGCCGTGGGAACGGTGAAGACGACGCTGGGGGGCGTTGGTCGAAACAGGCGGCTCTTGCGCCACGGCGGATCGGCCATCAACGTGTGGCTGGCCACCGAGGATGAGCGCGAGAACCTGCCTCTGGCCGGGCCGAAGGACGAGGACCTGATGGCCTGGGTGTTCCTGCGTGAGGGGAGGCCTGTGGCGACCCTGTGGAACTACACGCTGCACGTGAACGCTCACTTCGGGACGAGCTTCTCGGCAGACTACCCCGGCCGTGTGGCAGCGTCCCTGCGCGAGGACTTCGGCGCTGGTTTCTTCTCGCTGTTCCTGCCCGGAGCCTGCGGGGATATCAACCACATCGTTGGCTTCGAGGAGGTCCACCGGCGTCTGTCCCAGGCGATGCGGACGGTGGTGCGCCGGGCTACGCCGGGCAACAGTGAGGCGCTTGGCGCCGCGTGGCGGGAGGTGCGCCTGGGCGTGCGGGATCGTGAGTCCTTCCAGGAGGCGGAGATCCGCGATAAGTGGCCGGACGGATTCGAGGTGTTCGAGAACGAGGACCGCCTGCTCAAGGCCGATCCGCAGGACGACCTCACCACGGTGGTGCAGGCACTGCGCATTGCTGACGGCGCTGTCGCCGCAACACCCGGTGAGACCTTCGCTCAGCTCGGGATAGACATCAAGCAGCGATCACCTTACGCCACGACGGCCGTTGCGGAGCTGTGCAACGACGCCGTCGGTTACATCCCGACCTTGGAGGCCTTCCGGCAGGGGGGCTATGAGACCTTCCGGTCGCGCTGGGCAAGGGTCGCGCCGGGGTCGGGGGAGACGTTGGTCGAAGAACTGGTGGACATGCTGGGCGGGCTGTAGAGTCCCCAAAACCAGTCTGCGGCGCGGAAAAGTGCTCAGATACTCTCGCCGCCGTTCGCAGGCAGTGGCAGACTTGCGCTGAGGGGCAGGACGCGGCCGCTCCCCGGCGAACCCACTTGACGATGCTCTACTGCATCAGGACGCGGCGTGAGCAGGTCGAGACCTGGCAGGGTCCCGGTCGTCGTTGCCGTCTCGCGGAGCGCCCCGTGCTGAGGCCGCGACCGGCCTTGTCGTGCACTCTCTGCCTGGGGAGTCCGAGAGACCCATGCACCCCTCCTTCACCCTCCGAGGCCATGCCGCCTGTGCCGCTCTCCTCGCGGTAGTCTGGGCGTCGTGCCTCTGCCCGGGGTCCTGCGACGCAGCCCGCTATCGCATCGCCTACTGCACCTACCTGGGGGGCCCGTCGTGGGATCAGGCCCGGGAGGTCATCCCGTATCCCGACGGCTCTGTGCTCATCGGCGCCCAGGTCAACGCCGACGGCCTCCCGGTGAGCGACGGCGCGGCTCAGCCGCACTACGCCGGGGATGACCCCGGCCTTGGTTCGGGCGGCGTGTATGGCGGCGACTGCTACGTGGCGCGCATCAGCGCGGACGGTAGCGGAGTGCTTGCGGCCACCTACTTCGGCGGCTCTCGACAGGAGCGCAACGTCTACGGCATGGGTCTGGACCGCCAAGGCCACATCGTCATCACCACCACCACGCGCTCGACGGATATCGCCACCACACCGGGCTGCTACCAGCCGAGGTATGCCGGGGGTCAGAACGAGATCGTGGTGGCCAAGCTCACCGCCGACTGCAAGCAGGTCGTGTGGTGCACCTACCTCGGGGGCTCGACCGGTGAATCGCCCCGGGGCGGACTGGCCCTCGACGACGAGGACAACGTCTACATCGTGGGCACCACCGACTCCCGCGATTTTCCCACCACGCCCGGCGTCGTCCAGCCCAGGCTCAAAGGCCCGCGCGACTCGCTCATCGCCAAGCTGACGAGCGACGGCTCCGACCTGGTGTTCAGCACTCTGCTGGGCGGCAGCGGGGAGGACGACGCCATCATGGGAATACGCCTCGACGGCGTCGGCAACATGTACGTCGCTGGACACACCAAGTCAGCGGACTTCCCGGTTACTTCAGGCGCGGTGCAGCCCCGGCTGGGCGGCCAGTCCGACTGCTACCTCGCGAAGCTCAGCCCCGGTGCGGACCGCATCCTGTATGCCACCTATCTGGGCGGCAGCGGCAATGAGTTCGCCGAACACCGCCCCTGGCTCAACGCCGACGGCACCCTCATCCTGGCCGGCTTCTGCGGGTCCAGCGACTTCCCACTCGTGCCGCCGGGCATGCGCCCTCCAGGCACAGGCAGAAGCGACGGCTTTCTCACGAGGCTCTCCGGCGACGGCACCCGCTTCGTCTTCTCGCGGTTGCTTGGCGGCTCGGGCAGCGAGAACCTGCTGATGCCGGTGTCCGATGCCGACGGCAACATCTGGGTCGTAGGAAGCACCGGTTCACCGGATCCGCCGGTGACGCCCGACGCGCTCCAGAAGCGCTTCGGCGGCGGCCAGCAAGACGGCCTGCTTGCCGCCTTCAGTGCCGACGGCGCAAAGCTCCTCTACTGCAGCTTCTTGGGCGGCAGGGGCGACGAGATGATACGGAGCCTTGCCTTCGGCATGGACGGGGCGCTGTACCTGGTGGGAAACACGACATCCTCCGACTTCCCTGCCACTCCTGGTGCCCTCCAGACTGCCTTCGGCGGAGGCTCCTCCGACGCCTTCGTGATCAGACTCATACCCGACACCGAAGCCGGCGGGTAGCGGAAGAGGGTACCTTCCACGAGTAGTTGAAGCCGTGCACGCGGGCATAGCAGGAATCTGCACATCGTGACCCTGCCCCCGAGAACGGGCCCGGGTCGAGTGTCAGTAGAGGGCCGACTTGCGCCGGCCCCCGAGTCTGATGCCCCTGTACCTTCGCCAGCCACCACGCAGGCAGGCGGCTCACCACGACTGCGCAGCGTCCCGCGGGGTGAGGTCACCGTTGGTGGGACGGGCGTCCCGCCCGTACCTTTGTCGTTCTCTCCCCTGCACGAGCTGACTCCGCCAGAGCGGAATGGGCAAGGGCCGGGCGTTCTACCCGCCGAACCACCCCAGCGCTACTCGTCTCAGGAGCAACGACAGCCCTCCACGGTAGTTGAAGTAGGTGATCAGCGCCTCGTCGCCCACCCACGTCACCGCCGGGTAAGCCCACGCGTCGCCCGCTTCGTCCTCCAGGTTCCTGAAGTGGCCCCAGGTCTCGCCCTCGTCATCCGAGACTGCCGCGGTCAGCGGGTTGCGGCTGTCAGCCCCGGGGTTGTGGTTCCAGATGGCGAGCAGGCTCCCCGTGGGCATCCGGCCAATGCTCACCGGGGCTGCGGTGCCCACGAGCGCCGTCGGCACGGGCGTGCTCCACGTCTCCCCACCATCCGTCGAGATGCTCTTGTACTGCCCACCGAGGCCTGTGCGCATCAGCATCATCACCCGCCCATCGCGTAGCTCCACGCACGCCGGCTCCCAGCACTCGCCGGCTTCCGGCCGCGCACGCCCGCCGTCGTGCCAGGTCGCCCCGTCGTCGTCGGATAGGCAGCAGTAGCTGTCGCCGCCCTCCCAGGCCTCGAGGAGGATCCGTCCGCCACGCAGCCGGATGCACCGCCCATTCGTGAGGCCCGTGTACTTGCCCGCCGGGCTGATCTGTCGCGCCGGACCGAAGGTCCGCCCCTCATCGGCCGAGGTCCTCACCATCACCCTGCAGTCCGTCGCCTCCGAGTTCTTCTGGCAGTGCAGCAGCGCGATCTCGCCGCTGTGCAGCCGCATGAAGTTGACCTCCATGACGTTACAGCCGCCGTCGTTCTCGACCAGCGTGTACTTCTCGCCCCAGGTGAGGCCGGCGTCGTCTGAGACCCTTCCCACGATCCGCGCCGGACCGTGATCGGCCGCGTTGGCGGCGTAGAACTCCGTCCACCCCAGCAGCAGCCTCCCATCCTGCAGGGCGGTGATGGCGGCCTCGCTATTGCGAGGGTTGTCCGGCGTCGCCGGGGCAATCACAAGCGCCTCGGTGCTTCGTTCACTCATGCGGGCACGCTCCTTCGAGCCGGCAACACCGACGTAGGCTTGGTCTATCTGTACCGTTCCGCCGCCCGCCAAGGCTACCACCAGCAGAGGCGGGACGGCAACGCCGGCAGGAGCCACCACTACCGCAGCCACGAGCGCAACCACTGACACTAACACTAGACGCTGCGCCATTCTAGCTTCCTTCTCATCCGGGACTCCCCACACCAAACGGGTGCCATTCCTCAGCGGGCTGAACAATCGCGCGTCTGACGTGCAGGTGCGCCGCTGGGAACACAAGCACCTTCTCCTCAGGCCGCGAAGTTCTGAGGAATCCGATCCTGGTACTCGTGGCGCTCTGGAGGGCCTGAAGCTGCCCGAGAGGCGGACAGCGGCCGGGACCGCACTCCCGTGTCGGTGAGAACCACGGGTTTCCCAGCGATGACGGGACCGCCGTCACCCCTGGTGGCGAGTCTCTCAGGCAATGGAGCCTCTCTGAGCGTCACGCTCGCCGGGAAGACCTGCTTCAGGACAGGCGCCTTGCCCGAGGAGAAGGTATGTGCGCCCCCAATGGCGAATCCCGGTGCCAGACAGATGGGCGCTCAACCCATACATGGAGAGGACCCATTTGGTATGGGTCATCCCGGTCAACTGCTGCCACACGCAGAAGCCCCCCGGCTTCGACGGGCCGCTGGTGTGCTACCTGATCCGCACCCACATCCCGGCGACGCTCTTCCTCGGCGGCCGCTGGATGGAGGCCCACTCGGACGCGGCTGGGCTCCTGGCCTCGGTGAGCTTCTTCGAGCTGGGGAGCCATTCCTATGTGCACCCGCACATGACGAAGCAGACGCCCGAGCGGGTGCGCCAGGAGTTGGTCCGCACCCAGCAGATCCTCCACTCGCGCACGGGGCGCTACGCCGCTGCCTTCCGCCCGCCATACGGCGAGTGGGATAGGCGCGTCGTCGCGGAGGCTGCCGCCGCCCGCACGCGCACCGTGATGTGGGGCGTCTCGACGGGCGACCCCGCCCCGCAGGCCTCCGCCGCCGACCTCCTGGCCGAGTTCCGCAGGGTCAGGCCCGGTGGGATCGCCATCATGCACGCCGACGGGCGCGGCTGGAACACAGCCCGGGCCCTGCCGCACATGCTCGTATGGCTCAGGAAGAAGCGGTACAGACCAGTGACGGTGAGCGAGCTGCTGAAGGCCGGCTCGCCCGTCGCGCCAGGGGTGCGCATATGAACGCTCGTTCACTATCCGCGGTTTGCTTGATCCTGTCCGCCGTCGCCTCGGACGTCCATGCCGCGCCGTGGGCCCTTTCGCCGGACGGCCGCACCGTGACCGTCACGACCAAGACCCTGCGCGCGGTCTTCCACGACGGGACGATGGTGGCGCTGGAGAACGGGACGGGCGGCGACAGCCTCTTCGTCGCGAAGCCCGAGTCCCAGGCGGCGCCGGCCCTTCGCGATGGCAAAGGCTTCAGCTCGGTGGACCCGAGCACGCGGGTCACCTGCGAGCAGACCGCCGAGGGCATGCGGATCCTTATGCACGGCGCGGCCGGTGACGCGTCCGCGCTCATCACGCTCGACCTCGGCATGGACGCCGACGGGGCGCTGACCGTGCGCGAGTCCGCCGAGCGTGCTACGCCGAGGCTCTTGGCGGCCTCGTGGGGCATCGCCGGCATTGACGCCGCGCGGACCCACCTCATCGCTCCGGCCAACGGCGGCACCATGATTGACGCCCTCCGCGGTCCCGGCGCCCTTACGCTCTCATGGCCGGGCAACTGGCAGGCCGCGCTGCTCATCGTCCAAGGTGAGAACGGAGGCTTCAGCGTCTCAGCCGACGATCCCGAGGCGCTGTTCAAGAGCGCTGACCTGCGGCGCATGGGCAGCGAGGTGGCGCTGACCTTCGGCGGCGAGACCCGCGACGCCTACGAGGAGGCACGGTCGGTGGTGTCGCCGGTGTGGCGCATCCAGGCCTACCGCGGCGACTGGAAGGTTCCGACCCTCGACTACCGCGAACGCATGGCGAAGACGCTGGGCCTGACGCCCATCGCCACGCGCAGCCCGGCGTGGCTGGGGGACCTTCGCATGGTGGTGCGCGTGTCCAACGACGTGACCGTGGAGCACCTCCGCGGCCTCGCCGCCCAAGTCGAACCAAAGCAGACGCTCCTCTACATCCCCGGCTGGCGGAAGCATCCGTACGACGTGCTGTACCCCGACTACACGCCGCGCGACGGCTTCGTCGAGTGGTGCCAGGCGGCGCAGGCTCTCGGCTTCCGGGTGATGCCGCACTTCAACCTCGTCGGCGTCAACGTGAGCAGCCCTGAGCTGCCCAAGGTCGAGCGCTACCTGCAGACCGCCCGGGTCAGCGGTGAGCGCGTGGGGTGGTACCTGGACCGGCCGGACAGCCCCAACCAGGTCGTGTGTCTCAACCCCGCCTCGTCGGTGGCGCGCCGCTTCCTCATAGACCACATCCGCGCGGCGTGGGAGAAGGTTCACTTCGACGCCATGCACCTCGACTTCCCGGTGATCGTCTCGACCCACGACGGCGACATCGAGGGCATGACGTGCGCCCGCGGGGCTGAGGTCTACCTGCGCGAGCTTCAGGCCGCGATACCCGACGTGCCCATCGGCGCGGAGGGACTCAACGAGGCGATCCTCGCGTCGTCGGTCGCGCAGTGCGGCGAGCCCTTCTGGGTCAACCCGGGGCCGGGCACGCAGGTCCACCCGGTACGCAGCTTCCTCTTCGCGCCCTTCTGCGGGCTCTACGGCCACCTGGGCATACCGTCGCAGGCGACGTCGCTGCCGGCGTACCTGACCCACCACGACTTCCTCGACCGGATGGGCGGGTGGCCGACCCTCAGCCTCGATGGCCCTCTCGACCCGGCCAACGCGGGCACGGACTTCGTCCTCCGCGAGGCGCGCTACTTCCAGCAGCATCGGCTCATGCCCGCGCCGGAGGAGGTGCGCTTGCCCGACGAGCTGTTCACGTGGCGGGGCGCGGACGGCGCGGTGAGCGCCGTGTTCGACACTCCGCCCGGCCGGCGGCTGGCCCCGCGGTCGGCGCCCGACCAAGCGGTGTGGATGCTGCTGAGCAAGGTCAACACCTACGCCGGACCGGGCACGGTCGCGGAGTGGCGCGCCTTCGACGGCACCCGCCTCTTCGGCCTCGACCCCGACCGCCGCTACCCGATCGGCGCGGGCGCGCCGGACCCGAAGGTCCTGCACCTGGTCTCGGCGAGCGGCCCGATCATCCTGCAGGAGGTGCGCGACAACCATCGCCGCGCGCTCTTCCGCCTGGCCGGCGAGACCGCGGTCGTCGCCGACCTCATTGAGCTTGTGGGCTCGGCCGGGGCCGGGATTCTCGTCAATGGCCGCCAGGAGCCGCTCAGCGCCGGCGCTGGTTTCTCGACGACCCCGGGCGCCAGCGGCGGCGAGGCGATGTCGGCCATCCTCGCCCATCCACCGTGGGAGGGCGCGGCCCTCGGCGGTCTGACGTACGGCGAGTTCCCCGTGACCATCCCGGCGCAGGGCAAGACCGTGCTTCGCTTCGCGATCGGCCTTGGCGACCTGGCGGACCTGGCGCTCATCGAAGCCGATCGCAAGCAGCCCCTCAGCGATGGGGTCACCTTCGCGATCTCAGCAGACGGCCAGGAGCTTTTCCATGAGCACTGGCTGCGGGGGCTCTGGGGACGGCGAGAGGTTGACCTGTCGGCCTACCGCGGCAGGGCGATCATCCTCCGCCTCACCACCGGGCCCGGCCCGGCCGAGAGCTGCTCGTGGGACTGGGCGATCTGGGGCCAGCCCCTCGTCCTCAACCTCGGCGACACCGACGCCGAGCCCACCCGCGTCCGGGTGTTCTCGCCTGCGGGCGCGGGCCAAGCCTTCTTCGGCGACCCGGATAGGGCGGGCCGCGTGGTGGGCACCACGCCCGCCGAGGGCGGCGTCTTCCTCGATGTCGAGCTTCCCCGACCGCAGCCCTTCGGTCTGCTCCACGACCTGACGCCGGCCGCCGAGGGCGCGAACCTGCCCGACCTGCCGTTCACGACCGGCTGGACGCCGGGAGGGCTCCTCCACGAGGGCTCGGTCTGGGGCAGCGGGAAGGTTGAGGGCACCGAGATCGCTGGCAAGCAGGTGCGCACGATCTTCGGCCACCCGCCTGACTCCGGCCGGACGGCTCTCGACTGGTGTCTGCAGCTACCGCCGCAGCCTCTGCGGCTCCGCTTCTACGTCGAGGTTCGGAAGGGCGGCGGGCCGGTGGCCTTCGAGGTCCAGGTGAACGGCCAGCCCGCGTGGGGGCTGCCGATGCCGAGGCCGGATGGGTGGAAGGCGGCCGTCGTGGATCTTGCGCCGTGGGCCGGCAAGCCGATCCTGCTGAGCCTGGTCACGGATAGCTGCGGCTCGGCCAACTGCGACTGGGCCGAGTGGGGGGACCCCCACCTGGTCGCGCCGTAGCCTGCCGGGAAGGACCCGCGGTGGTGTGCTTGCGCACTACTGCGGCACTACAACTAGGGACGGCGGCACAGCTCGCTGGGGAGCCCGCCCCCCGAGGCTTTCGGTGCCCCTGGGACGGGGCCCTCCTGCGCCGTGCGCGCGGCGAGGAGCTAGTGGCATGACGCAACTCAAAGCCGCTGCCGCGATGCGTGAGATCGCCACCGGGCCGGAGATCACACCGGAGGCCCCTTTGCGTGCCGTCGCCCTGGCCCTTGAGTCCGACGGCGTGCGCCTCTGCCTCGCCTGCACCGACTCCATGATCGTCCCCGACCACGTGCTCGCCCGCGTGTCCGCTCAGGTGCCTGCCGCCAACCTGCTCATCACCGCCATCCACACCCACCACGCCCCGTGTACCATTGACATCCTGGGGGCGCGCCGTGACGCCGCTTTCTGCGAGGCCCTCGAAGCCGCCCTCATCGCCGCCATCACCGAAGCCTGCCAGGCCCTCAACGACCCCGCCTCCGCGGCCGAGATGTCCTTCGCCCAGAGCCAGGAGGCCACCGTCGGCCAGAACAGCCGCTACCTCCTCCGCGACGGCACCATCGCCTGGTACGCCTACCCGTGGGAGGACGTAGTCCGGCCCACCGGCCCCTACGACCCCGACCTCCCCGTCATCGCCTTCCGCCGCCCTTCCGGCGAGCTGGTCTGCACGCTCTTCTCCCACTCGGTCCACAACATCGGCGCGCTGACGCAGGGCGCGGTCTCGCCCGGCATGTACGGCCTCGCGGCCCAGGAGATCGAGCGCTGCCACGGCGGCCTCGCGCTCTTCCTGCCGGGCGCCTTCGGCTCCACCCACAACACCAGCGAGTTCGGCTCCACGCCCAACACCCGCGCCATCGGCACCGCCGAGTGCATCCACCGCATCCTCGCCGCGGTGGAGTGGGGCCTGGCCCACGCCTGCGGACCGCGAGCATCCTGCTCGCAGTCGCTGCTGGCATCAGCGAAGCGCCCCTTCGCCTACCGCCTCCGCGAGTTCGACGAAGCCGCCGAGGAAGCCGCGGTGAGGTACTGGAGTGAGACCTACACCCCCGAGAACCCCGAGGCGAACGCGAGCGTCTTCCGCGCCATGCGGGCCGACATGGCCCCGGTCGCGGGCCAGGAGCGCGAGACCTCCCTCACCGTCATGGCCCTCGGCGACGTCGCCCTCGTGGGCCTGCCGGGAGAGATCTTCGCCGCGCTCGCCCTGGAGATCCGCCGTCGCTCGCCCTTCCGCAACACCTACGTGATCGGCCTCGCCAACGGCACCCTCGGCTACGTCGGCGACCGCCCGTCGTACGCCCTAGGCGGCTACCAGCTCTGGGTCGGCTGGCACAGCCTCTCCGCCCCCGGCACCGGCGAGGCAATGGTAGAGCAGGCGCTGGAGATGCTTGGGGACATGTAGCCGAACCAGCCGTTTTCCTTGTGGGCCGGGGGCTCGTACTGTGCTGCGCCCGATTAGGGTGAGACACGAAGGGGTTGGTTTTGGTTTGGTCTGCAGGGCATGTTACAGGGCCTGCCCTGGGCAGGCCAAG
>CAZSOQ010000027.1:32629-33365 GCA_964608495.1 uncultured Armatimonadia bacterium | reverse complement strand
GGGCAAGGAGGCGAGGAGATTGGCAAGGTTCGTCATGCCGGTAGTCTTGGCGTTCCTCGTGGCCGGCGTGGGTCTGGGGCAGCCCGTCGCTGCGGAGCAGCGGGCCGTTGCCGAGCAGCCGGCCGCCATGGTAGTGGAGACCGGCGAGCCGGTCCCGGCGGTTGAGCCGCTGCAGGACGAGATGGCGCGGATTCGCGCCAGGGCTGAGATGTTCGCCGAGATGGGGGTCGAGAAGGAGGCCGCGCTCTTCCTCAGCGTGCTGGCGGAGGGCGACGACTCGGTGCTCGCGATGCTGCCTCTCCTCGTGGGGCAGCACGGTGGCGGCGACGACGCGATGGGGATGCTGATGCTCACGCGGGCGATGTCGGGGCAGAAGGCCAGCCCCGTGACGATGATCCACGACGAGAGACTGCTGATCGTCGAGAACGGGACGGTCTACAAGATCAACCTGGCAACGATGGGGCTGGAGGGGAGGCTGAGGTACCGGGGCGCGGGGGGCGAGGGCGCAATGGCGGCCCTGGGGCCGGTGGTGGAGGCCGCCAGGGACAAGGCTCGCGCCACCGCGTGCATCAGCAACGTCAAGCAGATCTGCCTGGCTGCGCTGATGTACGCTCAGGACCACGATGAGATCCTTCCGGGCGAGCAGTGGTGTGAGGGGCTTTCGGCCTACGTGCGGAACCCCGCGCTCTTCACCTGCCCGTCGCGGACCGACCTACCGGTGGGGTACGCGCTGAAC
>CAZSOQ010000027.1:0-32619 GCA_964608495.1 uncultured Armatimonadia bacterium | reverse complement strand
TGCCGCTACCGGCTGAGACGCCCCTATTCTTCGAGAGCAACCTGGGCGGGCCGAACCCGGTGGGTGGGCCGGACGCCGTGCCGGCCGAGGGCGTCCACGACGGGATGTTGACAGTAGGCTTCGCCGACGGGCACGTGAAGATGGTGAGCCCCGAGCGGGCCCGGGAACTGCTGACGGCGCCTCCGGGGCCAGGGCAGCAGTGACCGGCGGGGGCTGACCGGGGCACGACAGGGCGGGCCGGCGGATTCCCTAGCATGTGTGGGCGGCTTGCGGGGTCGCCGGGAGGGAATGACACATGTCGTCGCTGGTGGGTTCACTGGTTGCGTGGATCAGGCGACTGGTGGGCTGTGGGGGCAGTACCCCGGCGGCGGACGCGGGCAGTGCCGGGCCCTGGGGGGGCGCGATGGCCGTCCAGAACGTGCACGAGGAGTACGAGTATGTGGCGGGCCAACGCTGCCCGCGCTGTGGGGGCACCTACAGCGTCAGGAGCCAGGCGCTGATGGAGAGCCGGGACGGGAGGCATCACCTCGACGTGCTTCGGGTGAAGTGTGAGGGGTGCGGCCACGAGACGAGCTTCGAGTTCAACATAGACGCCGTGTGGGAGCAGTACGACGAGCCCTCCGGGGACGAGAGCTAGGCGGGGAGCGTAGCGAAAGGTCCGGGATCGGGCGTCGTGGCTTACCGGGCGACGCGGTAGATGACCGTGGCGCCCGAGGCAAAGGCAGGCGTGAGGATGGGGAGATCGCGGTCGGGCGGATCGGGGTAGTGCACGGGCCCGCCCACAGCCCTCTCGGCCGGCCCCAGCATGGCCCTCTGCAACTGGGCCTCGTACTCGCCCCAGATCACGAAGGTGGCGCCGGTGTCCGTGATGATGCGCTCGCGGGCCTCGGGCAGGAGGCCCGGGGCGTAAAAGGCGGCCACCGTGTGCGTCGTGCGGGCGAAGTCCAGCGTCTCGGCCCAGTGGCCGCTGAAGACGCGCGCGCGGCACCAGGCGGGCACGTGGTTGCCCAGCAGCGAGGAGCACAGGACGATGTCGTCGAAGGTGGTGCGGCGCGCCAGCCACTGCAGGGCCCGCACTTCGTCGGTGGTCAGGTACACCGGGGGCGCGAGCACGTGGCGCAGGTCGGCGTAGTTCACCGAGACGTGCTGCAGCGTGTCGTAGACGAAGACCACGTTGGATGGCAGCGACAGGAGCACCGCGGCGGTCACCAGCACCCTCACGAGGCCACTCCGGCGCCTGTGCCTGTCGTTGGCCGATAGGTGCCTGCTCCAGCGGGCCTCGGCGAGCCAGGGCAGGCCGAAGGCCACGGCCAGGGCCGCCAGGTAGCTGAGGGCCAGGTGCAGCCCCTCGATCATCTTGCGCTGGAAGCTCACGGGCACGTAGACCAGGAGGAGCGTGGCGGCGGCCCAGCCCACGACAGCCCAGGAGCGAGGATGGCGAGGCCTGAGCACCCAGGCCGTGTAGGCGCCCATCAGGGCGGCCACGCCCAGCAGACCGTACCCGGCCGCGTAGTCCACGATCCGCGGCGAGAGCGTGGGCGTGTTGACCTTCATCATGTAGGCGGGGTCGGCGTGCGCCGTGTACCAGGCCCAGACGACCGAGGGCAGCCCGAGCAGGAAGATGACGCCATACAGCCTGGCTGCGGCCGCGAGGGACAGCTCGCGCCGGGCGATGAGGTAGAGGACCCACAGCAGGATGGCGGCGTGGGCCGCGAAGACGTCGTAGGAGTGGACATTGCCCAGGAGGAGCAGCAGGAGCCCCGCCAGAGCGGCCTGGGCCACGCTCCGCCTCTCCAGGGCGCGCCAGGCCCAGAGGAGGGTAAGGCACAGGAGGCCGATGGACCACGTGAAGAGGGGATTCAAGACGAAGGTGAGGTAGGTGACGGCCTCCGGCATGACCTGCCAGCCGTTGGCGCAGTCCATCGGCAGGAAGGAGGGACGGCCGCCCAGGTAGGAGAGGAGGGTGAAGACCCAGCCGAAGCCCGAGCCCAGGGAAGCAAGGAGCAGGGCGCTGATGCGGACGGCTCGCAGGGCCGTGAGGTGGGCGACGAGGCAGTAGAAGGCATAGAGGACAAAGGGGATGCCGGCGAGTCGGGCGAGATGGAAGGCCTCGATGGGCCGCAGGTGGAGATAGTGGCACATTCGGCCCAGCGAGAGGAGGAACAGGTTGAGGAAATGAGGGCGTTGGTAGCGAGTGGTGAACTGGTTGGCGGCGAACCAGGCGCCGTCGCTGTACTGGCGGATCCAGGACAGGTAGACGTTGCCCTCGTCCACGCCCCACAGGAAGCCCGAGAACTGCTGGTCAGCGCCGGCCCAGCCGACGGCCACTACGTAGGGCGCGCCTGCGAGGATGATGACCAGCGCGGCCCACAGGAGGACGCCTGCGGCCTCACGATGGCTCACGTTGCGCATGGCGCGAAAGCTTCCCTTGCTGTAGAATCCCGGATTGGCGCACAATGGCCAGGAACGCCAGGTGAAGGCGCCGCGGCAAACATAACCTGGTTCGGTCGCTAAGGCAAGCGCCGCTCTGGGCACCCGCGTCCTGAGGAGACGGGTGAGAGGGGGGTGCTCACGGTGTGTGCGCGGAAGCTTGCCGGCGAGCGCGGCTGTGGGCTGTGGCTCTAAGCCTGCGATCCCGGGGCCCCGAACACCGCAGCAGTGGATGGCGTCGAGATGAGAGACGAACACCGCCAAAGGGGAGACGCAGATCATGTTCATCAGCCACTGCCACGTAGGCGCCACGCCTTTCGGGCTGTCTGACCACCCCGAGGACGGCACCATCCCCCGACTGATCGAACTGCTGGACAAGCACGACGTGGACGGAGCTGTGGTCTTCGCCCCCTTCCCGCACCCGGGCCTGGGTTGGCCGGAGGGCGGCGACTCAGGGTTCACTGACCCGAACGAATGGCTGCTCGCCCGGCTGGCTGAGTACCCCAGGCTGCGTGGCTTCGCGACGCTGAACCCGGCCGAGCCGGGGTCCGCCGACAGGCTGCGCGAGTTCGTGGCGGCGGGGCTGGTGGGGGCGAAGGTGCATCCGCCGGTGCAGAAGATCGCGCTAGACGATCCCGCCCTGGACCCCTTCTGGACGGCCGCGGAGGAACTGGGGATTCCCATCCACCTGCACACGGGCAGCCACGGGGGGCTGCTCAAGACCTATCGGCCCATGCTGCTGGACGAGGTGGCGCAGGCGCACCCCAATCTGCCCCTGATCATTGACCACATGGGCGGGTACGCCCTGTTCGACGAGGCCCTCGCCGTGCTGCACAACAACAGGAACGCGTACGCGGGCTTCACGCAGGCGTCCGGGCGCTACAACGTGTATGAGATACCGCCGCACCGGGTGAAGGTGGTGCTGGATACGGTGGGGGCGGACCGAGTGGTGCACGGGCTGGACTATCCGTGGAACGCGGACAACGACCTGGCCCTGGGGGAGGACATCGCCTGGGTGCGGGCCTTCGCCCTGTCCCGCGAGGACACGGACAAGATCCTCGGCGGCAACATCCTGAGGCTGACGGCCCGGGGCTAGGGGGCCCGGGCGCTGCCTCGACCACGAATCGCGAAGCGGCCGCCAGGTGGTGTGCGAAGTGAGTAGTGGGTCACCCCGTTACGACGTTGTCTGCCTGGGCTCCTGCTGCTGGGATGTGCTCGGCGTCTGCGAGGAGTACCCCCAACTGGACGAGAAGCGGCCCCTGGAGGAGCTGTCGGAACAGGGAGGAGGGCAGGGCGCGACGGCCGCGGCCGCCATCGGCAGACTGGGCGGCAGGATCGCCTTCATCGGTCGCGTGGGCGATGACACCTACGGGCGGAACATCGTGCGGGCCTTCCGCGAGGCGGGAGTGGACACCTCCTGGGGGCTGGAGGTCGTGGAGGGTGGGCGGTCGCAGTTTGCCTTCTGCGTGGCCGAGAAGGGCACGGGCAGGCGGGCCATCTTCTGGCAACCGCCCGGTCTGGGGCCCTTGAGCCCCGCGGACCTCGACCGCGACCGGGCTCTCGACGCGCGGGCCGTCCTGGTGGACGGCCACCACGTCGAAGCTGGCATACGACTTGCCGGCTGGTGCGAGGAGAAGGGGATTCCGGTCGTCGCGGACCTTGAGAGGCCCAGGGAAGGGCTGGACAGGCTCTTCGAGGCGGTCTCCTTCCCGATTCTGCCGGAGGATTTCGCGCTGAGCTGGTCGGGGGCGCAGGACGCCGATGAGGCCGCCAGGGTCCTGAGCCTCAGGACGCGAGGGACGCTCATCATCACGCTGGGTACCAGGGGAAGCGTGGCCTACACGCCGGCGGGGCGCCATCACCAGCCGGCCTTCGAGATGGAGCGCGTGGTGGACACCACCGGGGCCGGCGACGTGTATCACGGGGCCTTCGCCTACGCGGTGGCGCGGGGAGAGGACCTGCCGGCCGCCATGCGCTTCGCCTCGGCCGCCGCGGCTCTAAGCTGCCGGGCCCTCGGGGGGCGGGCGGGCCTGCCGACCCTCGAGGAGGTGGAGCATCTCCTGCACCGGGGCGAGAAGCTGTAGGATCGCCCGGGCCGCGGGGGCCGGGAAGGGCCGCCGGCTTGAGGGCAGGGCCGACCGGGATGCGGGACGGCAGGGGAGCGCAGGCGTGCCAGCGGAGGACAGCACGGGTCGAGGCCATAATACAGACCTAACTGCGGCCATGGAGTGACTCAACAGACCCCTTGCCCAGCGCGGGGCCGCATAGCCGGCGTCGTTGACGGTCGAGTCACCAGGTTCTATACTGGGAGCGGGGTGTCCTGGCGCACCTTGGAGGCGCAGTGGCACATGGAAACGGCAGCCCAACTGGAACCACGCGATTACCTTCGTGCCCTGATAAAGCGCTGGGTGCTGATGGTGCTGTTCACGCTGACGGTGACGCTGGCGGGTGGGGTCTACTCGCTGACGGTCCCGACGCAGTACTCGGCCACGGCGCGAGTGCTGATGCGGCCCCAGGTGCCCGGCATCAGCGTGGTGGTGAAGGGGGAGCGGCGCGGGATCGGTGGTAGCCAGCTCTCGCTGTCCACCTACGCGAAGCTGCTGACCAGCTCGGAGAACGCCAAGCGGGTCGCGCAGCAACTGGCGGCGCGCACGAGTGGCCAGCGGATCATCGCGGACCCCGCGGAGGTCGTGGAGGCCCTGCGGGCGAGGACGGAGCCGCCTGACGTGATCGCGGTGCAGGCGGACGCGCCAACGCCGGAGCAGGCGATGGCCTTCGCGAACGAGGCGGCGGACAGCTTCGTCGTCGTCGTGGGGGACTTCCAGAGAGCTTACGAGACGGCTGCTCGGCAGTTCGTCGAGAACCAACTGGAGCGGACGACGGAGGAAGTGACGAAGGTGACCGCCCAGTTGGAGAAGCTGCGCGAGGCGTACAGTGTGAGCACGGCCATGGGGCCGGTGGGGGCGGAAGGCGCAAGCCAGTACGTGAACCTGCTGCAGCGCTACACGGACGAGCTCAAGCAGGTGCAGAGCGAAGTAAGCGCGGCCAGCGCCAACCTGCAGCGGGCGAGGCAGCAACTGGCCAGCTCCAAGCCCTACAGGGTGGACAAGCACCCGATCGAGAACCCCCTGCGGGAGAGCCTATCCAAGCAGCTTCTGTCCTACCAGGCGGCCCTGGCGGATATGCTCGCCCGCTATACCCCGGACCACCCCGCGGTGCTGGACCTGAAGGACAGGGTCAAGGAACTGGAGGCCCAGATCGCCCAACTGCCCCTCACTGTGGAGACGACCTCGGCCGCAGTCGACAAGGGCCACGCCGAGCTGGTCGACGAAGTGAAGGACCTGCAGAGGAACCTGGTGCAGCTCCAGGCGAAGGAGGGCTCGCTTCAGGCGACGGTGGGCGAGCTGATGACCGAGGCGAAGTCGGCGGCCCGGCTGGACCAGCGGACCGAGGAGCTGGGGGCGCGCCTGAGTCTGCTGCGGGACATGCAGAAGCAGCTTGCCGCGGACCTGCAAGTGCACCAGATGAACGAGGCGATCAAGGCGGAGGGCGCGGTGGTGCTGGACCGGGCGGTATCGGCGCAGTCAAAGACGCCGCGACTGAGCAAGGCGCTCATCTTCTCCTTCGTCCTCGGGCTGGCGGCGTCGTGTGCGCTGGCGATCTTCTTCGAGCTGATTGACGACACGATCCATGACCCGGACGACATCCGCCGGTACACGGATATGACCTATCTGGGCATGGTGCCGCGCCTGGAGCAGACGGAAAGCCCCCTGGTGGTGGTCGCCTCGCCCAAGAGCCCCTACGCGGAGGCCTACAGGGGTATTCGCTCGCAGATCAACTTCCGGCTGTGGGAGAAGCCTGGCAAGGTGTTGCTGATAACGAGCGCCCTGGCGGGCGAGGGCAAGACGATGACCGTGGGCAACCTGGGGGCCGCCTACGCGCAGGCGGGGCAGTCGGTGCTGCTGCTGGACACCGACATGCGCCGTCCGGCGCTGCACCACCTCTTCGATCTGGACAACTCCCGGGGCCTGACGAACGTGGTGGTGGGCGAGGCGAAGCTGACCGACGTGATCTGCGAGACGGCCGTCACGGGCCTACGGGTCGTGCCCTCGGGCCCGCTGCCGCCCAACCCCGCCAGGCTGCTCGAGAGCGAGAGGGCTCGGGAGGCGATCGAGCAGGCGCGCGAGATGGCCGATATTGTGCTGCTGGACTCGCCGCCGTGTCTGGTGATCACCGACGCGGCTGTGCTGTCGGGCCACTCCGACCATGTGGTGATGGTCGTGCAGGCGGGCCAGCTCAACGCGCGGGAGCTCGAGCGCGCGCGCCAGATGCTCGAGGCGGGGCGGTCGCCGATCCTGGGCATCGTGCTGAACCGCGTGCCCCTGTCCCGCGGCGGCTACTACTATTACTACTACTATTACTACTACGGGTACGGGCAGGAGCTGCAGTCGGTCGTTGCGCAGGGGCAGGAGGAGCAGGGGGACAACGGTCAGGACCAGCTCTGAGGGCCCGAGACGGCTCGGCCGGCTGCCCTGGGCCCTGTTGTCCTCGCGCCGGGCGGCAGTAAGCGCCTGGCGCCGCGCGACCGACGCGCCAGTGCTCGGCCTGAGCAGAGGCCGGCAGGGCCGAGGGCGGCGCATCCCCCGATCCGGACAAGCTCCCGAGGACACTTGGCCCGCGCGGCGTGAAGGCCGAGGGCAGGGAGGGCGACAATGGCCGAGCGCAATCTGGACCTGCTACGCTGGATCGAGTACGTGTACGAGCATCGTCCCCGGCGGCTCAGCTTCGACCTGGAGCGAGGGTTGGACCTGGCGGCCTGGCAGGGCACGGTGCGAGAGGCCCTGGTGGCGGCGATGCACGGCTGGCCGGAGGAGACGGTTCCCCTGGAGCCGGAGGTCACCGAGGAGCACGACGAGGGGCAGTGGGTGCGGCGACGGGTGCTGTTCCAGAGCGAGGCGATGATGACGGTGCCGTGCTGGCTGCTGGTGCCGAAGGGCATCAGGGCCGGGGAGCGGCGGCCGGGCATCATGGCGCTGCACGGCCACGGGAACGGGAAGGACGACGTGGTGGGGCTGGATCACGGCGACGCGGACCGGCGGAGCAACATCGAGGCACATAACTACGACTACGCCCGCCAGTTCGCCGAGCGGGGGTACGTGGTGCTGGCGCCGGACCACCGCAACTTCGGCGAGAGGCGCTACGCCAGTGAGCGGCTGGGCCAGCGGGATCCGTGCAACATCATGATGCTCAAGGCCGAGCTGCTGGGCCGGAACATGCTGCTGTGCAACGTGTGGGACGCGCGGCGCGGGATTGACTACCTGCAGTCGCGGCCCGAGGTGGACCCTGAGCGCATCGGCGCTGTGGGGCTGTCCTACGGGGGAACGATGACCCTTTGGCTGGCGGCGCTGGACGAGCGGATCAGGGCGGCCTGCGTGAGCTGCTATGTGAGCCGGTTCGGGGCCTACGCACTGGCCATGGACAACACCTGCGGGGTGCAGACGCCGTCGTGCTTCCTGGAGTACCTGGACGAGATGTGGGAGCTGGCGGCCCTGATAGCGCCCAGGCCGCTGCTGGTCGAGAACGGCAAGGCGGACGCGGGCTTCCCGATAGAGGACTCGCTGACCCAGCACGCGCAGATCGCGCGGGTGTACGAGGTGGTCGGCGTGCCGGAGCGGGCGGACTTCGACGTCTTCGACGGGGGGCACGAGTTCAGCGGCCGCAAGGCCTTCGACTGGTTCGCCCGGTGGCTGGACTGGCATGAGTGCGCCGCGAGGAGTACCGTCTCTTGTGCACAGGCCGGTCTTCGCGGGCCAGGCGCGATCTCCCCGAACGGTGCTTGGTGTCCTGATTTTTCTGTGATACACTAGCATTGTCACTGCGATGTAGGAACTGGGGATGCGCCTTTGGGGTGTCTGCTTGGTCATGGAGGGCGGCGCCTTGCCTTGCCGCCGAGGCCTGGTAGGTCTCGCGAAATGGGGGATAGGCGCGCTGGTGGGGACCACTGCTGTACCTCGGGCCGTGACTTCCTGGTAGTACCTCTCCCACGTCGAGCTAGACCCGAAGCTCCCTCTATCGGTTGCGTGCCACTGGGTTCACGCCCGTTGACCTTCGGCATGGCTGCCGACCGATTCGGAGGTGAGGGCAGTGAGGCCGCTGCGGTTCGTTGCGGTTTGGCTCGTGACGTTGTGGGTTGGCGCGGCGCTTGCTCAGGTACCTGGTGACTTCGATGGGGACGGGCGGATAGGACCCAATGACCTAACGTTGTTCTTCGCCGCCTGGCGGCAGGCGCACGACCCTGAGGGCACCTTTGATCGAGTCTTTGACCTCAACGGCGATCAGGCGCTCGATCAAGCGGACGCAGCATGGTTGATTGAGGCGTTCCTCGGCCCAGGCAGGGCGGTGAACCGGGTCGTCTCCGCCACAGCGGAAGGCTCAACGGCTGTGGTTCTTGACGGGCGTTGGGGAGGCGAATGGGAGGCGGAGGGCATTGTGAGCGTACCCCAGGTGGCTCCTGCCCGAAGTCTGCAAGAAAGCGGCGGCAGCACGATGCTCTTCCTCGGTCCCCTGCCTGGGCCCAACACTGAGCTTTCCGGCGCGCAGGTTGCGCTGACCTCGCCCAATGGTAGCTGCGTGGTGACCTTGGGGGACGGCCAGGTAAGGGGCCAGGGGGTGACAGAGGTAGATCCGTCGGCGCCCGAACTCGACCAAGCGCTGAACGAGTTCGCCGATGCCGCTCTACAGCTACCTCCCGACCCCAGCGAGGACGACGTCATGGCGGCACTCGAGCGTGTGGGTGATCTTCCCGATGAGGAGCGGCCGCACTTGAGCGACGAACTCGCCGTGGCTCTCGACGCGTACATGGCCCGCTTCGAGACCGGGAGCAACATCAGCCTTCCGTTCAGCATGTGCGAGGGACCGAGGGGCGGGGTGCTGATCCACTGCCCAAGCCCGGGGCAGTGGCGGGTGGCGGTCCGCTCCACGTCGAACGCACTGCCCTTCTCGGTGCTGGCCTGGGTATGCTCACCGGTGTCCAGCCCCGAAGCAGTTGACGAACTCGACCGGCAACTCGGCGAGTTCTGTCCCACGGGCACATGCGGGGTACTGCCGGCAGCAGGGGGCATGGGTTGCGAGGCCCAGGTCGAGGCCTACCGACGGAGAGGAATCCCGGCGCTTCTGATATCGTATCTTGCCTGGGCCCTGCCTCGTGCCCCCTTCAGCAAAGCCGTCGGTTCATTCCTCACGGTCTGCATTTACCCTGGGCATGAGAGACGATGTGAAGAACCTGCTGAAGGACTTCTTCATCTTCGCCCTACGGGGCGCATACGTAAACCTCGAGATACCTCAGCAGGCCGAGAGGATCGTGGCGCGCACGGTCTACGGGCTCATGCACTCGGGCGTGATCTGCAAGGTCAAGGTGGTCCCCGACCCCTGCGACGTGCCAGCCGGGAATCCGAAGAGGTTTGAACTCCAGGCCAGGAACGCAGTAGGGCAGCCTCTGTGCTGGGATTTCCTTGAGAACGCCGAGAACACGAACGTTGAGTGGCGGCTCAGCCGGCCCTCCCTGGGCTCCCTGACGCCGTACACGAGAGGGAACTTCTGGTGCTACTTCCAGGCGGGCCCTTACGAGAAAGGCCAGAACGGCTTGCTCCAGGCCACCGTTCAGGGGCATCCCACCGAGACAGCCTGCGCACGGGTGAACGTTACCGCACCTGTGCCGGGATATCGGGTCACGCCACACAATGTGCCTCTGCGGCCTTCGGACCAGGTGCTTCTGACGGTGACGCCGCTGACGCGAGTGGGCAAGCTGTACCTACCCATCCTGAACTACCTCTTCGATTGGTCCCCCGTGGATTGGTATGCGGGGGGCGGAACGGAAGGGGCTGTCGTCGTTGACCACGGCGACGGCACAGCCAGTTTCGGCGCCGGGCCCAACAGTTGCGGCGGTTACCAGGTTAGCGCCCTCCCGCATGGTGTGCAGGTGCCCGCATGGGACGATCACTGTGCCGTGATCCATGTCCTGCCGTACACCTGCACTGGCCACGGCGACTGGTATACTGGAAGCACGCAGGTCTTTGGGTGGTTCGACATCGAGGTCGCGGGGGACGCCCTTACCATCAAGAACTTCCGTGACTGCAAGAAGGTGCCCAGTATCACTGGCAGCGGCTCCGGCACGGTGAGCAAGGGAGCCAATGGGTATTTCCACGTCGAGGGGAGGGTCAGCGGGCTTGCGCAGACGTACGACGGGCCCAAGGCGTGGAGCTGGGACTGGTCGGGGGACATGCGTGGCCAGGTGGGAAGCTATTGTCTGCAGGCGGTGATCGAGGGCCCGTCTGGCGGGTATTTTGCGCAGCACTGGAAGACCGTCGGAGGAGCAATCCGGCTGAACTGCCCGCAGTAGTGCGGCCCCCGGCGTCGTGACAAATCTCGTCCCGGCAGGCCATGCCGCGCCGGTGCACCGCCCGAACAGAGCGGTATTTGCGGCCAAGCCAAGGGAGTGCATCCGCGCTCGCGGGCCCTTGGCGGGTGCCGCCTTTTCCCCGATAATGGCTAGTAGCAAGACACCCACGCCCATGCGCGCAGACAGGATACACCTCGCCAACTTCCGCTGCTTCCCGCAGATCGAGCTGGACCTGGGGGATGGGTTGATCGTCGTGATGGGCCCGAACGCCAGCGGGAAGACGTCGCTGCTCGAGAGCCTGTTCGTGGCCTCGGCGGGCCGGTCCATGCGGGCCAGGCGGGATGAGGAGCTCGTGCGCTGGGGCGAAAGCCACGCGCTCGTGGACGTAGTGTTTCGCCAGGGCGATGGGCGGACGACACAGGTGAGGGTGGGGCTGGAGCTGGGGTCGCGGGGTCCCCGCAAGGTCATGACCGCTGGGGACAAGCCCGTCCGGCGAGCCGCGGATCTGCTCAGCCGCTTGCCCGTGGTGCTGTTCACCCCCGGGGACCTGCAGCTTGCCCAGGCCGAGCCGGCGGTGCGCAGGCGCTTCCTGAACCTGGCCCTGGCGCGGCTGCGGCCGGCCTACGTGGACGATCTGGCCCGCTACCGGCGCGCGCTGCAGCAGCGCAACCGGTTGCTGCAGATGGAGGCGCCGGCGGCGCAGGTCCAGCCCTGGACGGAGCAGCTCGTGAGGTGCGGCGCGCAGGTAGCCTGCCACCGCGCCTGGCTGGCCGGGGCCCTCGGGGAGCTGGCCGTGGGGATCCACGGCGAGCTGGCCGGGCCCGGCGAGGCGCTGCGGGTCGCCTATGCCGGCGATCTGCACGAGGCGAGCGACCCCGGGCAGGCCGCCGAGCGCTTCCGCACGCTGCTGGAGCAGAGGGTCGCGGAGGAGCAGCGGCTGAGGCGGACGCCGGTCGGGCCGCACCGGGACGATCTGCGCCTGCTGGTCAACGGGCAGCGACTGCGGCACTTCGGCTCCCAGGGGCAGCAGAGGACGGCCGCTCTGGCCCTGAAGCTGGCGGAGGCCGAGCTGGTGCGGCGGCAGTCCGGGGAGTCGCCGATCGTGCTGCTGGATGATTGCCTGTCCGAGCTCGACGAGGAGCGGGCGGGGCAGGTGCTTCGCTTGACCGGCGTGTACGAGCAGCTTATCGTTACCCTTGCGTCGCGAGAGCCGGCGCTGGCCGAGGCACCCGTGAGGACGTGGGTGCACCTGAGGGCCGGCGAGGTGACCAGTATTGAGAGAGAGTGACAGGCACGACCGAACGACGGGCCTGGGCAGGGCGCTGGAGAAGTATCTGGCCGGCCAGCAGGTGCTGGAGGCCAGTCACGAGGCCATGGTGCCCGCCATCTGGGGCGAGGTGGTGGGGCAGTGGTACGCTCGTCACACGCGCGTGATCCGGGTGTGGGAAGGGATAGTGGAGGTGCAGTGCGACTCGGCGGCGCGGGCCCAGCAGCTCCAACTGGACTCCGAGGAGATCGTGCGGCGGCTGAATACGCGGCTGGGAGCGACCTACGTGCGCCAGATCCGGCCCAGCACGGGAGCGGCCTTCCGCCGGCACCGAGTGGGCACCGGCGAGGAGGCGAGAGCCTACGTCTCGCCGGCGCCGTCGCAGGCGGAGCTTGACGCCATCGCCCTTCCCGAGGCGGAGGAGCAATGGATCGAGGCGCAGGGGGCGGCGATCGAGGACGAGCGGGCCCGCGCGGGCTTCAGACGGGTGCTGCGCACGCACCTGAAGCTGCGCCGCTGGAAGCTCGAGCATGGCTGGCAGCAGTGCTCGCGCTGTGGGGAGCTCTATGACCCGCACGGGGGCTGCCTGGAGTGCCGGGGTCGGTAGGTCCGGGGAGGTGATCGCGTGTCCAGCCAGTATGAAGGTCCCCTGGAGAAGATAGACGATCTGCGCTGGCGCATTCCGCAGGGTGCTGTGCGTGGGATGCACACGGACGGCATCCTGTACGCCGACGAGGTGCTGCTGAAGGACCTGCGCAGGGACGCGGCGCTGCAGCAGCTTGCCAACGTGGCCTGCCTGCCCGGGATCGTGGGCCCGGCCATGGCGATGCCCGATTGCCACTATGGCTACGGCTTCCCTATCGGCGGCGTGGCGGCCTTCGACCTGAAGACGGGCGTCATCTCGCCGGGCGGCGTGGGCTATGACATCAACTGCGGGGTGCGGCTGCTGCGCACCGATCTCCTGCGCGAGGAAGTCGAGCCGGTGGTGGAGGACCTGGCCGACGCGCTCTTCTCGGCCGTGCCGTCGGGCGTGGGCAGCGAGGGGCGCATCAGGGTGAACAGGTCCGAGCTGGAAAGCGTGCTGGTCAAGGGTGCCCGGTGGGCCGTGGGCCGGGGCTACGGCAAGCAGGAGGACCTGGAGGCCACCGAGGAGTCCGGGTGCCTGGCCGGAGCCGATCCGGCGGCCCTGGGTGATCGGGCCGTCAAGCGCGGTCTGCCTCAGCTCGGGACGCTGGGCTCGGGGAACCACTTCCTGGAGGTGCAGTACGTGGACGCGATTCTGGACCCGGACGCCGCGGACGTCCTGGGGATCCAGGAGGTGGGCCAGGTGGTGCTGATGGTGCACTGCGGGTCGCGGGGGTTCGGCCATCAGGTTTGCGACGACTACCTGGACGTGATGCGCGGGGCGGTGCGCAAGCATGGGATCCTGCTGCCCGACCCGCAGCTCGCCTGTGCGCCGGTGGAGTCGGAGGAGGGCAGGCGCTACTTTGCCGCCATGGCCTGCGCGGCCAACTACGCCTGGGCGAACCGGCAGTGCATCATGCACTGGGTGCGGGAGGCCGTGGAGCGCGTGATGCGCAGGGGCAGCGAGGCGCTGGGGATAGAGCTGGTTTGGGACGTGGCCCACAACATCGCAAAGTTCGAGGAGCACGAGACGGAGCAGGGGAGGATGAGGCTGTGCGTGCACCGCAAGGGCGCGACGCGGGCCTTCGGGCCGGGATGCCCGGAGGTGCCGGAGAGATACCGCGAGGTGGGCCAGCCGGTGATCGTGCCCGGTGACATGGGAACGGCGTCGTGGCTGCTGGTGGGCACGGAGCAGGCGATGACGGAGACCTGGGGCAGCACGTGCCACGGGGCCGGGCGGGCCATGTCGCGCAAGAAGGCGCTGCAGCGCAAGCGCGGCCAGCAGGTGGCGGAGGAGCTGCGGAGCCAGGGGATCTACGTGCGCTCGGCGGGCATGAAGACTCTGGCGGAGGAGATGCCCGAGGCCTACAAGGACGTGGACCGCGTGGTCGAGGTGTGCCACCGGGCGAGGATCTCGCGCAAGGTGGCGCGGATGAGGCCGCTGGCGGTTATCAAGGGGTAGGGCCGGGAAGGCCAGGCTAGTCCCGGGGTCTGCCGCGGCGGAAGGAAAGGACCTGCGTGACGCCGGTGACGCAACCCATGCGGTGGTTCCGGTCGAACACGACCCACAGGAAGGCCAGGAGCAGGTACGCCAGGGCGAAGAGATGTCGGGCGTAGATGGATGGCGTGAGAAGCTGGCCGGCGAAGAGGCCGAAGAGCAAAGCACCCTCGAGGACCGACAGGCGCAGTTCGGCGAGGACCACGAAGCCGAAGACGGACTGGGCGGCGGTGAGGAGCACCTCCTCCATCTGGCGGCCGTCGAGGGGCAGGAGGGAGGGGCAGGCGGCGGAGATGGAAAAGGTGGCCGGGAGGGTGCCCACGAGCAGGGTCCACTGGTTGACCTTCGAGGATAGCAGGGTGCCGAGGGCCATGTCGGGCTGGAGGCGGAGGACGAAGAGGGCGGCGACGACGAACTCCGGTGCCTCCGAGGCCATCGGCGCCACCCACTGGACGAGCAGGAACTCGTCTATCCCCAATCGCTCGCCCATGCCCAGCAGGGCCTCAGCGAAGGGCTTGGTGCTGAGCAGGATGACGAAGGCCGAGTAGAGGAACATTCCTCCCACGGCGAGCCGACGCCACCAGGGCGGCAGGTCCGCGAGGGCCTTGCAGGGCCCGACCAGCTCGGGCTCGACGTGCCTGCCCGTCGAGGTGCGATAGACGTAGGCCGCGAAGATGGCGAGGAAGACGGCGGTGTCGTAGAGGGACAGGTTCCCCTTGAGGGGCAGCAGGAAGGCGTAGGCGGTGGCCAGGGCCAGGAAGCCGACCTCGATGCGGCGCTCCCCGTGCAGATGAAGGTCTCGCTGGCGCGTGCGGACCCACCAGAGCAGGACCAAGAGAGGCCAGCCAGCACCGAGCAGGAGCCGGTTGCCGCCGGTCATGTTGGCGACGGCGTAGTGGCAGTAGGGGGGGTCCTTCGCTCCCATCCAGGCGAAATACATGTCCACGGCGTACTCGGGGAGGACGGCGATGAGGGCAACGGCGGCCACAGCGAGGCCCTGGGAGATGTCGAGCTGGGCGAGCTCGGCGGCCCAGGTGAGAAGGAAGGCGGCTCCCAGGATGGCCACACCACTGCACACGGCCACCATCGTGTCCGACAGCTCGAAGCCGCCAAAGCGACAGACCAGCCAGGGCACGGTGAGCAGGGCCACGGCGGGCAGGGGGAGCCAAAGGGCAAGTCGGCGCCCGGGAGCCACCGCCCGCTCTGGGGTGGTCTCGGGAGCCAGGGGGGCCTGCCCGGGGTCGTCACCGGGGAGACGGCCGCTGCTCCCGGAGGCGTCCGCGAGGGCCTGGGCGTCGCTCTCAGCGTTCTGCTCGGGAGCCTCGTCGCCGTCTTCCTGGCTGGGTGGATTGGTCGGCTGGTTGTCCATGGGTCCGGCCACGGGCTTGGTGGAAACTAATGCCGCCAGTCGCCTTGGGGGCAAGGCGCTGGCGAGCACGGGTATTATACTGCTCCCACGCGCCAGCGCAACTACCCCGGAGGCTGGCCGGGCAGGTTGAAGGCGGGCGCGTGCCGTGGCAGAATAGCGAGACCCTCGCAGGAGGGCTGGGTGCAGCAGACCCACGAGGTGTCTAGACTCAACGGAGGGCTGACGATGCTGGACCGCAGGATCATCCGAGAGAACCCGGAGTTGATCAGGCAGGCCTTGGCAAACCGCCGCTACGACTTCGACGTGGATGGGCTGGTGGAGCTGGAGCGGCGCCGACGGGAGCTCATAGACCAGGCCCAGTCCCTGCGGGAGCAGCGAAACGCCCTGTCTAGGCAAATCGGGGAGATCATGCAGCGGGGAGGCGACGCCACCGAGCTGCGCGCGCAGGTGAGCGCGCTGAAGGAAGAGATGGAGCGCGTGGAGCAGGAGGAGAAGCAGGCGGAGGAGGAGTTCGAGCGCCGCTGGGTGGAAGTGCCCAATGTGCCGCTGCCCAGCGTCCCCGTGGGCGCCTCCGAGGAGGACAACGTGGTGGTCCACGAACGCGGCGAGCGACGGAGCTTCGACTTCGAGCCTCTGCCGCACTGGGAGGTAGGCCCGAAGCTGGGGATTCTGAGCTGGGAGGTCGGGGCCAAGATCGCCGGCTCGCGCTTTGTCGCCGACCTCGGGCTGGGCGCGCGGCTGGAGCGCTCCCTCATCAACCTCATGCTCGACACGCACACGCGCAGGCACGGGTACACGGAAGTGCTCCCGCCCTTCGTGGCCAACGAGCGCTCGATGTTCGACTGCGGGATGCTGCCCAAGTTCGAGCAGGACATGTTCAAGACGCGCGAGGGCTTCTACCTGGTGCCGACGGCAGAGGTGCCGCTGACGAACATCCACCAGGACGAGATCCTGGAGGCGAGCGACCTGCCGAGGTGCTACACGGCCTACACGCCCTGCTTCCGGGCGGAGGCCGGGGCGGCGGGCCAGGAGAGCCGGGGTCTGATCCGCCAGCACCAGTTCCACAAGGTGGAGCTGATGAAGTACGTGAAGCCCGGCCAGGGGGACGAGGAGCTGGAGAAGCTGACGCGGAACGCCGAGGCGATTCTGGACCTGCTCGGCATCCCCCACCGGCGGGTGGCGCTGTGCACGGCCGACCTGGGCTTCTCGTCCTGCCAGACCTTCGACCTGGAGGCCTGGATGCCGGGCATGGACAAGTGGGTGGAGATCAGCTCGTGCAGCCAGTACGGGGACTTCCAGGCGCGGCGGTGCAACACCCGCTTCCGGCCGGAGCCGGACGCCAAGCCGGTGTTCGTGCACACGATGAACGGCTCGGGCCTGGCGACGGGGCGCACGGTGGCCGCGATTCTGGAGAACTACCAGAACGAGGACGGGACGGTGACTGTGCCGGAGGCGCTGCGGGCATACATGGGCGGCGAGTCGGTCATCTACCCGCCGGGAGTCCGGGGCTAGCTGTCCGCGGGCCATCGGGTCGCGACGCGGCGCGGGGTCCACGGCCCAAGCGGGGAAGGACTCTGTGCTAGGCGAGAGAACCGCGGTGAGACGAGGCAGCCGTAAGGATAGGGCCAGGAGTGAACGGCATGGTACCGACGCGCCGATTCCATTACAGCAACCCGACAGTGCGTCAGGTCGCGATTGAGAGCGAGTTCGAGCACGAGCGTGAGTGGCCCCTGACAGCGTTCGGGGCGATCCATGAACGGGTGGCGGAATGGCTGCCCTCTGTGAGTCAGAGGATCACGGCTACCATCAACCCTTCCCCGCCGGCAGCGGATGAGAGGGAGGGCCCTCCGAACGCTCTCGTGGCAGAGGTGGAAGTGCGGTTCATGTCCCCCGACGGGGAGCTGGAGGCCGCAGTCCGGCCCCGCAAGCTGTCGCTCGCGCACGTTCGGGAGCAGGGCCACAGCTACCTGGGTTGGCGGCAACTCAGGGATGCCTACCTGCGACTCAGGGATGCCTATGCCGAGGCGACTGGGGCAGCAGCAGCCACGAGCATGGCGGTCGACTACGTGAACGAGATTGCGGGTGTGGCGCTGGAGCGGATCCCTCGGTTGCTTGCCCTGTGGCCCGAGACAAGCCAGGGGCTCCAGGGCGAGGCACAAGGGTTCATTGCGGGGGTCGAACTGCAGCGCGGTCAGGGCGACCTGCGAGTGACGCTCAGGGGCTGGCCGCGGCCGGAGCCGCATGTCTACCTCTTGCTCTCGTACTCCCGCGGCCTCAAGCCTCCGTGCCCACTCCCCGGGATGCAGGCCGCCCTTGACGAAGGGCACGAAGCAGCCTACGAGTTGTTCGAGGAGCTGGTGACGGACGAACTCCGAGGCCTGATGGGCGGGTCACAGGAGGACGAGCACGATGGGGACTGAGTCAGCGGCAGCAAGGGGATGGGCAGGGGGATGGCCGGCCCCAGCCAGGTCTTCAGCGCGCCTCGTGGCCGCGGACCCGCCAGCGAGACAACGGCCTGAGGTCGTCTGGACTGCACCCACGCCCGTCGACCTCCTGCTCGATCGACTCCGACGCCTGGCATACGTACACGACGACCCGTATCTCGGGGGACTGCTAGCCCGTAGCCCGGAGTTCCTTCGACTGCTGGTCGAAGGCCTGGAGTGGACACGGCTGTACGCCAAGGGGTTCGGGCGACCGCGCGTCTCGCTTGGGTGCGACGAGGAGGAGGGCACCGAGTACATCGGTGTCGAGTTCCCGGTCTCGCTGCCGTGGCAGGAGGCGTCGGAAGTGAGCGAGCGTCTCTCCCGCCACTGGGGCGCTAGGGCGTGGCAGGCCGCGCCGTGTGAACTCAGGCTGACGGAGCGACTTGTGTGAGGTTCTCGTGGGAAGATTACCTGAAGCTTGCGCACGAGCTTGCCGAAGCGCCGCAAGGGGATCCCTTGGCCGAAGCCCGGTGGCGATCCGCCGTGAGTCGCGCCTACTTCGCCGCGTACCACGCCGTGAGGGCCTACGCCGCGGAGCGCCGCATCACAACACGGGAGAGGAGGACCATCGGGGGCGGCGAGGTCCACGAGGGCGCACATGGGAAGCTAATCAACGCGCTTCTGAACTCCACGTGGCCGGAGGCCCCCTTGATCGGCCATGAGCTCTCCAAGCTGAGGGGATTGCGTAGCCAAGCTGACTACGTGCCCCGGTCCTTGGGCCGGGAGCAGGCTTGCTTCGCCATCGACCGGGCGCAGCGTCTTATCTGCGACGCGAGGAACTGGCGGAGGTGAACTGCACGTCCCGCCCGCCTCTTGCGCGCTTAGAGCTCTAACCTGTGTCGCAGGTACTCCTCCGGCATGCCCAGGCCCTGCAGGAACTTCACATGCTCCCGGTGCAGCTTCTCGGCGACGTCCCGATGCTTGCGGATGAGGTTGCGGGTCATGCCCGGGTCGTCCTTGAGGTTGTATAGCTCCGGGAAGGGCACTCCGCCCGAGGGCACCGAAGCGGGCCTCTCCACGTGGTCCACGGCCGCCGTCAGGTGCCGGACGAGCGGCGCGTCGGGGCTGCCATGGTACACGAGCGCCCAGTCACCGCTGGTGACCGTGCTGGGGCGCCCGCCGTTGGGGTCGTGCGCCAGGGAGGGGGTGCTGATGGCCAGCGGCCGGGTACGACGCTGCTCGCCCTCCATCACGGGCAGCAGGGACATGCCCTGCATGGTGTCCGGGGCAGCGACGCCGAGGAAGTCGAGGATGGTGGGGGCCAGATCGGGGGCCTGGGCGTAGGCCGGGATGCGCCTGCGCTTGCGCTGGCCGGGCATGCGGACCATGAGAGGCACGCGGGCGACCTCGGTGTACAGCGGGCAGTTGTAGTGCCCGCCGGGCCAGATGATGGCCTTCCCCGTCAGCTTGTGCTCGCCGATGTAGAAGCCGTGGTCGGTGGTGAAGATGATCATCGTGTCGTCGAGGAGGCCCAGCTCCTCGACGCGGCCCAGCAGGTGGCCCACCCAGGTGTCCACCAGCGAGCACTCACCGGCATAGAGCGCCCGGGCGTGGCGCAGCTCGCGCGCGGTGAGGTAGTCGGCGGGCCCGTAGACGGGGTAGATGACCTCCTCGCCCTCGTAGCCCGGGTCGTAGAGGTCCACATACCACTGGGGCGGGTCCCAGGGCTCGTGGGGGTCGAAGGTGTCCACGTAGAGAAAGAAGGGCTCCCCGCGGTTCTCCTCGATCCACCGGGCGGCGTGGCGCATGGTCTGGGCCGGGAAGTAGTCCTCTTCGCGCCGGCGGCCCGCGACGTTGCGCAGGTACTGGACCACCGTATCGTCGGGGTTGCGCAGCTTGGACGGGTCACAGGGAAACTGGACCTCGCGCGGCTGAGTGGCATACCGGTCGTTTTCCTGTCCCCGAACCCAGTGGAAGGCGTCGAAGCCCCGCTGGAAATTGGCGCCGTGCTGCAGGATATGGGGCGTGTCGGCGACCATCATGGTCACGTAGCCCGCCGCGCCCAGGACGCCCTGGAGGACCGGTACCCTCTGGGGCAAGGGTGACCAGTCGTACTCGATGTACCCGTAACGCCCCGTCATCACGTCGTAGCGGTTCGGGAGGGTCGGGAAGTTGGACACCCAGGCGTTGTCGAAGAGGAAGCTCTCGCGGGCCAGTTTGTCGAGATTCGGGGTGCGGATCCAGTCGTTGCCGTAGCATCCCAGATGATCGCGGCGGAAGGTGTCGCTGATGATCAGGATCACGTTCATGGGGCATCCTCCTTGTAAGGACGGGCCGGGCTGGCGGCTCTGTTCGTGCGGGGCGCGGCAATCCCTCCGTGCGGCCTCGCGGCGCGTCCGTCGGGCCCTCCGGGGGATAGGGCGGCCCTGGGGCGCCGGCTAGTGGGGGTCGCGCGCAAGGGCAGGGAAGTGGTACCCTGACAGGCACAGGTCTTGCCCCCATATCGCCGGGGCCACGACGCGCGGGGATGGTGGTGGCGTACGGCATGTGGGGTGGTGTCTAGGATGGGCGGGACTGGACGGCACGTGGCATGTCGGTGCGAAGGGCAGGTTGATGATCCCGGGTGGGCCATACCCAGGGGGCCGCGCAGCCAGCCACGCGCAACCGACGCGGAGGTTGATGTCTGATGCTCGGCAGTGAGGATTTCGCTCCTGAGCTTCGCAGGGACCCGATCACGGGGATCTGGGTCATCATAGCCAATCGAGGCGGCCGGCCGTCGGGCAAGGTCGAGGAGACAGCCGTGCCTGAGAGCGCCTGCCCCTTCTGCCCCAGGCACGAGGACGTCACCCCGCCCGAGATCTCGGCCGTGCGGCCCGGCGGAGGAGAGCCCAACGGGCCGGGCTGGCTGCTTCGCGTGGTGCCCAACAAGTTCAGGGCCCTCGACGTGGACCTGCCTCTGGAGCGGCAGGGCATAGGCATGTACGACCGGATCAGCGGCCGGGGAGCCCACGAGGTGATCATCGAGACCCCGGACCACTCGGCGCTGCTGTACGAGATGCCGGTCGAGCAGGTCCTGCTGATTCTTGGCGCCTATGAGGAGCGCTTGGCCGACCTGCGCCGCGACCGGAACCTGCGGCACGTAGTGATCTTCCGCAACTACCGGGCGGTGGCGGGGGCCTCTCTTCCCCATCCTCACTCGCAGATCATCGCTCTTCCGATCGTGCCGAAGCTGGTGAAGGACAAGCTGCGGGCAGCCCGGGACTACTTCAGCGAGCGCGAGCGGTGCATCTTCTGCGACCTGATCCGCCAGGAGATGCCGGGCGGGGAGCGTCTGGTGGCCGAGAACGAGCACTTTGTGGCAGTTGTGCCCTTCGCGGCCCGATTCCCCTACGAAGTGCACATCTACCCGCGGCGTCACCAGCACGACTTCCCCCTTATCACGGGCGAGGAGAAGCTGGCCCTCATAGACAACCTGCAGAACGTGCTGAGGCGCTACTACGCCTTGCTCGGCGACCAGGAGAGGCGATGGAACGTCCCGTACAACATGGTTCTGCAGACGGCGCCGAACACCGTGGCCCGGCCGGGCAAGCCGGACTACTGGGGCACGATCGAGTACGACTACCACTGGCACATAGAGCTGATTCCGCGCCTGACCAAGATGGCGGGCTTCGAGTGGGGCACAGGTTTCTACATCAACGTGGTGCAGCCCGAGCGCGCGGCCCAGGAGCTGAGGAGCGCCTGCGAATTACCCGAGCCGGAGGCTGCCCGGACCTAGATGATGTCAGCCCAAAGCGCGCCGAAGCACTTGCGGCACCTGGCCGCCCTGGTTGACGAGCACTGGCGGCGGCTCTCGGCTCTGTTCTGCGAGGAGCTGAGCAGCGGAGGGCTGGACGTCGTCGCCGGGTGGATCAGTGCCCTGCGTGCGATAGACGAGCCGCCGCAGACCGTGCGACTGCTGAAGGGGGTGCTGCGGGGCGAGCCGGTGGATCAGGCCCTGGGCAACATGGCTCGCCGGCTGGCTCAGGAAGGGCTCGGCCAGGAGGCAGTGGCCGGGGTGTCTGCGGCGCTCCCTCGGGCCTTCCTGCGCTTGCTGGCCGAGTTGGGCGAAACGGACCCCGAGGTGCTGGCCGTGGCGGCCGAGCAGGTGGGCCGGGCGACGGCTCGGGTCCACGAGGCGCTGGCGGCCATGAGCGCCGACTTCGCCCGCGCGGAGGCTGAGCGGGCCCAGCTTCTGTGGGAGAGCGTGGGCGAGGGCCTGCTGCTGCTGGACGGCGCCACGGGCCAAGTGCTGGAAGCGAACGCCGCCGCGGAGGAGCTGACGGGGTACTCGCGTCGGCAGCTTCGCTGGCTGGCGCTGCCCGACCTGCTGCCCGAGGTGGCGGAAGTGCGCTGGAAGGAGCTGCTGGCGGCAGGCGAGGATCAGCCCCCGATGCGCCTCGAGTGTCGCCTGGTGGGGCGCGGCGGCAAGGGGCCCCTGGTGAGGGTCTCGGCGGGCAAGTTCACGCACGGGGGTCGCACCCTCGTGCACATGGCCCTCGGCGACATCACCGACCAGGTGCGCCTGACCGAGAGACTGGCCGAGCTCGCCGCGACGCTCCGCAGCCAGGTCGAGGACCAGATGCGCGAGCTCGACGAGCAGCGCGAGTTCCTGGCCAGCGTCCTGGATGCCCTGCCGCTGCGTTTGATCGTCCTGGACGAGGACCTGTCCATCGTCCACGCCAATCCGGCGTACTACCGGCAGAGGACCGCGGACGTGGAGGACGTGACCGGCAAGCACCTGGCCGACGTCTTCCCCAGGGAGCTGATGGAGGACGCGGGCCTCGAGTCCGCCATCCGCAGCACCTTCGAGACGGGGGACCCGGTGCGGTGGGCCGGTTACCGGGCGGCCACGCCGGATCATCCCGAGCGCATCGTTGACATACGCCTGGACCCGTGCAGCAGCCCTTCGGGCGAGAAGTTCGTCCTGTTGACGGTCGAGGACGTGACCCTGCGGCAGCAGCAGCTCTACGAGCGCACGCTGCTTCAGCAGGTCACCACGGTGATGCTGGAGGCGAACGACCTGCCCCGGCTGCTCTACGCCATCCTGACAGCCATGACGGCCGGAGGGGCGTGCGGCCTGGGCTTCAACCGCGCCTTCCTGCTGCTGGCGGACGAGGAGCGGGGGGTGCTGCGCGGAGAGATGGCGGTGGGGCCCGCCAGCGCCGAGGAGGCCTACTGCATCTGGGCGCAGGTGGCCAGCCGGTACCGGACGATCGCGGATTTCATGGAGGAATACGATGAGTCGCCGCCGGACGCTGGGGGGCCCCTGAGTGAGCTGGTGACCAGCATGTCCTTCCCCATGCGGGAGATAGAGCGACTGCCGATGCTGGCGGTGACCCACGGCGGCGCGGTGCATATCACCCATGCCTCGGCGGACCCACGGGTGCCGGCCGAGCTGAGGGAGTTGCTGGGCGTCGAGGAGCTTGTGGTCGCGCCGCTGATGGTGACCGACAAGATTATCGGCGTGGCGATAGCGGACAATTTCGTGACCGACGACCCCATCAGCGAGGACGATGTGAACCTCCTCACCAGCCTGGCCAACCATGCCGCCCTGGCGCTGGACAGTGCCCGGGCTCGCGAGCGGGAGCGTCAGCGCGCGGCGGAGCTGCGGGAGGCGTATGAGGAACTGGCCCGCACGCAGCAGGAGCTGGTTCGGTCCAAGCAGCTCGCGGCCATCGGTGAGGTGGCGGCCATCGTGGCCCACGAGATCCGCAACCCGCTGTCCACCATCGGTGGCTTCGCTCGCCACCTGGTCCGGTGGCCCGGCGATGCCGATCGCGTCGAGCGCAACTCCCGGATAATCCTGGAGGAGGTAGAACGGCTGGAGGGCATACTCAATGATCTGCTGGAGTTCAGCCGGCCCCGAGAGCTGGTGAGGAAGCCGACGGACCTGGCGGCGCTGACCGAGGAGCTGGCCGACATGATGCGGACCAGCCCCTTCGCCGAAAAGGTCGAGGTGCGCGTGGAGCGCGAGCCGGGGCTGCCGCTGGTGCTCCTGGATCAGATGCAGTTCCGGCAGGTCGTCAACAACCTGATGCGCAACGGCGTCGAGGCCATGCCGCAAGGCGGTGTCCTGACTCTGCGTCTCAGCCGACACAAGGGGGGCGTGGCACTAGCGGTGGCCGACACGGGGGTGGGTATACCCAAGGAACGGCTGTCGGCTATCTTCGATGCCTTCGTCACCAGCAAGCCGACGGGCACGGGGCTGGGGCTGGCGCTGAGCCGGGCCATCGTCAGGCAGCACGACGCCCAGCTCACCGTCGAGAGCGGGCCCTCGGAGGGGACGGTCTTCACCGTATGGTTTCCACCGGAGGCCTGCGTGGGCAGTGAGGGGGCGGCTCCGGGCTCCGCGCCGAAGCCCTAGATGCAGGACCGATGTGTGCGGCCGGGTGCACCGGCCGAGCGAAAGGAGGGGTACTCCGTGAGCAAGGAGCAGACGTCGCGGCCGGTCATCCTGGTGGTGGAGGACAACGCCAACCAGCGCCTCTACTACCAGGAGGAGCTGCAGGACGCGGGCTATGAAGTGGTCACGGCCGGCAGCGGACCGGAAGCCCTCGAGGTCTTGTCCGGGGGTGGCGTGGATCTCGTGCTGCTCGACATAGGCATGCCGGGGATGGATGGGATCGAGACTCTCGCGCGGATCCTGGAGGTCAACCGGGAGCTGCCCGTGATCCTCAACACGGCCTACTCCGACTACCGCGACGACTTCATGACCTGGACGGCCGACGCCTACGTTACCAAGTCGTCGGACCCGTCCACGCTGCACGAGTCCATCCGGGAGGCCCTGCTGAAGCGGGGCGTGCAGCCGCCCGAGCAGCCCGAGGGGGAGTCCGAGGGTGAGTGAGAGCCTAGCTGCGCCGGGGGACTGCACCGACGCGCTGAGGCGGGGCCTCGTGATGGTCCTGGCCGGTGGCCAGGGCCAGCGTCTGTACCCCTTGACGATGAGGCGCGCCAAGCCGGCTCTGCGGTTTGGCGGCGCCTACCGCATCGTAGACTTCACGCTGTCGAACTGCGTGAACTCGGGCCTGCGGCGGATCTACGTGCTGGCCCAGTTCGCGGCGACGTCACTGATGCGGCACCTGCGGCGCGGCTGGGTGCACCTACTGGCCGACGACCTGGGCGAGCACATCGAGGTGCTGCCCCCCCAGTACATGAGCGGCGACCGGTGGTATGCCGGCACGGCGGATGCCGTTTTCCAGAACCTGAGGGTGCTGCAGGACGAGCGCCCGGCCCTGGTGGTGCTGCTCTCGGGCGACCACGCCTACAAGATGGACTACCGGCGGATGATCGCCTACCACCTGGCGAAGGGGGCGTCTCTGACCATGGCGGCCCTGGCCGTGCCGCGCGAGAAGGCCCGCCAGCTCGGCGTCATGGGCGTGGACGAGAGCGGACGCGTGGTTGAGTTCGCGGAGAAGCCGCCGGAGCCCAAGCCCATCCCGGGCCGCCCCGACGAGGCCATGAGCAACATGGGCGTGTATGTGTGGGACACGCGGGCCCTGGCCGAGCGCCTCACACAGGACGCCAAGCAGCACGGCGAGCACGACTTCGGGAGGAACATCATCCCGGCGATGGTGAAGGAGGGGGACAGGGTCTACGCCTACGAGTTCGTGGACCCGAAGACGGGCCGGCCAGGCTACTGGCGGGACATCGGCACGCTGGAGAGCTACTGGGAGAGCCACATGGACCTGGTGACGGTCGTGCCGGAGCTGGACCTGTACGACCAGGAATGGCCGCTGTACACGGCCCGAGGTCACTACCCGCCCGCGAAGACCGTGCTGGGCTCCCAGACCCGTCTGGTGGATTCCCTCGTTTGCGAGGGATGCGTCGTGTCGGGAGCGCGCGTGGAGCGCTCGGTCCTGTCGCCCGGGGTGAGGGTGCAGGAGGGCGCGGAGGTGGTCGAGTCGATCCTGCTGGACGGGGCCGTGGTGGGTCCGGGCGCCCGGCTTCGTCGCGTGGTAGTTGACGAGCACCTGCAGGTGCCTGCCGGCTACCAGATGGGCCTGGACCGCGAGAAGGACGAGCGACGGTTCGTGGTCAGCCCCGAGGGGATAACCGTGGCGCCGACGGGCGTCGTCTTCCACTAGGCCGCGTCCCCGCAACCACGACCTACCCCATGCCGCACAAGTTCCTCCCGGCCCACACCGCCATCCCGTTGTCCAGCTTGTCGGTGAGGACGAAGTCCACACCCACCTCGAGCAGGCGGCGGATGTCGTCGGGCTCGTCGGCCTTGAAGTAGTTGATCGTGACTCCGTGGTCGTGCAGTAGCGTCACGGCGTCCTCCAGTCCCTCGGGTGGGTCCACGAGCTGCAGGAACTCCGCGCCCAGCTCGACCGTCACCCGCGGGTAGTCCGACAGCGCGTAGCTCTGCGCGGTCATGTTGCAGATCGTGAGGTCCGGGAAGCGCCGCCGCGCGAGCTCGGCCTGAGGGGCGAAGCAGGCCAGACAGGTCTGCGCGACCCGATCGGCCTGCCCCAGGTCCGATACCAGCTTCTCGATGTACTCCTCGTCGCGCTCGCCGTGGTCGCGGGTGTGGATGTTGAGCCAGACGTCGGGCGGGATCGGCGCGGCCAGGGCCTCGGCGAGGGTGGGCACGCGGGTGCCGCGGTACCGCTCGCCGTGCTTGATGCCCGCGTCCACGGCCTTGATCTCGTCCAGCGTCATCCGCACGATGGTGCCGGAGCCGTCGGTGGTCCGGTCCACGGTGCCGTCGTGCATGAGGATCAGGGCGCCGTCCAGGGTCATCCACACGTCGAACTCCAGCATGTGCGCGCCTTTGTCCACAGCCACCAGGAAGGCGGGAATGGTGCTCTCCGGGGCGTGCTCGATGTCGCCGCGATGGGCGCAGATTCCCTTCGCGGGCATGCTGACTTCGCTGCGGGCTGCGCGGTCGTCGGCCATGCAGGTCATCTCCTCGAGGCTGTTCTCGGTCCCGTCCTCGGCCGGGTCTCTATTGGGTCACGGCATGGAGGGCCACATCGTCCACCGCGCAGTCCGCCCCCGAGGCCACGAACTCCACATCAAACCGGTCCGCCTCTGCGTCGGCGATCTCGGTGGTGAAGTCGAAGGCCCGCCATTCCCCGCCCGTGGAGCTGATCGTGCCCACTTGGGCGTAGCGCCCCAGCCAGGCCGTGCCGCGGAAGAGCGCGGCGATCACCTTCAGGGCCGCGCCCTCGGGGACCCGGGCCCAGAGCTCCACCCGGACTTGCTTGCCCGGCGGCACCGGCATCAGCCACTGAGTCTTCACGCCCTGCCCGGCCGGCGCGATGAGGCACCGCCGGCCCGAGTGCGCGCCGCCCTCGAGCCTGGCGTCCTCCTGGTCGAAGGTCACCCAGCCCCAGGCGTCCTCCATGTCGCCGTTGTACAGCATGTTGGCGCCCCTGGCCATCAGGGCCTCGGCCGTCTCGGGTATGGTGGCGAAGACGGGGGCCGTGAGGCCGACGCTCTGGGGCACCAGGTCCACGTGGTTTGGGTCGTCCGGGCAGAAGGCGTCGCGCATCGCGTCCAGGGATCCGAAGCCGTACTGGGCCGTGGGCTCGATGTAGCTGCCCTCGCCGAACTCGTTCCAGCACTCGGCCAGGACCATCCGGAGCGCCGGGTCCACGTAGCGCCTGGCCGCCAGGCACATCTCGTAGAACAGCCGCGGGCGCGGGTTGGTGCGCACCAGGGCTCGGTCCTGGTACCACGGCCGTGAGTCCCACCCGGGCGTTACGGGCACGATGTAGGGCAGCACGCCCTCGTCGGTAACCTGCTTCCACCGTTCCTCATACCCGCGCACCATGTCGGCGTAGGGCGCCGAGCGCGCCGCGCGTTGCTCGTCCGTCATGCCGGCGGTGGGGTAGTTGTAGGCGGTGGTCGCGCGGAAGCCCGCCTGCTTCAGGGCCGCCCGATTCTCGTCCTGCTTGGCGATCGGGAAGATCCCCCCACAACCGGCCTTGCGCGACACCTCGGCCATGCGCTCGAAGACCGCGGCCGTGCCCTCAGGCCCGAAGGAGGCGACCAGGTAGGCGGGCACGGACACGATCAGGGCGTTGTCGCCCTCGATCCGCAGGTAATTGGGCTGGCTGAAGTAGCGCTCCGTAAGGACCTGGGCCAGCCTGAGCAGGTGCTCCTCCGTGTAGCGCTCGTCCTTGCCCTCATTGCACCACATCAGGCAGAACTTCATGTGGTCGCGGTAGCGGGCGCGCAGGAAGCCCAGGTCCAGGGCCTTGTTGTGCACGGGGGAGGCGCCCTGCTCGTAGTGGTAGTACCAGTCGAAGGCGAAGAAGCTGATGCCGTGCTCGACGGCCCACTTGATGTGCCAGTCGGACACCTCGGGCTCGCCGTCGCGATAGTAGCCCAGGAGCGGCATGGGGAAGCCCGCGGCCTTGAAGGGCATCCAGCGCATGGGGCTGAAGTGGCCGGGGAAGTAGAAGCACCCGACGTTGAGGTCACTGGGACAGGGCTCGGGCGCGGGGACATAGTCCACCGCGAACAGGGCGAGCAGCAAAGCCGCGGGCATGGATTTCCCTCCCGGTCCGGTGGGCGTCGGCACCTGGGAGCCCGACGCCGACGGGCAGCGGGCGCGGAGCCCGGTGCCCGGGCTAGATAACCAGCAGCGCGCAGAGCAGCGCGGCCAACAGCCCCCGCCTGATCCGCCTGCGCCGTGCCCCACTCGAGCGCAGCCCGGTGAGCACCGCCGCGGCCAGGGGCAGGCTGAGCAGGCCCGGATGGCTCTGCGCCACGGTGACGTCGAAGTCCACGGAGAAGGCCCTGTCCGCGGGGGCCTGGGTGAAGTACACGTCGTCGGTCATGTCCGCCGCGCCCAGAAGGCCGCGCACCCGCGTGAGGAACCAGTTTCCCCCGCCCAGGGCCACAGCCTGCTTGAGGGACTCGCGCAGGTGTTCGGGCAGCCACCCGGCGAACTCGACCAGGAAGGCCGGCTGCCCCAGGGCCGCGAGGTGTTGGCGGAAGTCCCCGGCGTAGTGGTCGGCGAAAACCTCGTCGCGCTTGGCGGGCGTCGCGGCGACCTCCTCGCAGGCGTAGGCCTCGGTGGCCATGCGGTGACGAGCCAGCACGTAGAGGAGCACCTCGACCTGCCCCTCGGTGCTCACGGCCGAGATGCGCATGGGATAGACGGGGCGCGCGGCGGCGAAGCGAAGCACCAAGGGCGGCATCGCGTCCGCGCCGGTCGGCTGCTGGCCGCCGCCAGGTGGCAGAGGCTCACCGAAGTCGTTGCGGTCGGTCGGCTGGTGCTTCCCGCTGGGCTCGACCTCGACCGCCGCGAAGAACCAACCCTGGGCGATGTAGCCCGCCAGCACATCCTCCGCGGACTTGTCGAAGCCGTAGCCCCTCGCGTTCAGCCACTGGACCAGGGCCTGGGACTCCTGCGCGCCGAGGGTCGTGATGCGGTAGTCGTCCACGGCGAAGGAGTCGAACACCGCTACGGCCGACTGCTGCTGGGGCTGGACCTGCTGCTGCGGCGCGCCACCACCACCACAACCCAGCACGCCCCGTCCCCACACCGACCACTGCCTGGGCGCTGTGGCCAGGTCCAGATCGTCAAGGATGCCCGGGTCCGCCGTGGCGGCGTTGCCCCGCGTGACCAGCGACGCCGTGGGCACTACCCAGGCGAATCTGCCCCCATCGCCCTCATAGGCCGTGCGCAGGATCAGGGTCTCGGTGGAGCCGTCGAAGCAGAGAACCGCGTGCTGCTGGGTCGTGTGGGCATCGCCCACAGCGCCCGCCATGTCTGGGAAGAAGCCGCCGTCCGCACGGGCCAGCACGGCGATGCACGAAAGGACGCCCACCGCGGTCACGGTGCGCCTCATGGTCCTGCCTCCTGTCCCCTTTGACCCCTTGGACAGCCCGCACACCGGCCCGTGTTCCCCCGGCGGGGCACTATTCCTCGGCCCCCTCGAGGTCGCGGCGGGTCCACGCGGGTAGCTCCGCCAGCAGGTCCTGCAGCGTGCCCTCGGCGACGGCGCCGCGGATCCGCTCGATGAGGCGCGCGTAGTAGCGCAGGTTGTGCAGCGACAGCAGGCGCCAGCCGGCCGCCTCCTCCAGGCGGAAGAGATGGTGCAGGTAAGCGCGCGAGTACAGGCGACAGGCGGGACAGTCGCACTCGTCGTCCAGGGGCCGGGGATCGGTGCGGTACTCGGCATTGCCGATCTTCAGCGCCCCGTCACGCCCCAGGACGCTGCCGTGCCGCGCCATCCGCGTCGGTAGCACGCAATCGCACAGGTCCGCGCCACGCAGGACGCACTCGACCAGGTCGCGCGGAGTGCCCACGCCCATGACCCACCGGGGCGCCTCGGGGGGAAGGTGCGCCACGGCCACCTCCAGGGCCGCAAGCATCTCGCCCCGGCTCTCCCCCACCGACAGGCCTCCGACACCGAAGCCCGTGAACCCCAGGGCCGCGGTCTCCCGGGCGCTGAACTCGCGCAGGTCCGCGTGCACACTGCCCTGCACCACGCCCCAGAGCCACTGGTCCTCGCGCCGGTGGGCGGCCCGGCATCGCTCAGCCCACCGCAGCGTCTGCTGGACGTGCTCGCGGGCCTGGTCGTGGGTCACGGGGTAGGGCGAGCAGAGGTCGAGGGCCACGGCCACGTCGGCGCCCAGCGCCTCCTGGGCCCGGACGGACTCCTCGGGCGAGAGGAAGACGAGGCTGCCGTCCACAGGGGAGCGGAGCTTGACGCCGTCCTCGCTGACCGCGCCAGGACCGGCCAGCGAGAAGGCCTGGTAGCCGCCGCTGTCGGTGGCGAGGGGGCCGCTCCAGGCCATGAAGGCATGCAGCCCCCCCAGCGAGGCGACGACATCCGCGCCGGGCCTGAGGCGCAGGTGGTGGGTGTTGCAGACCATCGTCTCGACGCCTACCGAGGCCAGATCGTCGGGCGCGCAGGCACGGACGACGGCCCTGGACGCGCAGGGCATGAAGGCCGGCGTGGGTATCTCGCCGTGAGGCATCACCAGCCTGCCGGCCCGTGGCCCATCTCGTCCGCCGCGCTCCAGGCAGAATCGGTAGCTGGACATCGCCACTCTCCCGTCACGGGTTCAGAGGATCAACATGCAGTCGCCGTAGCTGTAGAAACGGTACCCCGCGTCAATGGCCTCCTGGTAGGCCTCCAGGATGAACTCGCGCCCGGCGAAGGCCGCGACCATCATCAGGAGGGTGCTGCGGGGCAAGTGGAAGTTGGTGAGCAGGGCGTCCACGGCCCGGAACCGGTAGCCGGGGTAGATGAACAGGTCCGTCTCGCCGCTGTCGGGCCGCACGCGGCCGTCGTCGTCCGCCACCGTCTCCAGAGCGCGGACGACGGTGGTGCCCACCGCGACGACACGTCCCCCGGCGGCGCGGGCTCGGCTGATGCGCTCGGCGGCCTCGGGCAGCACCTGGTAGGGCTCGGCGTGCATATGGTGATCCTCGACCCGCTCGACGGCCACGGGGCGGAAGGTGCCCAGGCCCACGTGGAGGGTCAGAAACACGGTCTCGATGCCAGTCCCGGCCAGAGCGGCGAGGATGCCCTGGTCGAAGTGCAGCCCGGCCGTGGGGGCTGCGACGGCACCGGCCCGGCGGGCGTAGACGGTCTGGTAGCGCTGCCGGTCCTCCGGGCGCGCGCGGCGCCGGATGTAGGGGGGCAGCGGCGGCAGCCCCAGGCGGTCGAGAGCCTGCTCGAAGTCGCCGTCCACCTCGAACCGCAGCTCCCGCAGCCCCTCGTCGCCCTCGCCGACGACCGTGGCCGCCAGGCCCGGGCCGAACTCGACTCTCTCACCGAGCCTCAGGCGCCGCGCCGGGCGGGCCAGCGCGTGCCACTGCCGGTCGCCCGCGGCGGGCCGAAGGAGCAGCACCTCGACGCGCCCGCCCGTGGGCCTGCGACCGTACAGGCGCGCCGGCAGGACCATCGTGTCGTTGAGCACGAGGCAGTCGCCGCGACGGAGGTGCTCGGGCAAGTCGCGGAAGCGACGATGCGTGCGCAGGCCCGCCGCGCGGTCCAGCACCATCATCCGGCTGGCGGAGCGCTCGGGGAGCGGCTCCTGGGCGATGCGGTCCGCAGGCAGCTTGTAGTCGAAAAGGTCTACCCTCATTGGCGTGGGCGAGGATGAATCGGTCGAGGCCACGCGAAAAGAGGCGCCGTGGCCCGCGGGCCGGCACTGGCTCGGCCTCGTGGGCACAATCATGAGGCTATCAGGCGCGACCGTCAAAGGCGCCCGCGGCCTTGGCCCGCCCGCGCAGCGCGGCCGCGCCGGGAGGACCCGACCGATGGACACCCTGCGCGCCGGAGCATCCCAGATCCTCATCACGCCGCCCGTGGGCGTTGACCTGTGCGGCTTCGCGGGCCGCCCCGGGCCGTCCCAGGGCATCCACGACGACCTCTACGCCAAGGCCCTCTACCTGGCCAGCGACACCTCGGAGGCCCTGTTCATCACGGCCGACCTGATCGGCCTCTCCGACGAGGAAGTGGCCGTGGTCCGTGACCTGGTCTACCAGGAGCTGGCACTGCCCGCCGACGCCGTGATGGTCACCTGCAGCCACACCCACTCCGGCCCGTGCACTCACTGCATCAAGAACATGGGCGACGTGGATGAGGCGCACCTGTC
>CAZSOQ010000026.1:0-33411 GCA_964608495.1 uncultured Armatimonadia bacterium | reverse complement strand
CCTTCCACGGGAAGAGCGTGGCGCCGCTGCTGCGGGGGCAAAGGGAGGGCTGGGAGGACCGGGCGATGGTGACGGACTCGCAGCGGCTGACGAACCCGGTGAAGTGGCGGCAGAGCAGCGTGATGACGGCCCGGTGGCGGCTGATCAACGGGAAGGAGCTGTACGACATCAACGCCGATCGGGAGCAGCGGCACGATGTGGCGGGCGAGCACCCGGACGTGGTCGAGGCGCTGCGCGAGGAATACGAGAAGTGGTGGGAGATCGTGTCCGAGCAGTTCGAGGAGGAGATACCGATCTCGCTGGGGGCGGACCCGGCGAGGGAGACGTGGCTGACCTGCCACGACTGGCGCAACGAGGACTGTAGCTGCCCGTGGCACCAGGGGTTCATACGGCAGGCGATGATCGCCAACGGGTACTGGGAGGTGGTGGTGGAGAAGGCCGGGCGGTACGAGATCGAGCTTCGGCGGTGGCCGCGGGAGGTGGATCGGCCGCTGGTGGCCGGGGTGGAGGGCGATGACGTCGAGTGGCGGCGGGAGTGGATCGCCGAGCGCGACTGGAGCCTGTATACGGGCGGGAAGGCCCTGCCGCTCACGCGGGCGGTGCTGAAGATCCGCGAGAGTGAGTATACGGTGGAGATCGGCGAGACGGACGCGGCGGCCAGGTTCGAGGTCGAGCTCGAGGAGGGACCGGCGCACCTGCAGACGTGGCTGACCGACGGCGGGGAGCTGGTGGTCGGCGCATACTATGTGTACGTGCGGCTGTCGGGCGAGTAGGGCGGTGGTGGGGCAGGGGCGAGTGATGTGTGAGACGGGGATTCAGCGCCGACGGTGCTGTGGGGGCCGGCGGCAGGGCGCGGGGAGAGAAGCGGTCTTACCTGGCGCCCAGCCGGAACCTGAACTCCCGCGTCTGCCTGGCCTCGCCCGGCGTGTCGAGGGGAACCGTGTAGGTCAGCTCCCAACTGCGGTCCGCGGGGTCGTAGTCGGCCTGCCAGAAGTCCCCGCCGTGGACAGCCTGATCCACCCGGCGCCACGGCCCTTCCCCCTCGCGCATCTCTAGCACCGGGTCGGTATAGCCCGACAGCCCGCTGAGCGTGATCGGCACGTACCCCAGCCCGCCGGCCACGGTGAACCGCGCGCGGCGGCCCTCGGCGGCACGGACGCGGATCGGTAGGTCGCGCTCCAGCACTCCCTCGGACACCTGCACGGCCACGTCGTTGCCCACGGCCTCGCGGTGGATCAGGCGCCACGTGTTCTCGTCGCGCGTCAGAGCCGCCCGGAGGTTCTCGTTGGGCCCGTAGTAGTCGCGGGCGTACTGGGGCATGATGACGTGCTCGAAGGTCGCCTCGACGTAGTCGCCGGGCACCAGCCGCTCTAGGCCCGGGGGCGGAAGGAAGTCCACGAGCGACGTGTCCTCGCCGCGGGCCTTCACCCCGTGTTCGGCGACCCACGGCGCGGCGGGCCGACCGCCCAGACGCGCGTCCCAGTGGCGCAGGACGGCCCCGCGGTTGGCCCACGCCCCGGCCCTGGACTTGTCGCGCGAGACGGCGTCGTGCAGGGACACCCAGGGCACGCGTCCCACAAGCTCCATCCTGGGGGTCTTGTACGCGTCGCCGCCCCACTGCGTGTCCCACTCGCGGGCGAGGCCATCCTCGTTGCCAAGGGCCATCTTGCGCTCGCCGGTGTAGCTGTAGGTGTCGGCGCCGATCTGGAAGAAGACGAGGCGCTTGAAGTCGGTGGGCTGCCTCACGTCCAGCCGGAGGCGGTAGATGCCGCGCGTGAGGTCGTCGGTGCGGTAGATGCTGACCGTGGCGCGGTGCTCTAGCTTGCCGTCGGCGCTGCGCCCGGCGTAGGTCACCTCGGTCAGGTTCGGGCCCTGACGGAGGTAGGCGGTTTTCATGCGCGCGGGGTACTGGCGGCGTCCCTCGGCGTCGAAGTAGCGGAAGAAGTCGCCGCCGCCCACGTTGTTCGTCCAGCACCACTTGACCGGCTCGTCGCGGCCCATCTGGTGGACCAGGAGCGGGCGGACGTCCAGCACCGCGCACTCGGCCTGGGCCTGGTCGGGCTCGTAGCAGATGCTCTCACCCCAAGCGCCGATGGCCGACTGGTCCCAGAGCTGGTTGCTGCCCCAGCCTATCAGGCAGAGCTGGGCATGGGATGCCGCGGCAACGCCGCCCCAGTGGGCGTAGGCGAGGTCGAACTCCAGGTCCACCTCGGACCGGGGCGGCAGGTGGAGCAAGGTGAAGCCGTGGAGCCACGGGCCCTGGTAGAGCAGGTCGCGGTCGGGCTGGCGATGCCAGTTCTTGCTGATCTGGACCGGGATGCCGGCGGGGTCGCCGTGGAGGTCGCGCAGCAGGGGCGACATTCCCGTCAGGGCCTGGACGCCGCGCACGCGGATGCCCGACCCGTTCTTGTCGAAGAGCAGATGCACGGTGCGCTCGCGCGAGTCGGGATTGGTGAGGGTGACCCTGACCCGCTCGAGGCTGTCGTTGCCCTGGCCGTCGGGCTCCAGGCCGTCCAGATCAAGGCGGTACCAGTCGCGCAGCGCGTCGTACTCGACGGGCCGCGGCGAGCGGTCTCGAAAAGCGCTCGCGGCGACCTTGACGGGGCTGGGCTCGTCGGCGATCCGCACCTGGCGGGAGCCCGGCCGCAGGCTGAGGGCGACCTGGCGGACGTCGCCGCGCGTCCAGGCTTCATCGGGCTGGAGCGTCATCTGGTCCGCAAGGGTCTCATCGCCGACCCGCAGGCTGAGGGTCATGGAGGCGTTGCGCCATTCGCCGCTGGGGCGCTCGGTCGCGGCGAGGCCGCCGGGGTCGAAGCACCACTCCCGGACGAGGGCCGGATCGGGCTTGACGGCCTCGGGGGCCCCGGCCAGGGCCTTGACCTCGTCGGGCGTGAGGGCCCGGCTGTACAGGCGCACCTCGTCCATGGCCCCGCGGAAGTGGTAGCCGTCGCCCGAGTTGTCCTGTCGCCGGCCGAGGGCGATGGGGCCGGGCACGGAGTTGCGCGGCGTGGCGACGTGGGCGCTGGCGCGCTCCTCGCCGTCCACGTACAGCCGCAGGTCGGCGCCGTCGTAGGTCAGGGCCAGGTGGTGCCACTGCTCGCGCTTGAGGGCCTCGTCGCCCAGGGGCCTGGCATGGCGCGGATCCTTGGCCGAGACAGTGTGCACGTTCTCCCGACCTCCGCCGATGTTGAGGAAGGCCGCCGGCACGTTGTTGATGAGCGCGAGGCCGTAGTGGCCGTCGGCCCACTCGTGACCGTTGGCGCACACGAGCCAGGGGTAGTGCCGCGTGGCTGGTGGCCCCTCGGGGACGTAGACCCACAGGGCGAGGGTGAGCTGCTCGGGGGCCAGCTCGGGAGCGGGGGGCACCTCGATGTGGTTAGTGCCGTCGAAGTAGTAGCCTCCGCCGACCCGACCGAAGGATGGGCCCGGGGCAGGCTCCAGGCGCGCCGGGGTGGCCTCGAGCAGCAAGGTCAGGCGGTCGGGCCAGGCGACCATCTCGAACCGCGCGTCCGCGTCCAGGCTCTTGCCCTCGCCGTTCTCGAAGACAAGATCCGTGATGTCGGCGCGCTGGAGGAACCGGCCGCCCTCGACCAGGCGAGGGCCGGCATGGGCCGTGGGCGCGCCTCCGCGAACACAGCGGTACTCGGCGCCGTCAACCGTGATGGCGAGGCCGAGGTCGGCCGGCGGCAGGGCGAGCACGACGCCGTTGTCCTGGGCCACCGCCTCGCCGTAGGGCAGCGGGCGGGCGACGGGGCCCAGGTTCGTGATCTTCATGCGCTCGACATCCATCGCGAGGGCGTAGTGGCCGGTCTGGATGCAGCGCAGCCACCGGCCGTCGGGGGACCGGCCGCGGAAGCCGTCCGCCCACCAGAGGAAGGTGTGGTCCTCGGTGCGCGGCACGCAGGCCGCCGGAGACACCTTGACGGGCTGCGCCACGGCGGGGGCCTGGAGGGCGAGGCCGATCAGCAGGCCCGCGATCAGGAACGACAGGCTCTCGGCGGCTGGAAGCTGGAGCATCGTCTGCCTCCGCGACCGTGATCGTGTGGGGCTGACAGGGGCGGCGCCGCACGGCTGGTGGGCGCCCCTGATCCTGCGCCCCGCTGTGGCATGGTCGCAGTTGAGGCGGATGTGCGCAAGGCCTGCGGGCGTGCAGGGCGGTCGGGTCTTGCGCAGGGCAAGGGGGTCCGGCGCTCGCGCGGGCTTTACGGCGCGGCGGGCGATGAGTAGAGTCGCGGCGGCGGGCGCGCAGGGCGCGCCCGGGTACCCCGAGGAGCGTGACACGAGTGAACGCACTGACGGAATGCGTGAGGCAGACGGCGCTGGCGGCGGGGGCCGATCTGGTGGGTTTCGCGCCGATCAGCCGCTTCGACGCAGCGCCGCCGGAGCTGCACCCCCACACGATCCTTCCCCAGACGCGGACGGTGATAGCCATCGCGCTGCGGCAGCCGCGCGGGGCCCTGAAGGCGGTGGAGGAGGGCTGCTACTGGCAGGCGTACAACTGCGACTCGTACTGGTACCTCAACGAGGTGCTGGCGACGCAGGTGCTGCGAGCGATCGTCTTCGCGCTGGAAGCGGAGGGCTACACCAGCGTGCCGGTGCACAACCCCTTCCACTCGCACAGCGGGCGACAGGTGCGCGAGGAGCAGCCCTGGGGGCCCGACGGGATGGTGTCGCTGCGGGTGATCGGTGTGGCGGCGGGGCTGGGCGAGCTGGGGCACTCGAAGCTGGTGCTGACGCCCCAGTTCGGCCCGCGGCAGCGGGTGTTCGCGGTGTTCACCGACGCCGAGCTGGAGGCCACGCCGCTGTTCGAGGGAGAGGTCTGCGACGGGTGCGGGGCGTGTGTGCAGGAGTGCGAGGCGGGGGCGATAGGGGAGACGCGGGAGGTAAGGCTGAGCATCGAGGGGCGGGAATTCGCCCACGCGCCGCTGGACACCGGGGCCTGCGCTCGGGTACACGCCGGACGCGACCCGCGGTTCTCGCCCTTCTGGAACGGCACGGAGGCGGAGGGCGCGGAGCCGAGCTACAACGAGTTCTGCAAGCACCGGTTCAGGCACCTGGCGGTGTGCGTGGGGCGCGGGTGCCTGCGGGCGTGCCTGGACCACCTGGAGAAGGCCGGGCGGATCGAGGCGCGCTTTAGCACGCCACTGATCGAGCGGGCGCGCTGGAAGCTCAACGAGGCGCCGGCGCGGCGCGACGGCGCCGTGTGAGGGGCGACGGCGGAGACGCAGGGCCAGGGTGCTGCGGCGGCTAGCCCGCGTGGCGGTGGACTTCCCAGCCGAGATAGTGGCCCAGGGCCTCCTCCAAGACTTCGGCGGTGGTGGAGCGGTTGATGGCCACGTGATGCTCGAAGCCCTCGGCGCAAAGGTAGCGCAGTAACCTCTGCAGGCCGGGCACGTGGAGCACGGCGGTGCTCCCGAAGCTGGTCAACGGATCGTCCGTGATGGTGCCCTCACCGACGTAGGCGCGGAGGATGCCCACGGCGTCGTCGGTGCTGGCGCGGGCGAAGGTGACGTCGCAGGGCAGGGCCGCGCCCTCGAGCGCGCCCCAGGTGCGCTCCTCGCCGAGGGTGGCACCGAGGATCGCTCCCGGGCGGATCTTCGCGTCGGCGAGGAAGCTGGCGGGCCAGTTGCCGCAGTGGAAGAGCACGCACTTGTCGTCGTCCGCGCCGTAGTTGTTGTTCCAGTCCATGAGCGCGCTGGGGCTCTGTGAGGCGAGCTGCAGCGCGTACATCGCGAGGGCCCCCGTGACATCCACCTCGCAGGCGCTGGGCACGAGCCGCGCGCTCATCATGCTCATGACCGCGCAGGGCTGGATGCCGTAGTTCTCCTGCATGGACGTCCAGCACTGTACGGCGATGGCGTCCAGCTCCTTCGAGGCGGTCCACTCGTTGAGGGCCACGTCGAGCTTGGCCATCAGCAGCAGCGAGGCCCGGGGCACGCCCTGGGCGTCGGCGTAGGACGTGAGCGCCTGGGCGGCCGCGGCGACGCGCGGGTCATCGTCGGCCAGCCTCTCGGCCGCGCCGAGGATCTCGGACAGGTCAACGGTGGAGACGCTGATGTCGTGGTCCTCGAGGATCTTCTCGCTGAAGCGCACGGTGTTGAAGCCGTCGGGTCGGGCACCCACCGCGCCGAGGCGGGCTCCGCGGACGCCCGAGACGACGCGACAGACGGCAGCGAAGCGCTCGAGGTCGGCGGCAAAGGACGGGTCAGTGAGGGCCACGACGTGCCTGGTGGTCAGCGAGAAGGGGATGTTGGCTTGGCGCAGGTTGTTGCAGACCGAGAGCTTGCCGCAGAAGGCATCGCGGCGGTTCGCCACGTCCATGCGGGCCGGGTCGTCGGGGGAGGCCTGGACGAGCACCGGCACGTCGAGGCGGGCGAGCTTGAGCGTGTCGGTCACCGCGCGCTCGTCGCCGAAGTTGGGCAGCGAGACGAGCACGCCGTCCAGGTCGCCGGCGCGGAAGAGGTCGGCGCACTGCTGGGCGTGGGCGTAGGTCTCGACTCCACCCTTCTTGCCCTGATCCTCGCCCAGGATCACCGCGCGCAGGCCGAACTGGCCGAAGAGGTCGAGGAGCTGGCGACGGGCGTCGTGCAGGAGATGATCGGGGAAGAACCCGCGGTTGCCCAGGATGATGCCGAGCGTGGTTGGCGGCATTTGCGACCCTCCAGGACCAGGCCTTGTGCGACCACCACCCCGCGGCCGTGAGGCGCGCAGGGAGTGTGGAGGAGGCGTTCGACGAGAGTCAGCGGGTGTCCTCTTGCGCTCCGGCGGCCCCGCCAGCCCTGCCGAAGACGCCGGCGTATACGGGTCTCAGCCCGAGGAGCCGGTACTGGCTGAAGCTGAGCTCGGCGAACCCGGCCCGGGACAGCAGCCGCCGTACCTCGTCGGTGGGCAGGCCGTGGCTCTTGCTGGTCGGCTCGCGCAGGAAGAGCCTGCCCGTAGGCTTCAGGGCACGGCCCACGGCGTCGAGCAGTGCCGGGCGTCCATCGGCCTCGACGTCGTGCAGCATCATGTGGATAACCGCGACGTCGAAGGACGTGTCGGGCAGGCCCAGCTCGGGAAGCCGGCCGACAAGGAGATCAGCGTTAGGGAAGCGCCGTAGGCTCCGGCGCGCCAGACGGGCCCAGGCCTCGGAGACGTCGGTGCAGGTCAGACGTCCCCCGCCGTCGAGCAGAGCCTCGGCGAGGTAGCGGCTGAGAGCGCCCGACCCGCAGCCGACCTCGAGGACTCGCTCGTTGCCGGTGAGCCCGAGGCCCGCCACGTAGGCCCTGTACAGACCCCTCGCGAGTCCGCGGCAGAAGAGCCGGTCCTCCAGCAGTCTCAGGGCACCCATGTACTCGCCGCTCATAAAGCTTGGCACCTCCCTGGCCCGATGGGGAAGCTCCCGGGCCCGGCCGGAAGGCCTGTTCGCGCTGCCCGGACGCCCTCCTGCCGACAGGAGAAGCAGGCCGCAGAGGGAACCGCCCCGAGGGGGCCCCTGCCAGCGCGGGCCGAGGCCGTCTCGGGGCATCGGTGGACAGGCGGCCGGGCCGGACGGGTCGGTAGGCGCGGCCGGGACGGAAGGAGGACAAGGCTCATGCCGTGGTGCAGGCTGAGGACAGCGGGATGTGTGGTGGCGCTGGTGGCGCTGGGGCTCGTGGGCGCGCAAGAGGCCGACCGGAAGGTGCATGTGCTCGACATCGGCACGGCCGACGACGCGCAGTTCATCGTCGCCGGCATCCACGGGCCGGAAGGGCCGAACGAGAAGTCCCAGACGGCCTTCTACCGCGAGTGCACGATGCGGTGGTTCGGCAACGAGTGGACGATGGTCTGGCCCTTCTGGGCGCGGCGGGAGAATCTGGTGACCCTTCGGGCGCAGTTGGCGCGAGGAATGAAGCTGAGCGTGGGCGACGGCTGGCAAGTGGAGCTACGGGGCGTGGGCGATGAGCGGTACGAGTACTCGTTCGTGCTGCCCGCGGAGGCCGTGGGCGACGAGGAGCTGCTGGAGGTGCGTGGCACGGCCGATCCACCCTTCGTCGCCGGGGAAGGCGATCGGGACAAGCGCGGCCGGGCGATGGCCGTGGACTGGGTGCATGTGGAGCCGCTGGACGCGCGGCCGGCGGGGGTGCCTGTGGCCCAGCGGGAGGGTCCGGCGCCCGAGCGCGGCCCGGAGCACTTCATCAACCTGGGCCTCGAGGGCGACGAGCGCGCGGTGGGCGAGGGGATCTACCAGCGCGAGGGCCCCTGGGGGTGGTCCAAGGACCCCATGGGCCGGTGGGTCTCGTTCCGGTGGTTCTCGAGCCACTGGACGCTGACGGTGCCCGTCTTTCCGGGGCGGCACAATGAGGTGCGGCTGCGGGCCAAGGCTGGGCGGTCGGAGAGGGTGACGGTGAGCGATGGGCTGCAGGCCTTCCTCTTCCCGTCGGCGGATCCGCGCAACGAGTACCGGATCTACGTGCCGGCGGAGGTCGTGAAGGACCGGGACAGGATCGAGCTACGCGGCGAGGCCGTGCCGCCCTACAAGCCGGCCGAGGACGCGCGCGACAAGAGGGAGCTTGTGATGATGGCGGACTGGGTGCGCGTGAGACCGCTGGACAAGCTGCCCGAGGGCGCGATGGAGGCGCAGACGATGCCTGAGACCAAGGAACCCGACCTGGCCCTGCCGTACAGGCTGCGGGGCACCGAGGCGCGGCCGCTGTTCACAGACGTGGAGGCGTACGTGACGGAGGCACGGCTGACGCGGTGCAACGTGATGACGATCGGGCCGATGAACGGCCAGCACTTCACGGCCTTCCCGACGCGGTACGGCACGCCGGCCGGCAACATGCAGCCCGATTTCCTGAGCCGGCAAATCGAGGCGCTGCACGAACAGGGGATCGCGGCGATAGGGTGGCTGCCCTTCAACGTCCAGGACCTGCGGTCGGCGGACCAGTGCCAGGCGGCGGCCAAGCATCCCGAGTGGCGGATGGAGTTCATGCCCTGGGACGAGCGATCGTCGGAGGGCAAGGTGGGCATGTGCGTGGTCTCGTCGCCGTGGCGGGAGATGCACGCCGAGATCCTGAAGGAGGCCGCGGCCCACGACCTGGACGGCGTGTTCTTCGACGGCTTCTACCTGGGCGGCATTCCGCATCCGTCAAGCCCCGGGTGCGTCTGCCGATGGTGTCGCGAGGCCTTCAAGAAGGAGACGGGGCTGGAGACGCCCGCGAAGGTGGACTGGGCCGATCCCACCTTCAAGCGGTGGGTCCGGTGGCGCAACCACAAGCTGCTGGAGGTGGCCCGGTTCTTCCGCGACAAGATGCGCGAAGTGAACCCGGACCTGTATGTGACCTGCAACTGGAACCTGTGGCCCTTCGGCAACAAGGACTGGGATACGGCGATCCCGATGTGGTCGGTGGACGACCTGGGCACGTCGCAGCACGCCTACACGGGGCGAGCGGACCAGGAGTGGGTGATGCTGGGGTTCAAGTCGCGCGTGAGCCACGACCTGAGCCCGAACCACTCGGACATCTGGCGGACGGCGGCGCCGGCGTGGAACTACGACGGCTCGCAGGCCGACCAGGAGCGGCACGAGCTCACGATGCGGACCTTCATGCTCAGCGGGCTGAGCTACGGCACGACGCCCTGGCACGGCGGGCATATTCGCCCGGGCGACATCGGGATCCGGGTGCACGAGGCGGTGCGGGCGCGCGAGCGATTCTTCAGCCAGGACGAGGTGCGATACCTGGGCGTGGTGCTGTCGCAGAACACCCACGACTTCTACGGGCACCTGCCGGGGACGACGAACCTGGCCGCCTACCAGGACACCATCCTGGGCGCGTGGCTGCTGCTGACCGAGGAGCATGTGCCCTTCCGCTTCGTGTTCGACAACCAGGTGGAGGCGGGCGCGCTGGGCGACTACAAGGTGCTGCTGCTGCCGAACGCGGCCTGCCTGTCCGACGCGATGGTGGAGCAGCTACGCAGGTTCGCGGCCGGCGGCGGACGGGTGATTGCCACGGGCGAGACGGGGGACTATGACGAGTGGGGCGACCGGCGCGGAGGGAACGCGCTGCAGGGGTCGCAGGGCCCGGTGAGGCTGGAAGGCACGCCGGTGCTGGACTGGCTGCGGAACAGGGACGCGCGGGGCGCGGAGGCGGTGCTGAGGGCCGTGCGGGAAGCGCCGCTGCCGATCGAGGTCGAGGCGCCGCGGTCGCTGGCGGTGAACGCCACCTGGGCGCCCGACAGGAAGGCCCTGTGGCTGCACCTGCTCAACGTGTCGGCCTTCTATCCGCTGGGCGACACGGGCTTCCGTGGCCTGGGCGCCGAGCCGGTGTATGCGGGCGAGGTGGCGTCGGACGCCTCCATCCTGCAGGGCGGGAAGGTGAAGCGGGTCAACGTGCCGGCGACGGGGATCATAGTGCGCGTGCCGGGATTCCAGGTGCGCAGCGCCCGGCTCGGCGTGGCGGGGGAGACGATCACGCCCGACGGACAGGGGAGGTACGCGGTGCCGGGAATCGCTGTGCACGACGTGCTGGTGCTGGAGCTTGAGTAAGGCGGTGGGGCGCGTCTACAGGAGGAGCGTCATGCTTGTATTGGCAGCGGCTCTGATCGCTCTGGGCGCGAGCGCGGTGGTTCTCGGCGCGGCGCTGGAAGGGCCCTGTGTGACGGTCGGTCGCGCGGCGAAGCCCGTGGTGATAGACGGCCGGATGAGCGACGGCGAGTGGGACGGTGGCGCCGTCCTGGCCGGCTTCGTGCAGGCCGGGGGCGGCGCGGTCGCCCAGCCCGGCACCGCGGCGTACCTGCTGTGCGATGACCGCGCGCTGTACGTGGCCGTGCGCTGCGAGGAGCCTGATGGGGACCGGCCCTTGGGCTTCGTGCGCGAGCACGACGACCGGGCCTTCGAGGATGACGCGGTGCAGGTGTTCATCGCGCCGGAGGACCTGCGCGCGGCGAAGAGGGCGGAGATCGCCTTCGGCGGCTACGAGGGGTCCTACGGCACGTGGTACCAGGACATCAAGGCGTACTACGAGTTCACGGTGAACTGCCGAGGCAGCAGGACGGAGGCGCGCAACGATGTGCGCGACTGGTACGGGGAGTGGGAAGCGGCGGTGGGACGTTACGAGGATGGCTGGATCGCCGAGGTGGCGATTCCCTTCGCGTCGCTGGGAAGGCCCGAGGGCATGGTCGGCGTCGAAGGCGGTAAGCTGTGGGGCCTGAACATCCTCCGCTTGCGCCAGCCCGACGCCATGGGATGGCACTTCCCGCCCTTCGGGGGATACCGGCCCCTGCCGCTCGGGGCGATGCTGCTGGCGGGCGGGCGGCCCGTGGTGCGCCAGGAGGCCGTGGAGCCGCCGAGGCTCGGGGCGAACGCGCTGGCCTTCGCGGTGGGGAACCCGACCGACCGGCCGGCGCGCGTCTCCGTGACCGTGACGCCCTCGGGGAGCACGCCGGTGACGCGCGCGGTGGAGGTCGCGGCGGCGGGCAGCGAGGTCGTGCGCGTGCCCTACGAGCTGGCGGGACAGGGCGGGCTGCGGGCGGACTTCGAGGTCAAGGCGCAGGGCGAGGACGTGCCCCTACTGGCGGGCACGGTGCCACTGACGGCCCCCGTACACCAAAGGCTCTGGCTGCGCTACTACTCGGTGCCGGCCTTCGTCGAGGGTGACGTGCAACTGGGCGACGGCGCTTCGGCCACCACGGCGGTGCTCACCCTCCAGCCCCTGGGAGGCGAGCCCTCGGAGAAGCGCGCGGACCTGGCCGGCTCGCGCGGCGTGGCCCTGCGGCTGCCCGTCGAGGGGCGGCCCGGCGCGGCCTTTGAGGCGCGCCTGCAGGCGCTGGACGCGGCCGGCGCGCCCGTCGCTGAGCGGACCATCAGCTTCACGGTGCCCGAGAAGCCCGGGTGGCTGGGGACGCAGGCCGGGCTTCCGTTGGGCGTGCTGCCGCCGTGGACGGGGATGCGTGTTGCGGGCAAGGCCGTGGAGATGCTGGGCAAGAGGGTGACCTTCGCCGACCTGGCGCTCCCGGCGAGCATCGAGAGCGCTGGGGCCGAGATGCTGGCGGGGCGGATGTGCCTGGTCGTGGAGGCCGGGGGCAGGGAAGTGGCGTGGGGGTCGCGGGAGCTGAGGATCGCCGAGGCGGCGGAGGACCACGTCAAGGTCGAGAGCCTCTGGCGCGGCGAGGGCCTCGAGCTGCTGGTGACGTCGAACCTGGAGTACGACGGCTTCTCGTGGAACGAGGTGCGCCTGTCGTCGCCCGGCGGCGTGACCGTGGAGCGGGTGGCGCTGGAGGTGCCCCTGCGCGCGGAGGTCTGCAGGTATGTGTACGAGGGCCACGCGCAGGCCGCTCATGCCCTGTCGCCCTTGGGGCTGCGGCGGCCCGTGAGCGCCAACCTGTGGGTCGGCGATGAGGAACGGGGGCTGGCGTGGCTGGCGGAGAGCCTCGAGTGGGTGCGGGCGACGGACCGCCGGCGGCAGGTGGAGATCGCGCCCGAGGGGGACGGATGGGTGTGGCGGACGACCTTCGTGGACGGCCCGACGGCCCTCTCGGAGCCCTACGAGGCGCGGTTCGCCCTGCACGTAACGCCTGCGAAGCCGGTGTCGCTGCGCAAGTCGCGGATCTTTCACGGGGCCTACTATGGGCTGGAGACGGCGGCCGAGTCAGGGCTGGTGAGGATACCGGCCGCCGGGAACCTGGACCTTGCCCAGGGCACGCTAGAGTGCTGGGTGAGGCCCACCTTCGACACGCGGGAGGAGTACGACGAGGCGGTGGGGCGGCACGTCTACAACCGCATGTTCTTCACCGTGACGACCGCGGCGGGCGAGGCGCTGATCCTGTACTACAACGCGGACGACCGGAGCATGAGGGCCGTGACCAGGGCGGCGGACGGGACCTACCCGGTGTGCGTGGCTGGGCCGGCGCCGCTGCCGCCCGGGGAATGGAGCTACGTCGGCCTGTCGTGGGGGGAGAACATGCGGCTGAGGGTGAACGGGAAGGTGGCCGAGGCCGAGGTGCGAGGCTCCGTGAAGGGCGGTCTGGACACCGCCGAACTGACGTTCAACCTGGGGAGCTTCGAGATGGACGAGCTGCGGGTCTCGGCGTCCCCACGGACCCTGGAGGGCGTGCCCGCGGCGCCCTTCGAGGCCGACGCTGAGGCCCTGCTCCTGGACCACTGCGAGGCTCTCGGGCCGCCCGGGACGGCTCAGGGCGAGGCGCGCAGCACGAAGGTGACGGGCTGCGGGCTGGTGGAGGGCAGGTTCGGGCGCGGATTGGGGTCCGGCCGGGAGCTGCGGATGGACCGGCTGGCCAAGGAGGGCAAGCGGATAGTCATCTTCCACGAGAACTGGTCGCGGTACCAGGGCTACCCGGACCTGGCGCAGGTGCCGAAGCTGAAGCCTCTGGCGGACGCGTGCCATGCGCGGGGGATGCTGTTTCTGGTGTACTTCAACCAGCACATGTCGGATGCGGCGCCGGAGTGGCAGGGGATGAGCAGCGACCTGCTGGTGCAGCCCGAGTGGACGAACTACCACCGCGAGGACGTGAAGCAGGACTGCTGGGGGGCGTGCGTCAACGGCCCCTACGGCGACCTGCTGCTGGACGGGATCGCGAGGCTGGCGGACGAGGCGGGGATAGATGGGGTGTACATGGACGGGACGACGGTGCCGTGGCATTGCGCGAATCCTACTCACCCCGGATGCGGCGAGTACCTGGGGGATGGGACCTATCGGCAGCACGTGCCGCTGCGGGCGACGAGGCAGTTCATGAAGCGGCTGCGGAGCATCTTCGCGCAGAGGGGGCAGGTGCTGTTTCTGGACGCGCACACGGGTGGCGCCATCAATGTGGCGACGCAATCGTTCTGCGACGGCTACTACGACGGCGAGCAGTTGAGCCGGTACAAGCCGGGGTTCCGTCTGGCGCCGGATGCGTTCCTGACGGGGTACATGGGCAGGCAATTCGGTTTCCGCGGCGATTTCTTGCCCAATCGCCACACCATGGACGAGGCGCTGGCGGTGTCGCTGGTGCACGACACGGCGGTGCGGGGGCAGCCGGGCGAGGTGGACCTGGCGTGGGCGGCCTACGAGGACGCGGGCACGCGCTTCATCCCCTACTGGGAGAAATCGCCGCTATACTCCGTGGCGCCCACGGAGGTGCTGGGGAGCCTGTACCTCAAGGCCGACCGGGCGCTGCTGGTGCTGGGCAGCCAGACGGAAGAGACGTCGCGGTGTGAGATCGGCGTCGGGGAGCTGCTGAAGCGCCTGCCGAGGGGCGTTAGGGCGCGGGACGCGATCACGCGTGAGGCGGTGGCGATGGTCGGCGGGCGGATTCGGGTGAAGCTCGCGGGACGATCATGGCGGATGGTGGAGCTGGCGCCGGAGTAGCCTTGAGGGCCCGGACGGGCCGCAGACGGAGGCTGCGTGGCCCCGGCAGCCCGGCTACCGTGGCGAGGAGGGCACAAGCGATGAGAGGAGCAGGACGACCGGCGGCGGGTCTCGCGGCGCTCGCCCTTGTGGCCGCTGCGTGGGCCTGGGGAGCGCCCCAGACCGTCTTTGCCCCGCCGATCCAGTGGACCTTCCCGAGCCCCGAGAAGCTCGCCCTGGCCGACAACCCGGACGGCGGCCCGGGCGGCGGCGCCTGGACCGAGGTCACCTACACACCGGGCGCCAGCGCGAACTTCGCCCCCGCCGAGCCCCTGGCCCTCGAGCCGGGGTCGCTGCTGAGGGTGTGGATGAAGGGCAACGGGAGCGAGGACGTGCTGTTCTTCTACGTCTTCGGCGGGAAGGGGCACCGGGCCTACAACATCCCCCTCGACAGCACGGACTGGCGCGAGGTGGTCTTCGACATCACCGAGGACTTCGGCGAGAACCACTGGCGGTGGGACGAGCCCGTGCGGCTGGACCTGGGGGCGATCAGCGGGTTCAAGCTCTATGCGCCGCAGAGCGTGGCGGCGGCGGGCAAGCCTGTCGGCCTGAGCGCGATCAGCTTTGGGCCGCCGGCCAAGGGCGACCGGCCCGCCGTGATGCTCGCGACCTGCGACCCGAACTTCGGCGACCCCGCGAAGACCTATCGCATCCTGCCCCACCTGCAGGCCGCGGGCTACGAGGTGTGCGTGAAGCACATCTACGGGGTGGGGTCGGCCACGTACCTGGCGGCGGACCAGCTCGCGCGCTTCAACGCCGTGATTCTGCTGGACCTGCCCTACGCTGAGAAGGGCGGGCATCCCAGGAACTTCGCGCGCGTGGCGGAGGTGCTGCAGGAGTACGTCGAGCTGGGCGGCGGGCTGCTGTTCACGGCGACCCCGGGCGGATGGAACAACATCATGGGGACGATCAACACCTTCCTGGAGCCCTGGGGCGGGAAGATGCTGGACGAGCAGGTGGTGGACCCCGAGAACCTCGTGCAGTCCGACGCCTGGTTCCAACGGTACCCCTTCTCCTGGACGGACAACGTGGCGCCGCACGCGGTGACGGAGGGGGTGAAGGGGACGTGGTACCCCGCGAAGGCCTGGCGGGCGGACGGGATCCTGACGACCCCGGGGTTCACGGTGGACGGGAACTGGCAGGCGCTGGTCAAGGGGAAGGCATCGGCGAGGACCGTGCGGGCGAAGGGCGGCGACCTGGTGACCGAGCCCGCGCTGACGATCGCCTCCGAGCCGCCGATCCTCGCCGCGCGCGAGGCGGGGAAGGGGCGCGTGGCGCTGCTGCCGATCTACTCGTCGTTCCTGACCGGCGGCTGCGATCACCCGTCGTGGAACTCGATGGTGTGGGATGGTGGGGCCAAGGGCCTCAGGAGCGACATGAAGCGCCTGTTCCTGAACGTCGTGAGCTGGCTGGCCGAGCCCTCGCGGCAGGAGGGGCGATTCGGGGGGTACGTGGCGCCGAAGGGCGAGGTGGACTACCGGCCCATGCACGAGCGCCCGATCCCCCTGGACTGGAGCAAAGCCGCCTTCCGCGCGCCGGCGCATGAGGACTACCTGGTGCTCGTGGGCCTGCAGTCGAGCCTGACCGGCGGCGGCGCGTCGCCCGAGGAGATGACCCGGGCGGCGCGCGAGGCGGGGTACCAGGTGGCGATCTTCACCGAGCCGGTGGCCGAGATGAACAGCGAGCAGTGGCGGAGCCTGGTAGAGGCGTGCAGGGCCGCCACGGGCGAGGACCTGCTGGCCCTGCCCGGGCTGCGCTACCAGGACCCGCAGGGCAACTCCTACCTGCTCTTCGGTACCTTCGACTGGCCCGACGAGGAGTGGTACGGCAAGTGCTTCGACGCTCAGGGCCGGGTGGTGGATACCTACGCGCTCTACGCCAAGGTGTCGGGCTGGCGCCATGTGGCGATCCACACGCTGGGGAAGAACCCGAACCCGGTGCTGCACCAGCGCCACTACTCCTGCATGGCGGTGATGACCTACGAGGGCGGCAGGCTCGTGGATGACGCCTACGACGACTACCTGCTGCTGGAGGAGAACTGCTACTACCCGATCCCGCTGGCGGTGCATTTCGTGAACTCCGTCGAGGGCGTGAAGCAGGCGACCGAAGGGTTCCAGACGCGGCTGTGGGCGAACTCCCTGGCCCATGCGCGCGAGCTGCTGGACGGCGGGAAGGCGGGCGAGAGCTACTTCTGGAACCCCAAGCCGACGTACCTGTCCTCCGGGCCGCGACTGCTGGACTGGCAGGAGCTGAACATGAACTCCTGGCGGGCGACGGCGCCGGGCACGGACCGGTGGATGTTCCGGCTGGCCGTGGAGGCCGAGGTGCCGCTGACCGAGGTGCGCGTGATGGACGGCACGCGGCTGTACCGCGACTTCCGGCCCAACAGCGCGACGTTCACGCACGACCAGACGGGCCACCACGGCAAGCAGCAGCAGTTCACGGTGCGCGCGAGGGACGCTCGGGGCGGCGAGCTGATCGCGTCGCACCTCAAGACCCACACGATGGAGCACGTGTTCTTCATCTGCGGCGACCGGCAGAACTCGCTGGGGCCGGGGAACTGGGGGTACCAGCCGTGGCCGGCGCAGTACGGCACGGCGCCCGACGTGGACATCTACGACCTGTTCCCGCCTCACTGGGACGGGGGCGCAGCGGGCTTCAACTCGTTCTGCGAGAGCTTCCTGCGTCCCGCCGAGGGCACCGACGTGGCCCAGGAAGACAACGTCGGGATGCTGGCCTCGACGAAGCGGACGCTCCTGGCCTCGCGCGACTGCACGATCACCGAGGAGGTGGGCGACGGGAAGTTCCTGGACCGCCAGGCCTGGGGCGACTGCAAGCCTACGCCTCGGCTGCTGCCGCGGGAGTTTGTGACCGACCGGGTGCGGAAGTACCACTATCGCGTGGCGGAGGATGCCGCGGGGCTGATGGTGGTGGAGGGCACGGCCAGGGCCCTGCGCGACGTGTCGGTACGGCGGGACGGTCCCGGGCTGTGCCTGTACAGCCTGAGCGACCACGGCAGCAAGGGCGGCGAGCTGCAGTACTTCGCCTACACCGCGGCCGACGGGCGGCGGCAGGTGCGCCACACGCCCGAGGGACTGCCCTACTTCGCCGCCACCGGCACGGCGGGCCCGGGCGACTACTTCGCCACCTTCCCGCGGCGGCTGGGGGCGCCGGCGATCTTCCCGCTGACGCCCGTGAGCTACACGCTGTACGGCGCGCCGAACATCTTCGGCATGAACTTCGGCCCCGCCGTGCCCGAGGGCAAGGTCGAGGCGGGGGACACCTGGAGCTACCGCTTCCTCTTCGACTGCTTCACGTCGCGGCCTGGCGAGCTGAACGAGGCGCCCGAGCGCACGCGGGCGATGTATGGGCTGGCCGGCGAGCCGGCGTACTCGTGCCAGGTGAAGCACGGGGAGCTGGTGAGCCAGGTCTGCGAGCTGAGGCTGAGGGCGGCTGACGGCGGGGCTGTGATCGAGCTTGGGCAAGCCGACCTGCCGGGCGCCCTGCCGGTGGTCGTCGAGGGGCTGAAGGAGCAGTGGACGGCCGTCGTGGCCGACGGCGCGGACGCGCGATTCATCGGCGTCTTCGACGGGACCGGCTACGCCGTGGCGGACCTGCGCGGGAAGAGCCTGAGCCTCTTCGTGGGGCACCCCGTGACGTGCGGCGATGATAGGCTGTTCCTCGAACTGGTGGACTGGAGCGCCGAGCGGGGCGCGCTGGAGGTGCACAACCCGACGACGGAGGAAGTGAAGACGTGGGTAGCCGTGTCGCCCGCGTGTCCCTTCCTGCCCCAGGCGAGGGTCGAGGTGAGCGTGCCGCCCGGCACGTCGCAGACGGTCGCGCTGGGAAAGTAGCCGGCCGGGGGGACGGGCCCGGCGGCGGGAGATGATTCGCTCCGTGAGAGGTGAGCGGCCGGGATGGGCTTAGAGGCGAGGCGACCGCGACGACGCGCCAGGGCCTGGGCGTGGGTGCTCGGGGGACTGCTGGTGGCCGGGGCCACCGCGCAGGCGGCCGAGACGGTGCGGGTCCTGGCGGACTTCGAGGACGGCCTGGGCGGATGGACCGCGGAGGGCGACGCCTTCGGCGTGTCGGCCGTCGAGGGCGACCGCTGGCAGCGGCGCGGAGAGGGCGGCTTCTTCGCGGACTCGCTGCACCGTAGCGAGCAGGCCACGGGGATCCTGCGCAGCCCGGAGTTCCCTTGCCCCGACGAGGTGCGGTTCCTGGCGAACGGCTGGGACCGGCGCGACGGCTCGGGCGGGCGCAACTTCTACCGGCTGCGGTTGAGCGACGGGACGGCCATCGCCGAGAGCGGGCCGCCGCTGTGCACCGGGCGATTCGTGCCGATGCGGTGGCAGGTAACAGAGCACAAGGGGAAGCCGGTGCGCATCGAGGTGGTTGACGGCGCGGCGGACGGCAGCTTTGCGTGGCTGGCGATAGACGCTGTGGAGCTGGTGGACCTGGGCGCCCTGGTGCCGGCGGACCAGAGCGACCTGTATGCGGTGGGCGCGCAGGCCGAGGCCGGGCGGGTCTGGGGCCCCGGCTGGAGCTTCGCCACCTGGCCCGAGCCCCCGCGCTACGACAAAGCGACCCACGCCATCGCGCTGGACTGCCCCGTCTCGGAGGTCTATCTGCTGGGGCACGTGAGCACCTTCGACCGTGGCTGCCCGCCCTGGCCGTGGCACACGGACTTCACGCGTGACTTCACCCGCCAGCAGATGATCGGGGACCAGGTGGGCGAGGTGCGGATCGAGTACAGCGACGGCACGGCGACCGTCGTGCCGCTGATCTTCGGCTTCACGATGTGGTGGGACAAGCCCTGGCGCGAGAACCGCGAGCCGATTGCCTCGCGCGAGGCGGCGCGGCGGGCCTTCGAGGCGTCGTGTCACCTCAAGGAGGTAACGATGGCGGACGGCGGGTCGCGCTACGTGTCGGCCATCGCCTGTGGCGGGAAGACCGTGCGCCGCGTGGTGTTCGTGGACAGCCCGGCCAAGGAGGGCTGCCCGGCCTTCTGGGGGATGTCGGTGAGGACCGACCGGCCGGGCGAGGGGATGCTGCGGCTGGCTCACCATGCCCGTGACGGCGAGTGGCTGGAGGCGCACAGGATCACGGGCGAGAGACTGGCGGGACAGGGCCACCTGACGGCCCTGCGTGCCCTGAAGTCGGAGATCGGGATGACGGACGCGGACCTGCCCGAGACGGTGGCGCCCGACGTGCCCGAGGGCTTCCGCGGGCCGAGGATGACGCTAACCGGCGGCGTGTCCGGGGACATTCTGACGAACGCCTACCTGCACACGACCCACTCGGCGGCGTCGCGGTCCATCCGCGAGGACGGCTACATCTACTGCGCTCCGCCGGACAGGCCCGACTACAACGCCTACGATTCGATCGGGACGTACCAGGTGATCAGCCGTGGGGCGAGCAGCTCGTGGACGCGGGGGTACGAGTATATCCGGGACCTGGCGGCCTGGGGTTACGTGGACGAGGTGACGCGAGCGGTGGACTGGGCGGACACGTGCCTGTACTACTACCCGCGGGAGTGTGAGCTGCGGTACGAGCGGGACGGGGAGAAGGTGCCGTGGCCGGCGCACTGGGCGACGATGGCGGACCACCCGGAGGGGACGCTGCGTCCTGGGAACAACGAGATCCCAGGGGACGAGAACGACGGTCACGCGCTGACGATGATGATGCGGTACGCGGCGTGGGTGGCGCTGGGCAGGGACACGGACTGGCTGCGGGCACGCTGGCAGCCGGCCGTGAACGCGGCCGAGTGGCTGTGCTTCGTGCTCGACTACACGGGGCAGGACGTGCTGTACTGCGAGAGCGAGGGCACGTGCTACGGGGCGGGCTTCGACGCGAAGGCGGAGCGGCCCTACGACGCGTACCCGCACTATGACATCTTCACGAACGTGCTCGGGGCGCTGGCGCTGAGGCAATCGGCGGACATGGCCGAGGCCCTCGGGGAGGGAGAGCGCGCGGCGCGGTGGCGCGGATACGCCGCGCGGATCGAGCAGGGGACGCGGCGGCGCTGCGTCGAGGAGGACCCGAGGTACGGCACGGTGTGGCGGGTGCACCCGAACTCCGTGTGGCCGCAGTTCGACGAGAGGCTCGCGCCGGTGTTCGAGCTGCCCTACTACCGCGGATTCGACGCCGGGGCGCTGGACGAGGAGGCGCTGAGGATCTCGCGCAACTCGTTCCGCCTGCAGATTGGCGACCCGCCCGACTACCACCACGGGCTCGGGCTGGGGTACGGGCAGGGGTGGATCACGGCCGCGGCCCTGCTGCTGGACGAGATGGGCGCCGCCAGGCCGCTGCTGGAGAACCTGGCGCGGTACATATACTTCCCCAAGCACCCGCATCCCTTCATCGCCACCGAGGGGGTGGTGGTGAACGAGGACGGGGACTTCCGCGTGCTGATGGGGACGGTGGGGATAGACGAGGGGCTGTTCGTGACGCGGGTGTTCCGGGTGATGATGGGGGTGGACGACACGCGGCCGGAAGAGACAGTGCTGCTGCCGCGGCTGCCCGAGGGCTTCAGCGGGATTCGCGTGTCGGACCATCCGGTGGTGACCGTCGCCGATGGGCGGACGGCGCGCGCGAGCGTGTCGTACAGCTACCGGAAGAGCGCCGGCGGCGCCGAGCTGACGGTGAGCGCGACGGCCCCAATCGCTCACCTGCGCGCCCGGCTGGGGCCCTTCGGCAAGGCCGGCAGAGCCGCGCGCGTGACGGTCAACGGCGCCGAGCGCGAGGAGGCCTTCGTGCGGAGCGGCGAGGCGTGGTGGGTGTGGGTGGACCTGGGCCGGGAGATACGGCGGGCGACCTGCCGCGTGACGCGGTAGGCCCCGGCCGCGCCGGCGGCCAGGCGCGACCGATCAGGCGGCGACGCGGCTCCCCGCGGGCGGCTACTCGAACCGGATCCAGTCTATCTCGACGTCCACCGGCCCCAGCTCGTGCGTGGGGTCGAGCCGCACCGTCGAGATGAGGCCCTTCCACGCGGCGTGGCTGCTCATCGGGATCGTGAGCTCGCGGGTCTCGCCGTCGCACACGAGGGGCACCGAGACGGCCCTGCCCTCCTGCGGGCCTTCTCCCGCGGGCGCGAAGAACACCTGGAGCGACGAGCTTCCCTCGCCGCGGGCGCTGATGCGCACCTTCAGTGTGGGGAAGCGGTCCGCGTCGAGCTCGAGGCCGTAGATGCTGAACCACGGGTCCGGCCCCGAGGTGCGGAGGAGGAGCTTGCCGTTCTCGACGGCGAAGACGCTGATGTCGTGCTCGGGCAGGAAGCCCTGGGCGTCGCCGGGGGCGTCGAACTCCCAGGCGGTGAGGGCGGCCGCATCGGTCTGCTGCGGGGCCTGGGGGGATACGCCGGCGAGGACGATGAGCTCAGCCGACGACTGGACCACGCACAGGCTCCCGGCGGGCTGGTAGGTCCACAACGTCTTCCCGGGCTCCAGGGACGCGGCCAGCGGTGCCTCGGCCCCGTCCACGGTGACGCCGGCGGGCCTGCTGATCCGGGCGACCAGCAGGCGGACGGGCCAGGCCTTCGGGTTGTCGAGCTGCACCGTGAGGCGCCCGTCCTCGTACCGCGCCTGGCGGACGGCCAGCGGCGCGGTGACGTGCATCGGGCCGTCCGGCGTGCGGACGACGATGGTGCGCTCTCCGGCGGGCAGGCCCAGCTCGTGCATGAGCGCCTCGGTGAGCGGGTAGTGGCTGTTGGGCGAGATCATGTAGCCCCAGCAGAAGTCCTTGTCGCCAAAGAGCCTGTAGTTGTCGGGGTACAGGCCGATGCAGCGGTCCAGGTTCTCCGACGGGTATCGCCAGTAGAGCTGGTCCTCGGGCGTGGCCCTGGTGTCGGGGTAGACACGCTTGTCGAAGTCGAGCTGCTGCTGCATGGAGGCGATGATGAGGCGGTGGGCCAGGGCGGCCCAGTCCTCCGTGCGGTCGTACTCGGCGAACCTCTGCAGCGGGCGGATCACGGCGATGCCGCACCACTGCACGGGCCGGCCGTACCACGGGTTCACCCAGGCGCTGGTACCGAGGACCGGGATCGTGGCATAGGGCATGATTGGGCGCTCGGGGGCCTTCCACAGGTAGGTGAAGGGCAGCGTGGCGTAGGCCCAGTGGCGTCCCTTCTCGATCCACGCGCGGTCGCCCGTCAGCTCGTAGGCGAGGACGTGGCCCAGGAGGGCCTGGCCGGCCACGATGATGTCGGGCGTGTGCAGGGGGACCTCCCAGGTCTGGCCGCCGCGCGGGATGGGATCGTACTCATCGCAGAAGCTCAGGGCCTTCAGGCCCGCGGCCAGCGCGGCCTCGTCGCCGGTCGCTCCCGCATGGCTCAGGAGAGCGACAGCGTTGCGGGCCGTCGTCCCCGACACAGCCTGGCCCAGCTCGCCCAGGTCCCAGGTGTCATTGCCGCGGAAGGCCCAGCCTCCGCGTTCCTGCTGGCCGGCCACCAGGCCGCGGGCCTCGGCTTTGGCCTGCATCAGCGCCGACCACAGGTCGCCGACGTACAGCCCCGCGCTCAGGCCCACGCGGCCGCCCAGGGCTTGGGTCGTGGCCTGAACGCGCGAGCGCCACAGGCTTCGCTTGGCCTCGTCGGCCGTGTTGAGGCTGTCCAGCCACAGCGCCCGGGCGAGGAAGGGGCTCGGCCCGGCGCCGCGCGACCACGCGCTCGTCGCATACCAGCCGGCCGACTCCTCGACCCAGCGGTTCTCGCTGCTGTCCAGGGACAGGCGATAGCCCTCCTCGATGCTGCGGGGCAGAGGCGGATTGGGCGGCAGGCCGCGCGTGTCGAGGTACCAGGCCAGCGCGGCGTCGGTGTTGCTGCCCGGCGCGAAGAACAGCTCGGCGGCCAGGGACAGGTTGCCCGTGCTCTTGTCGTGGGCCGTGGTCGCCTCGATCTGGTTCTCGCCGCGCCCCTGCATGGTGCCCGGGACGGCGAGGGCGAGGAGGCTGTTGTCCTGGTCGCCGAGGCGATTGGGCGTCGCGAAGAGGGGCTGGGGGCGGTCGTTGTCACCGTCCCAGCGGGCCAGGGGGTCCCAGGCCAGGCCCGCCGTGCCCCAGTCGTAGCTCACCGAGAGGAAGGGGATCGTGACCTTGTTCACGTGCGGCGCCCAGCGCAGGCTCAGGGGATACTTGCCGTCGAGCTCGTTGCTCGAGACCTCATCGCCCGTCAGGTACTCCAGCCCGGGCAGACAGGCCTCGGTCTTGCCCGCGCCGGTGCTCAGCAGCACCCAGGGGCTGGCGAAGTGGTAGATGGCGGCCGCGGGGCCGCGCAGGCGGGCCTGCCAGCGCAGGGACCCCCCCGCGCCCTCGGAGACGGTCGCGAGTAGCTCCCACCGGCGGTCGTGGGCGTCGCGAGTGGCGGACAGAAGAGCCGCGGGCGATCCCGTGGGCCGGGCGGCCGGAAAGACGACGATGTCGCGCTCGGGCCCGACGACCGCCCAGCCCAGGAAGGGCAGTGTCCCGACGTTGCGGTACTCGCCGGCGCCACCGGGTGCGGCGTCGAGCAGCAGCGTGCCCGAGGCTTCGTCCTGCGCCAGATAGCGCAGGCGGGCAGTGGGCGTGCGGCAGACGGTGTCGCCCGTGCCCGCGAGGGTCGTGCAGGCCAGCATCACGGCGGGCCACTCCGTCTGGCCGTAGTCACCGCCGCCGAGGGCCACGCGCCCGGTGACGGGGCCGGGGCTCGTGAGCCGCACGTCCCACGCGACCTCGCCCTGCATGCCCGCCGGTATCGCGGGCACCGTCATCTCCGCGGGGCCGAGAAGCTGGGCCGGGCCGTCGAGCGTGACGGCGGCGGGCAAGGACGAGGCGGGGGCGTCGCCGAGGTTGCGGAGCCTGCCCCTTAGCTTGACCGTGTCGCCGACGCGGGCCAGCGAGGCCGAGAAGCCACCGACCTCGACCGCGATATCGGGCCCGGCGGGGTAGACGGCCACGTCGTCCAGGAGGAACTCGCTGGAGCCGGGCTCGCCGCCCTCGTTGATGCGCGGCGCGATCTGGACGTACTTGACCTGCGCGTCGCTGCTGAAGTCGAAGTGGACCGTGCCGCGGTGCCACTGGCCGTCAGCGATGTGGTCCGCGGGGATGACGTAGGCGCTACGGCCGCGCTCGGTGCGGCTGTCCGCGGGCATGGCGATGGCGTAGACGCGGAGGTTGTCGCCCGTGGCGGACGAGACCGCCCTGTACCAGAACTCCATCCAGCCGCGGGCGAGAGGGACCATGGCACCGGGGTCCTGGCCCGCGCGGTAGGTGCGGTTGAGGCCCACCAGGTTCGTGCCCTCGGCCATGAGCCGGACGGCGTGGGAGCCGCTGTGGGCGTCGGGGCTGAGCTCGACAATCGCCGCGCGCTCGGCCTCCTTGCGCTCGGCATAGCCGACCCAGCCCGCCGCTAGCTCCCCAGGGGCGCCCGCTTCCTCGAAGCCGCCGTTGGCCAGGAGATCGCGCTGACGGCCCTCCCAGTGGAGGACCGCGAAGGCGTGGGCGTCCGGCGGAAGCGTGACCATCAGAGCCGACAGGGCGGCGAGTGCAAGAGCGCGCATCGGAGCACCTCCGGTTGACCGGGGAGACGAGCCTTTGGTGAGCAGTTGCCTGGTCGTGCTGGGGCAGAGGTTCGCTGAGCGGAGGGGGACTTCCTGCGTGGTGGGAAAGGAGGGCGCCGTGGTGCGGAGCCGCGTTGCGGTGCCGGGTGTCCCACGGACCGGCCAGTGCCACGGCGAAGGCGAAGCCGAGGCGCCGTCAGCGAGTCCAGAGCAGTGGGAACGCGGGACGGCGATGGCCGGGGGGAGGGAGATTCGCAGTGGGCCGATCGGTGAGGGCACCCGGGCTCGCGGCCGGCCTCCTCGAGAGCGCACGGGGTCCAGGCCCGTCCCGGGCGAGGAGCGTGCCGCCGGCGCAGGGCGTGTAATGCCCGACGCGGATGGGGGCACCTAGTGGTGAGGATGAGTGCCCTCGGGTCAGGTGGACGGCGGGCAAAGGGGTGAGGGGCGATGCGTGGTACGGAGGCGCTGGTGTGCGGATCGGGCATCCTGTTCGCGGTAGCGGTCTGGACACAGATACCGTGGATCGAGAAGCTCCTGGCCGGCCCGACAGGCCCTGGGGCAGAAGTTCCCGCCGGCGAGGGCCTCGAGGGCGATGCGGCCTTCTGCTGCTGGGTCGTGTCGGGCGCGGGCGACGGGAGCTACGACGGCCTGTACCGGCTCGGGGGACCAAGCGGGTCGTATCCCTGGTACGCAAACGACGAGGGGCGCTGCCTCTACTGGCTGGGCGAGGGCCGATGGGGTCTGGGGCCATGCCCCTTCGATGCGAGTCTCGCCTATAGCAGCGAGGGCAGCGGCTCACTCCCCGCGGAGCCGTGGATCGTGGCGCAGGGCGTGGGGCCGCCGCCCCGGGTCAGCCTGGGGGCGATGGCTGCCGTGCCTGTGGTGCTCACTGCGCGAGGCGACGGCTTGCTGGGGGTCCGGGAAGCGCTGAAGGCTCGCCGGAGCTACCAGGGGCACTGGCGTGAGGGCCTGACGGGCAAGCTGTTCGTGGGGCCGCTGCTCGTTGACGAGACCGAAGTGACCAGGGACGTCTGGGGGAAGCCTATCCAGTGGGAGGGGCGGGTCGCGCCGCTGCACGAGGGCAGCTACACGATCCACTCGGAGCTGTGGTGCGAGGGGCACTGCACCGCGAGATCGCCGGCGGTGCGGTGCGAGGCGGGGCCCCCGTAGGGGCGGGCGTGGGTGGTCCGCAGGCCAGCTTTGTCATCCGGCCCGTCCGGATGTGCACGGGAACGCTTTACCTCCAGACCCCAGGTGTGGAGGAGGGCGGGTTGCGCGCCTCCTGCCCGCGGCCCGTGAGGTCCGCAGGGCACCTGTGCCCCCAGACTCCCTTCCACCCGCGATCATCGTCACTGGGATGCGGGAGCACTGGTCCGCGCGAGGCTCGGCCACGGGCTGTGGCCGCAGGCTAACGCGGACCGGGAACGGACGCATGGAGGGTCGCCTCGCTAGTCCATGGAAGCATGCGTCGGGTCGCCGAGGGGGGCGCTCCGGCTGTGGCACGGGCGCCCTCTCCCAGGAGATGACTGCACCATGAAAGGGCTCGGCCTGCTGGTGCTCTGCGTAGCAGGGCTGGTCTCGCACGGTGCGGCTGGCGCGGCGACGTGCTACGTGAACGGCCCGGATGCCCGGGCCGCGGACACGAATCCCGGCACCGAAGAGGCGCCGTGGAAGACAATGGGACGCGCCGGCAGGGCCCCGGAGTTGAAAGCGGGAGACGTGGTGCTCATCCAGTCCGGCGTCTACCGCGAGAGCGCGGACATCACCGTTTCCGGCGAGCCGGGGAAGCCCATCACCCTTTCCGCCGCGCCGGGCGCGCGGGCGGTCGTCAAGGGCTCCGAGATGGTGAACGGAGGCGAAGGGAAGCGGCTGTCCGAGGACACGGGCGTAACGGAGCCCTTCCCGAACGCCTTCAAGCGAGTATGGAAGGTCAAGCTGGGGGAGGAGTTCTTCAATGACCCTCGCTACCCGGGCGCCTATGCCGATAGGGCCAGACGCCACTTGTCGCAGGTGTTCGTCAGCGACCGTCAGCCGCTGCAGCTTATCGGGCCCTCGCCCATGTTCGCCGAGATCGGTCTGGAGGTTCTGGAGCCCATCGGCAAGGGGCTCAGCGATATGCTGGACAATTCCTTCTTCTTCGATCCCAGCGACCAGACGCCGTATGTGAAGATGGGCGGCGAGCCGGGTTGGTCCTGGATCGAGATCGGGGTGCGGGCCTTTGCGCTGACCGTCTCCAAGGTACACGACGTGGTGATCCGCGGCCTGGAGTGCCGACACAACCGCCAGGTCGGCGGCATGTGGCCGATGTGCTCGGTGGGCGAGTGCGAGCGGGTCGTTGTGGAGGACTGCAAGTTCGAGTTCGCGGACTTCTGCGGGTTGAGCCTGGGCAACTCAAGGCACTGCGTGGTGCGGCGCTGCGACATGTCCTGGAACGGCGATACGGGTCTGGGGGTGAGCGCCACTTGTGACTGTGTGATCGAGGATTGCACGCTAATGTGCAACAACTACCGGCACTTCTCGCCGGGCTGGCATGCAGGCGGCATGAAGAACATCCCGGACAATGTCCGGACCACCATCCGCCGCTGTGAGGTGGCGTACAACTTCAACTGCTGCGGCATCTGGTTCGACGGCGCAAGCCCCGGCCATGTCAACAGTGACATCCGGATCCTGGACAACGTCTGCCATCACAATGACGGCACCGCGATCTTCCACGAGGCGAACGGGGGCGGGGGGAGCATCGCCGGGAACCTGTGCTTCGGCAACCGGGGCATCGGCATTGACGTCCAGGCCCACATACCCGACCCCACAGCACAGACGCAGAAGAGGCTTTGGGTGGTGAACAACACCGTCGCCGACAACGTTGAGGGGATCCGGGTCGTGGACCGTGGGGGCTGGCAGATTCTGCGGGACACCACGGTCATGAACAACCTTCTCCTGCGCAACTCCGAACCCGGCGATTCGGGGCAGGGCGCGGCGGCGGAGCTGCTCTTCTGGATGCACGCCGACGAGGGCGACCGGCGCGCCGACACCAGTAACCACTCGGACTACAACGTCTTCTGCGCCGGGATACCGCTGGTTCTCAAGCCCGCTACGGCTTCGGGAACACCCGTGCCCTGGAGCAGTGGCAGCAGCGCTTTGGCGAGGACGTGCACTCCAGGGCCCTACCGATTCCCTTCGAGAGCTCGCACCGTGGATTCCGGCTTCTGGCCCGTGAGGGGCTGGACGTAGGGGGCCCCCTGCCGGAGGAGGTCACGTCTGTCTGGAAGCCGGCGGACCCTGGGCAGGTAGGTGCCAGCATCACGTGCTGGCCGGGAGCACCCGCCGACATCCCAGAGGGGGGTGATCATCCGCACCGGCTTCCGCGGCGAACAGCGCGACGAGGAGGGAGTCCCGCCTGGGCTCGGGCTCGCATCATTTCCGGGGCAGGCGGACCGGCGGCAGTCTGCACCACTTCGTCCTGGGCGCAGACCACGAGCGCCCGCAGCAGGTGTCGGACGTCAGCTCGACTGCGGTCGCCATGGACGCGGGGACCTTTGCCCGGGCATACGCCGCGGTCGAGCTGCTCGAGGCAACAGGCGAGAAGGCCTTCGGCGGTTTCTCTGCCGACATGTACCACCGCAAGGGCGACACGCCGCTGGTGGGGCCGGTCTTCGGCTCAAACCACAGCGGCTACGCGAGCGATTCGGCCTTCGCGTGGCCGGTGGGCTACTGCGCCCGGAGGGCCGCCCGGCGGCCGCCGTGGCCTCCCTTGGATCGCTCACGCCGAGGCCCAGGGCGAGCGATGGGGAATCGAGCAGGTAGCGGCCTGCCCTGCCGGTGGCTGCGGGTCACCCGCGCGCCGCCTTGTAGAGGTCGGCCAGTTGCTCGGGCAGCACCGGCACATAATCCGGCCCCACTTCGACCAGCACCTGCTTGAGCAAGCTCGGCGAGCACGGATAGCACTGCACGAAAACGTGCATGAAGGCGGGCCGCTCCGGCGGCGTGAACTGGCGGATCTCCCTGACCAGGAGCTCCCGCGCCTCCTCAGGCCCGCCCTTGGGATCGAAGGTCGTGAGCGCATGGAAGACCGGCACGCCGTGCACCAGCTCATTGGCGTTGGCGGGCGTCGTCCCCGGCAACCGCCCATAGTCCGGCAGCAGCGCCGTGAGATCGCTCAGCCGCTCGGCATAGCGGCTTAGCCGCTGCCCCGTAGTGCTGCTTGTCCACACGCACCGCAGTCCCATCCGCCGCATGTATTCGGCCGTCAGGTCCAGGAACCCGTCGCGGACCCCCTCGGCTCCCCGGTACGGCTCCGCATATCGGTCGCCAAAGCAGTAGCCCACCCCCGACACCGCGCACACGAAGCTGTCGTTGGCCCCGGCGCGGCGGTAGTAGTAATCCATGATGTCAGGCATCAGGTCATAAACGGTCGGTCCGACGCTCCAGGCCAGCGGCAGCGTGCCCCGCGCCGGGTCGTCCCAGTAGTTCGTGAGGAAGAACCGCTGCCAGTTGACCGGCGCATCGCCATCCGAAACCAGCAGCGTCACGTATACCTTGCTCCGGTCAAGCTCCGGCGCCGGCGGCGCGGCCCGCGCGAAGCTCGGCGGCCTGGTGCCCGAATGCAGGCTGAGGTTCGCGGTCTCTGACGACCAGGCGAGGAACTTGGCGTACTGGCTCAGCAGCATGACGCCCGGCCCTTCCTGAATCCCATAGCCTTCGCCGGCGTACGGGGCCCCCAACACCCCCACATTGGCCGGCGCCTGCGCCAGCAGCTTCGCGATCACCAGCCGCTCCTCGAGCGGCGAACCCACCGGCGGCCGCGCGTCCTTCGGCCCGGTTACCCAGAAGCAGAAGGCCTTGTGGGCTATGAGGTAGTCGCGCGGCGCCACGCAGTCCGGCGGCACGATCCCCAGCACAAAAGGGTTAAGCCGCGGCCACAGGTTACGGATCGCCCACTCGTACGCCTGCGCGTTCCTTTGCCAGCGCCCGCGCAGGTCGGCGATCAGCGGCAAGTCATGGCGGCCAGCCAGCCGCGGCGACAGCAGCACCGCCCCCTCCAGTCCGCAAAGCATCGTCCCCACATTGACTGACGCCGGCAGGTCCGCATCGGTGACGACCGCGCCCTTGATCTCGTCCCGGCACAGCCTCAGCAGCTCCCACGGATCTTCCAGCCGCTCGGCCGCCGCGGTGTCCCCACGCTCCTGCAGCCACGCGAGCCACCGCTCATCAACCGGCGGCTTGCCGCCGTCGGCGCCAGAAGGGTCCACCACACAGTAGACCCGCGGCCGCCGCGCGTTGACCACGCCCTGCACCGATAGGATCGCCAGCTTCTCGTCCAGGGGCAGCCGGCTGATGTCAGCCACCCATATCTTCGGCGCCGGCGCGCGCGACTTCGGGAAAACGCCCGCGAACGGGCGCCGCTCCGCCGGGGGCGTCAACTCACGGGGCGGCAGCGCCGCCCGGTAGACCCCATCAGCCCGCCGCAGCGCCCCATCATAGTCAAAGCCCGCGCCCCTCTGCCGCAGTACGTACAGGGCCGCTCGCCCCAGCACCTCCCGCTGGCCCAGCACCGCGTCGGTGTCGCCAGCCGTGAAGAGCTGCGTACCGCCCCAGACATCCACCGCGCCCCGGAACTCCGCGCAGTTGTGCCTGATGGCGGCAATCACCGGCCACGCCCCGCGCGCGTCATGCACCTCCACCACCGGCACTACCTGGTCCTCAGCCGGCAAGCTCCTCGGGTCCAGCGTCTGGCAGAACGGCACCAGGCCGGCCTCCCACAGCCTCCGCCACCGCGGCCAACCAAGCACCCCTATCCGCAGTGGGTCTGCCTCCCCGCGGTACACCAGCGCTGTCCCGCGGGCCTCCGGGGCCGCGAAGCTGCCCGTTCCTATCCTGTCGTGCCCAAACCACGGGACGTGCCCCAGGTCCTTCCACCCGCCGCCTTCCTCGAAGCTCGCGTTAGGTAGCAGGTTGCCCTCAACCTCCGCGTTCTCCGGCCGGCCCGCCAACGCCCCTCGCACCAGAACCACGTCATCCAGCCACACGGTCGCCGGGGCCACCCAGAACGCCAGCAGCACGTCCACCGCTGCCGTCCCTGGCGGCGTGGTCACCTCGCGGCTTATGGAAGTCCATTCGCTGGCCTCGCGCGGCAGCGCCGGCCCCACCTGGCCCAGGAACGTGCCCGCCCCGTCCCAGAACCTCAGCATCAGGGCATCGTTGCCTGAGTTGCCCGCCGCGCCAGCCGTCTTCACCCAGCCGGCGACTGTGAACGTCTCGCCGGGCTTGGCCGGCAGTCGCTCCGCCTGCTGCACGCCGCTCCAGTTCGGCCCGCCCTTGGTGATCCTGAGGCCATAGCCGCCAGCATGGGCCGCCTCCGCCGCCCGCTCCCCCGCATCGAGCCGGCCGACCACCCACTGCCAGCCCGCGGCGCCAACCCACTCGCACGGATGGCAGAAGGGCACCCCCGCCGCCACTATCCCTCCACCGGCCTGATGGAAGCGGCGCAGATTCTCCGCCGCCGGCCGCGGGAAGGTGTTCCCATACAGGTGGATCAGGACCGGATACCGGTCGGCGTTGAAACGCTCAGGGTCCGCCAGGGCCTGGGCGTCCAGCAACTCCGCCCGCAGACCGACGGCCGCGAACCAGGCCTGCATGTCTGGCCCGGTCAGGCTCGCGGGAGCGCAGAAGTAGGGGAAATCCGGGTCGTTGAAGATCGCCACGGCCCCCGGCGCCGCCGCCAGCTCACACCAAGCCACGACGCCGGCAGCCAGGAAGACCGCCGTCACCACACATGCTCGCCGCACCTTCACCGCCGCTCCTTTCCGGCCAGGTACCGGGAGCCTCGCGCGAGGCTGTGGCTTCGGCCCGCCCCGCCTGTCGGAGCAGCTTCAGCCGCGACCACCCGCCCGACCTGGCCCGCGCACGCTGCGCTTCCCTCTAGCCTGCAACTAGGGGCACCCCACAGGGGGGCCCCCACGAAGGCGGACTGCCGCACGCCTGGGTCCTTGTGGGAGGCGAGCGGGTCGGTAGTGCCCGCTCGGCGACGGACGAGCCGAACCGTGCCGCCGGACGGCGGACGACGACCGCGGCTGGGCGCGCGGTGTGGCGCGTAGACGCAGCGGCTACCTGCCCAGGGTCCGCCCGCGCTCGACGAAGTACCTCATCGTCTCGTAGTCAATCTCCGGGGGCTCGGAGTGGTCCGAGTGTAGGATGTAGCCGCCGCCCTGGGTGACCACGGGCAGGATCTTGCGGTCCATCTCCTCGTCCAGGCGGGCGCGGTCGTTGCTGATGAGAGCGCGCACGTCCACGCCGCCGAAGAAGGCTATCCGGTCGCCGAACCTGCTGAAGAGGGTCGGCAGGTCCATCCCCGCCTTGACCTCCATGGCCTGCAGGCAGTCCATGCCCGCCTCGATGAGGCCGGGAACGAGCGGCTCGACGTAGCCGCAGGAGTGGACGATGACCTTGCAGCCCAGGCAGTGGGCGAAGTCGAAGAGCTGCTTGTGCCCCGGCATCACGATCTCCTCGTACATGGCCGGCGACATGAAGGGCCTGTTCTTGAAGCCCATGTCTTCGTAGAAGAACACCCCGTCGGGCTTGCCCTCCTCGGCGAAGAGGATCTCGAGGTGGTTGATGGTGAGGTCGGCGTAGGTCTGGACCATGTCCTTCACCCAGTCGGGGTCGAGCGCCATGCCGATGAGCATGTACTCGTGGCCGCAGACGGGGTGCATCTGCTCAAAGGGCGCCACGCCGCCCCAGCAGTAGAAGCGCTCCCGCTCCGCGGCGAAGGTTTTCGCCTGCCGGTAACCCTCGAAGGGGATGCGTCGCCGGTCCACGTCCACGAGGTAGGGCTTGGCGTGCTCCTCCCAGGTGGCGCGGTCCTTCACGGTGAAGTCCACGTGCTCGGGCGTGCTGTCGTGTAGCTTGTGGCGCCGCAGCTTGGCGCCGTTGCCGTCGAGGCACAGGATCGTCTCGTCGGTCTCCTCGATCACGACGTTCTCGAAATCGAGCCTGGCGGTGGAGTTGAGCCAGCCGCCGCTGCGCAGGTCCTGGCCGAAGTGCTCGGCCACGTCCTCGTCCTGGCCGATGTGGCCCTCGCGGCGCCAGCGCTCGACCGTGGCGCCCCAGGGGCTCACGGCGATGGCCGTGTGGTCAACGGGCCTGAGGTCCAGGGTCCGTGCCATACGCTCGATGCTCGTCATTGACATGGCCGTACTCCCCCAAGGGCGCAGGGCCGCCGGTGCTGAGCGCCGTCTTCCCGGCGCGGGCTCGGCCGGCGTCGCACCGCCACGGCTGTCCTTCCCCATGCCAGCCTGGCGCAAACACCGGGAAGATAGCACGTGCGCGCGGGCCGTACAAGGCGGGCACGGCTCGCCGGGGCCCGCGGGGTCCGCGCGACAGACACCGCGGCGGCGTGAGGAAGGGTCCCCCGCGGGGTTGTTCGGATGTTTAAGGATAGGCGGTATGGTTGAAGGCGAGAGCAGCAGCGAAGAGCCTTGCCAAGGTGCCTTTGGGGCTACCGGTGCATCCTCCGGCTCGAC
>CAZSOQ010000025.1:0-33740 GCA_964608495.1 uncultured Armatimonadia bacterium | reverse complement strand
GGCCTGTCGCGGCGTACCCAAGCCCTGGACCCAGTTAGAGCGATCCCTCTATCACAGGCCCGTAGGTCAGTCTCATCCACACAGCTACCTTGCCCACTCCCGCGGACTGGATCGTCAACTGCCGGACCAACAACCGCAGCACTTCCTTCCGCTCCTCGGGGTCCAGTTGCCCCCAGACTTCGGGCAGGTTCCGCAGCGCCTCCTGCACCTGCGCCAGCACCTGCTCATGCTCGGACGCCGACCGCAGCTTGCTTTCCGCCTCCGCAAGCTGGGCCTCTATCCCGGCGCGCTCCTCCAGCATCCGCTCGTTCCGCTCCCGGAACTGGTCCACGGTCATCGCGCCCGCGGTCAGCGCCTCCGCCCATCGCTCGAACCCGGCCTCCAACTCCGTCAGCCGTCCCCGAAGCTGCTCCACATCCCGCTCCAGCCGTTCCCTGTCCGCTCCCGCCTCCCGCCGCGCCGCCTCCTCCGTCATCCTCGCCATGTCCGGGCTGGCCGCGAACTCCAACACCCGCGCCACTACCCACTGGTCAACTCTCTCCATCGCCTTGCTGAAGCCCCGGCATTGCCCCTCGCCGACCCTCTCGTTCCCCCGGCAGCGGTACGACAGCGTGCGACGCCCAGTCCGGTCCTTCCTCGGAGCGTAGTGCACCTGCAGCTGCCGCCCGCACTTGCCGCACCTGGCGATCCCTCCCAGCAACACGTGGGTCGCGCCCTTCGTCCGGCTTGCCACCGGCGCGCGTTCCTGCAGCGTCCGCAGGATCGCCTCTCGCCTCTCCGGCGGGTAGATGCGCATCGCTGCGTGCTCGCCCGCCACCAGCTCATCGCCCGCCCACATCAGCCCACAGTGCACGGGGCTACGCAGACACTCCGCCACCCCCTTGGCCTGCCATTGCTTGCCACGCTTCGTGCGCACGCCGCGCCGGTTCAGCTCCCGCGCGATCCTCGCCGTCCCCCAGCCCGCCAGCAACCACTCGGCCATCTGCTTCACCCACTTCGCCTGCTCGGGGACCACCTCGATCGCGTCCCCGCGCCGCACGCTGCCGTCCGGGTCCACCACCTCTCGCCACTGCCAGCCGTAGGGCGGCTCGGTAGCGTAGCGACCCTTGGTCCTGCGGGCCATGAGGCCCTCGCGGATGTTCTCGGCCATGCAGTCCAGGTAGTAGGCTGCTACCGCCGCCAGCATCCCCACGAGCATCCGGCCTTCCTTCGTGGACGCATCGAAGCCCTCGGTGATGGAGGTGAGGCCGACGTCATGCTTGAGGAAGACGTCTTCGAGAAGCGTATGGGTGAGCTTCGGGGACCTGCTGAGCCGGTCGAGCCGGAAGATGACGACGTGGTCCACCTGTCCTCCCCGGATATCGTGGACAAGCTGGGTTAGCCCGTCACGGTAGCCACGACCCGTGGCTCCCGTGGGCCTCAGGCCAAGCGTCCCGCTCCTACCCTCGTCCCGGTAGACTTGGGCGGTGAACGCTTGCTCACCGTACCTGAACCGACACCACTCGAGGCAGCGTTGCTCCTGGAACTGGAGTGAGTAGCCCGACCTGGCCTGCTCCTCGCTGGAGACTCTGATATAGACGCCAATCCGAGGCAGGACCTGCTCAGCCACATGACGAACCTTGGCCTGTGCCTGGCGCTCTGAACCCATCGGGATCACCCCCGCAGGCTTGTCTTGAGGCGCATTGTAGATTGCATGTCTTTAGGAGTCAGCACCTTCAGCCTGCGGTGGTGGCCTGCGGTGATCCGTCTGTTGAGAACCCGCCCGGGCGCGCTGTAGCCGCGGGCTTCTGCCCGCGGCGGTGCCCTCGTGCCGGTCCGTCTCTGTGGAGGGGCCACATGGGGAAGGCAATCCCGAAGGCCCGCAAGGGCCAAAGGGATTGCAGGGGTCTCCATCCGGCCCGCTCCCTGTTTCCGTGGGAGACCTGGCGCGGCTTCTGCGCCAGGGCGGGGGCCTTCCCTCCCACCGACCGCCGGACCCACTCCGGTCTCTAGCCACGGCTCCGGCGGCCCGCCCCCGGCCGCCGGCCGCAGCACCTCCCCAGAAGGAGAAACCCGCCGCGAGCCGAAAGGAATCCCGCAGCCTTGGCCCGCGTGCACGGCCTCCCTGCACGGCCTGCGTGCACGGCTTGCCTGCACGTCTCGGCCGGACCGCCCGCCAGCGCGGCGCGCCCCGGCGGCGCGGGCTGACACGGCGCCGCTCCGGCGCGGCCTGGCGCAATCCGCACCGAGGAGACCTCGCGACATGAACAGCAAGAGCTGGCCCCTGCTGGCCGCTGCGGTGGCCCTGGCCGCCCTGGCCTTCTGCCCGAGCCTGTCGTCGGCCCAGGCCGCTCGCACGCTCACCTACACGGACTTCCTCCATGAGCTCACCAACCTCGACCGCCTCATGTACTGGGAGGACGGGATTCGCGCCGGCCAGGCGTCCAGCTACGATCGCCGCGAGAGCCAGAGCTGGGGTGCCAACGGCGACGCCGGCCAGTACATCCGCGTCGAGGAAGACGGCGAGGCGGTCATGGCCGAGATCGAGGGCCCCGGCTGCATCTACCGCATCTGGTCCGCCAATCCCCAGGGCCTGATCCGGTTCTACTTCGACGGCGCCGAGAAGCCCCAGTACGAGTTCGACTTCAACATGCTCTTCACGGGCGAGACGCCGCCCTTCGACAAGCCCCTCGTCTACAAGCGCGGGGCCCAGCAGTCCGCCTCGGACTCCTACCTGCCCATCCCCTTCGCCAAGAGCGTGAAGATCACGGCGGATCGGCGGCACGGGCAGTACTACCACTTCGACTACCTCCAGTTCCCCGGGGACTGGCAGGTACCCACCTTCCGCCTTCCCCTGACCGCCGAGGAGACCCAGGCCCTCGAGGCCGCCAAGACCGCCTGGACGAACCGCGGCCAGGACCCCAAGCCACGGCTGCCGGGCCAGACCTCCGTGAAGGAGACCGTGGCCCTGGCGCCGGGGCAGAGCGTGGTACTGGCCGACCTGCGGGGCCCAGGCACCCTTCGCGCCCTCCGCGCCCAGGTCTCCTGCGAGCAGCGCCACTTCTGGCGCAAGCTGGTACTCAAGGGCGTCTGGGACGGGGCGGACTCGCCCCAGCTTCTCAGCCCGCTCGGCCCGCTCTTCGGCTTCGACTGGCAGACGGCGGACTACAAGGCCCTCATCGCGGGCTCCAGCCCCGACGACGGCTGCTACCTCTACTTCCCCATGCCCTTCCGCAGGTCAGCCCGGCTGGAGCTGACGAGCCATCTGGCCGCGAACGCCGAGGTGACCTTCGAGGTGGAATGGGCGCCGGTGGACGCCCTCCCCGACAACACGCTGTACTTCTTCGCCCGCTGGCGCCACGAGCCTCACTCGAACACCTTCGACTACCCCTTCGTCGAGACCGCCGGGCGCGGCAGGTTCGTGGGCGTGACGCTGCAGATCAACCACCCCATCCCCGGCTGGTGGGGCGAGGGCGACGAGAAGGTCTGGGTGGACGACGACCAGTTCCCCCCATGGATCGGCACGGGCAGCGAGGACTACTTCGGCGACGCCTGGGGCATCCGCTACCTGCCCGAGCCCAGCTTCGGCTGCAGCCTCAACGAGGGGGCGCTCACCTGCCCCTTCCGCTGGCACTTCATGGACTACATCCCCTTCACCCAGCGCTTCCGCATGACCATCGAGAACTACCCCTCCGAGGTGGGTGGGCCTGCGGGCGCGCCCCCCTGGGAGGACGACTACTCCAGCGTGGCCTACTGGTACCAGGCCGAGCTGGTGCCGCCCTTCGCGGACCTACAGGGCCGGAAGTACATCGGCGGCGCCTTGCCGGGCCAGGAGCCGGCCGAGTATGAGTACCGCACGGACCTCTTCACCGACGTGACGCCCGACATGCTGCGGACCTTCGGGCGGGCCATCGCGGCCGCGGTCGAGGGCGAGGAGGTCATGGCCGAGGCCGTGCGCGCGGGCAAGGCCAGGGTGATCGAGGACGCCCTGCTGCCCTACGCCTTCAACATGGAGCGGGCGGTGGACTTCGGCCAGGTGAAGGCCGGCGACGTGCTGGGCGACTTCGACCTGGCCGTACCCGAGACCGTCGTCTACTACCCGTCGCTGTACACGGCCCCCGGCGAGAGCATGGCCGACCTGACCCTGGAGATGGACGGCACGCGCCAGGAGATCATCGGCCGCCCGTCGGAGGGCCAGCTAGAGCTGGCGGGCATGTACCTGACCGAGGGCAAGCGCCCCGTCCGCTTGGTCGCGCTCACGGGCGGCCATGCCGTGTTCGACTGCCTGCAGATGCGGCGCGCACAGCGCGTCAGCGGCGTCATCGAGGCCGAGGACCTGCCGGTCCTGCGCGTCAGCGAGGGCGCGGACAAGCCCCATCCGAGCCCACCCATGCCCGGGGCCAGCGCCGGCCGGGTGCTCGAATGGCACGCCGGCGGGCCGGGGCAGTCCATGGTGCTGCCGATTGACGCCAAGCCCGCGCACCAGTATGTGCTGGGCGTGCGGCCGATGCGGGGGCCGGGGGGCGGAATCATCCAGGCCTTTGCGGCCGACCAGCCCCTGGGGCCGCAGTACGACCTGTACGCGCCCGAGAAGCAGCCCTCCGACCAGGTCCTCCCCCTGGGCCAGTTGCCCGAGGGCGCCAGGGAGATCGAGATCCGCATGGTCGGCAAGAACGAGCAGGCCACGGCCTACCACGCCGGGCTGGACTACTTCCGCTTCGAGCCGGCGATCCTTGGGCCCGGCAGCGCCGAGGGCGTGTGGGCCCGCGTCCTGAAGACCACGCGGTGCCAGTATCGGATCCAGGACCTCGGGGCGCAGTGGTTCGGCGCGCACCACCTGTGGGTCCAGCCGAGCAGCGATGGTGCGTCTGTGGACCTCGGGATCAACATCCCCAGCGAGGGCGATTACGAGATAGTCGTACGGTATACGACATCCTGGGACTACGCCATCGTGAAGGCCTTCCTGGACGAGCAGCCCCTGGGCGAGCCGGTGGACTGCTACACGGCGGAGGTGCGCCTGACCGAGCCGCTGTCCCTGGGCCGGGCGCATCTAACGGCCGGGGAGCATGTCCTGCGCTTCCAAGCGGCGGGCAAGAACGAGGCCTCGCGCGGCTTCCTTATGGGTCTGGACTACGTCACGGTCAAGGCCGCCGGCTGACGCCGGCCCTCGTCCAGGCACCCCCGCGGGACTCAGGTGACGTCGAGAGGCGGCGCTGCGTGAAGGGTCGGGGCCCCCAAGGCGGCCCGGAGGCGAGAGACATGTGCAGGCCAGAGGCGTCCTTCAGGGCGCCGGCGCTGGTGCTTGCGGTCGCACTGTCGCTGAGTCCGGTTCTTGGCGACGACGGGGCGCCTGCCGGGTGGCTCCTCGGCACCGGCGGGGACATGAAGGGCGCCGACGTAGCGCTCGATCGGCAGGTGCGGCACGCCGGCGCCGCGAGCCTGCGAGTCACCATCACGCCCGAGTACGCGGGCGATCCCACGGGCGTGTACCAGACCGTCGAGGCGACCGATTACCTGGGCATGCGCGTGCGCCTCACCGGATGGGTCAAGACCGAGGACCTGCAGGGCCAGGCCTGCCTGTGGATGCGCGTGTCGGGGCAGGATCAGCGGCTCATGAGCCTGGACAACATGAGCGACCGCCCTATCACGGGCACGACGGACTGGACGCAGTACAGCCTGGTGCTCGACGTGCCCGTGGACGCGGGGCTGGTGGCCTTCGGGCTGGTGCTGACCGAAGGCGGCGGGCGCGTGTGGCTGGATGACCTGGCCCTGGAGCCCGTGGACCCAGAGACTCCCCTCACGGGTCGGCCCGTATTGCCACCCATACGGCGCACGCTCCCCGGCAAGCCGACGAACCTGGACTTCGAGGCGCCGCCTCCGGGCTACGCCGGCGCGCCGCCCGAGGGCTGGAGCTTCGAGCCGGTCGCAGAGGATGCGGCGGCCCAGCTCGACCTCCAGGCCGCCCACGGTGGCCAGGCGAGCGCCCGTGTGACCCTCGGACCCGGTTTCGCCCAGGAGTTCGCGACTCTCCATCAGGCCGCCGACGCGGCGCAGTGGCGCGGCAGGCGACTGCGTTACAGCGGCTGGGTGAAGGCCGACCTCCTGAGCGGATGGGCGGGCCTGTGGGCGAGGGTAGATGGCCCGGATGATCGCGTCCTGGCGCTCGACAACATGGCCGGGCGCCCGATCAGGGGCCAGTCTGAGTGGGCGCGCTATGGCGTCGTGCTAGACGTGCCCGCCGAGGCGTCCAGGCTGCTCTTCGGCCTGCTCGTGGCGGGACGCGGGACCATCTGGCTGGATGACGTGGCGCTCGAGGCGGTGGGCGGGGACGTGCCGACCACCAAGACCCAGGTGGAGCGCCTCGACCAGCCCGTCAACCTGGACTTCGAGGGCCCGACCACGGCGGACGGCGTGCCCCAGGGGTGGGTCTTCCCCGCGGGAGGCGCGGGCCTGCGCTTCGCTCTCGACCGACAGGTCTTCCACGGCGGCGCGGCGGCGGCGCTCATCGAGGTCGCTCCAGGGTCCCAGAGCTTCGCGTACGCCATGCAGCTTGTGGACGCGGTCCGGTACAGCGGCCGGCGCGTGCGCTACACCGGCTGGATCAGGGCCCAGGACGTGGAGGGATGGGCCGGCCTGTGGATGCGCGTGGACGGGCCGACGGGCCCGATGAGCCTGGACAACATGGAGAAGCGCCCTATCACGGGCACGCGCGACTGGGAGCGCTACGAGGTGGTGCTGGGCGTGCCTGAGGGCGCCACCGGCCTGGCCTTCGGGGTACTGCTGACCCCGCGGCCGGGAAGGCTGTGGGCGGATGACCTGAGCCTGGAGGTCGTCGGCCAGGAGGTCCCGGTCACGGGCACGAGTGCACCGCTCTACCCGAGGCGTCCCGTCAACCCGGACTTCGAGGCGGACGCGCCCGGCGGGCAATGATCGCCGAGGCAGCCGCCGGCCGTTCTCACGGAGGGAGGAGACGATGGTGGCCATGCTAACCCTGTGCTCGCTCGGGCTGACGGCCCAACCGGCGGACGTCGCTGCCGCCCGGCCCGTGGCGCGGATCCTCGCCGACTACGACTCGGAGCTGCGCGGCCAGGATGGGCATGTGGACACGCCCCTGATGATCCGGCAGCTCAAGGCCCTCGGCGTGAACTGCTACTTCTGGCTGATCTGGCACGCCGAGACGGACTGGGAGGACCTGCGGGCCTTCCTGCCCGCCGCGCAGGAGGCGGGGCTGGACGTCTGGGTCTATCTTTGCCCGCCCTCCGAGCCGCCCCCCTCGGCGCCCTTCGGCCTGGACTTCGTGCGCTGGGGTGAGGAGATAGCCAAGCTGTCGCTCGAGTTCAGCAATCTCCGGGCGTGGTGCATTGACGACTTCTACGCGAACCATACGACCCTGACCCCGGGGTACATCGCTCAGATGCAGCGCGCCGCGAAGGCCATCGCCCCGAAGCTCGCCTTCTACCCGCTCATGTACTACCCGGAGATCCACTACGCCTTCGCCGATGCCTACGCGCCCGTGGTGGACGGCGTGGTGGTGGCATACCCCACCAGCCGCGAAGAGCTGGCGCGAGCCGGGCGGGTGCTCCGGGACGAGATACCGGTGCCGCCGCGGTGCCTCATGAGATACCCGTGGGACACGCCCTCGAAGCCCGGCGACGGCCTTCGGGTGTCGCGCGAGGTACGGGGCAAGCCCGGGGCCGACGCCCACCGGCTTACCCTCCGACAGCGCGATCTGTTCACCGCCGGGACGGACGGCTATCACTTCAAGCAGGTGCTCGTGGACGGAGCGGCGGTCTGGGAGGAAGACGTGGCCGGCGGGGACCTGGAGTGGCAGGAGGTGCGCGTGGACCTGGCGCGGGCGGTCGAGGGCAAGCAAACCGTGACCTTGGCCCTCGCCTGCCATGACAAGAAGGGCGTGTCGAACTTCGGTGTCGAGGTAGAGTGGGGCGACCTGCGGCTGGAGGGCTTCGAGCCCGCGGGCCTCGACGTGGGGCGCGAGGAGGGCTGGCAGACCGAGGTCCAGGGGAAGTGGGAGGTCGCCTGGCAGGCCGAGGCGGGCGGCACGGGGCGTTTCAGGCTGCCCTACATCGTGATGCCCGCGGGCACGCCGGACGACCTGCGCAAGCGGCTCCCCGGCAGCCAGGGCACCCCCGAGGAGCTCGCGGCGCACCTCAAGATGGTCCTGGAGGCCATGGCGGCTGGCGAGTGCGACGGGATGGTGACCTACTGCCTGCCGAAGGCGGTGGGGAACGAGCACTTCGAGGCGGCGCGGAAGGTCTACGAGGAGATGCTGCCCGGGCTGCACCTGGCGCCCTGACCGCCTCCCGCCACGCGATGCTCTGTTCCTGTCCCCGCGGCCCCGGCCCGCGGCGCTGGCTCGTCCGCAGTCGCGGGTTGGGCGCACCCCATGCCCGCGGTGGTGGCCCCGTGGAGGTCCGTCTGCATGGCGGGAACACGCAACCTGCGGCACACTGTAGTCGCGGGCTTTAGCCCGCGGCGGTGGCCCCGCGGTGGTTCATCTGCTCCCGGCGGACCTGACGGTCCGCAAGCGGGGGGCGGGCCACAGCGTCCCCCGCACCAAGGTCTTGGGGTGCCGCGCCCCGCGCCTCTGGCGTCCTCCTCCTCGGTTGCTGCATAATACCGGACCGAGACCTGCGGGTCGGGAGGACCGCCCCAATGCCAGGACCAGAGCACATCACGTCCCTGCAGTTCAAGCCCGATTACCAGGAGGCCGTGCAGCACTGGCTGGCCTTCTGGAACCAGGACCTGCTTGACCGGCCTTGCTGCCTGATGCGTGCGCCGAAGGAGGGAGCCGAGCAGGTGCCCGGCCCCCCGTACATGTCTGGGGCGCGGGGGGATTTCGGCCCCGCCATCGAGCAGATCGTGGCCTCGGCCGCGGGGGTGTATTGGGGTGGCGACGCGATCCCCTACCACACGCCGAGCTTCGGCCCGGACATGATGGCCGCCTGGCTCGGCGCGGAGCTCAACTTCCCCGAACAGAACTTCGGCACGAGCTGGGCTGTGCCGTGTATAGAGGACTGGGAAGACGCGCTGCCCATCGTGCTCGACCCCAACAACCACTGGTGGCGGCGGATGCTGGACTTCTGCGCGGCGCTGGCGGAGGCCTTCGAGGGGAAGATGGTCGTGGCTCACCTCGACCTGCACAGCAATCTGGACACCCTCCTGGCGATGAGGGGCGGCCCGCGTCTGTGCATGGACCTGATTGACGTACCCGAGACGATTGACCGGGCGATGGCGGACGTGCGCGCGCTGTATGCTCCCATCTACGACGCGCTGTACGAGGCCGCGCGGATGGGCGAGACCGGCACCTGCGGCTGGGTGCCGGGTTACCACCCGGTGAGGACGAACACGATCCAGTGCGACTTCGCGGCGCTGGTCGGCCCCGAGCACTTCCGCCGGTGGGCCTTGCCGGCGCTCGAAGAGGAAGCCGCGCACCTGAGCCACTGCGTCTACCATCTGGACGGGCCCGAGTGCCTCGTGCATCTGGACGACCTGTGCTCCATCGAGGGCCTGGACTGCATCCAGTGGACCACCGGCGCCCGCAACAAGCCCTTCATCGAGTGGATGGACCTGCTCCACGAGATCCAGGCCAAGGGCACCAGCGTCTGGGTGCCCTGCAGCACCCAGGACATCAGGATCTACCACAAGGAGCTCAAGCCCAACATGGTCTTCTACGACTGCCACGCACCGACCCAGCGGGAGGCGGAGGAGACACTGCAGTGGCTCGTGGACCACACCTGATCCCGCGATCCGCCGCGACGCTGGGCCTGGCGCTGGCCGTGACCTTCCCCGGAGCGTCGGGCGCGGCGCCGCTTCGCGTGGACGGCGAGCACCTGGTTGACGAGGACGGCCGCGGGGTCGTGCTGCGTGGGGCCAACTGGGGCTGGTGGGGCTGCGTCGAGTCAGGTGATGCCTGGCTGATGCGCGCCTGGGGCGCCAACCTCGTGCGGATCGCTTTCTTCTACTCCAACATCACCGATCCGCCGGGCGCCGACACCCTCGGCGGCGAGGGCCTGGCTCTGCTGGACGCGATGTGCCAGTGGGCCCAGGCCGCTGGGCTCTACTTCATCCTCGACTGCCACGGCCCGCCGGGGGGATGCAACACGGCCCAGTGGTGCGAGGGTGGCACGAACAGGCTGTGGAGCGATCCGACCGCTCAGGACCGCCTCGAGGCCCTGTGGCGCGAGCTGGCCCGGCGCTACCGCAGGCACGACCGGCTGGTGGCCTACGAGCTCATGAACGAGCCAGCGCCGCCCGGCAGCTACGGCGAGGAGGCCTACCGGGAGCTGTGTCTGCGGCTGATAGATGCCTTGCGCGAGGAGGACCCCGGCCGGCCGGTGGTGGTCAGCGGGCTGAGCTGGGGCGGCCCCTCGGGCCTGAGCGGTACCCTTCTCCTGCCTCGCCCGGCCATCATCTACACCTTTCACTTCTACGCGCCGGGAATCGTCACCCACTACCGTGGCGGCGACTACCGCTATCCGGGCGAGCTCCCGCTGCGGTCCAGGTGGCTGTCGAACCCGCCCGAGGACTGGGGTCTGAGCGGCGATGCGGACTGGCAGCTTCTCGAGAGGTCCTTCCAGCCGCCCGACGAGGCCACCGAAGGGCGCGTGATGCTGCGCTCGACGGCGAACGCCGGCACGGCCTGGTTCGACGACCTCGAGCTCCTGTGCGACGGCGAGCCCGTGGACGTGTGCCCGAACGTGAGCTTCGACGCGGGCCCGGCGGCATGGTCCAGGGAGCGCGACACGGCGGGCGAGTTCGCCTGGGACGCGGCGGAAGGCCACGGCGCCCCCGGATCCCTGCGGATAGCGGGCACGGACTCCTACAATGCCTGGGTCTGCGGGCAGAGCTTCCGGGTGAGGAAGGGCGCCACCTACACCCTCCGCTGCTGGGCGAGGACCAGCGGCGCGACCGGTTACACCTACCCCTGCGTCGCCTGGCACGCCTCCGAGGACGCCAGGGTGGACGCCGAGTGGCTGGCGCGGGAGATGCAGCCGGCGCTGGACTTCCGCGCCCGCCACAAGGTGCCCGTGTTCTGCGGCGAGTTCGGCTGCAGCCAGAGCGTGCCGGAGGATTCCGGCGAGCGCTGGGTAAGGGACGTAGGCGCGATGCTCAACCGCGAGCGCGTGCCTTGGGCCTACTGGAACTGGCGCGAGACGACGGGGTCGGGCAGCATGGGCGTGTGGGTCAAGGGCCCGTCGGGCCATTACCAGCTCAACGGACGGCTGGGGTGGCTACTGCCCGAGCTGTGGGCCGAATAGCGGAGGAGTGGGGCGTGACACGGGGCTTCACACTGATCGAGCTTCTGGTGGTCATCGCCATCATCGCCATCCTGGCGGCGATTCTCTTCCCCGTGTTCTCCCGCGCCCGGGAGAAGGCCCGCCAGGCGAGCTGCATGAGCAACGTCAAGCAACTCGCCCTGGCCGCCCTCATGTACACGGGCGACTACGACGAGACGCTGCCCATGGCGATCGGGGCGACCCCGGACGGCAGCCAGTGGTGGACCATCCTCGAGCTCCTCGAGCCCTACGTGCGTAACCCCCAGATCGCGCGCTGCCCCGACGACCCCCGGGGATCCCTGGACTTCACGGCCTTCCCCGGGCTGGGACGCTACAGCTACGCCTGGAACAAGGCCGTCTTTGCGCATCTGCCCGCCTACGGCCCGCAGGGCGTCATCATGAGCCTGCCCCAGATACCCCTCCCGGCTGAGACCACCGCCTTCTTCGACGGCCGGCAGGTCGGCGTCCCCGTCCTCACCGACCACCGGCACAGCGACGGCGCCAACGTCTCCTTCCTCGATGGGCACGCGAAGTGGTACCAGCGCACGTCACCGCCGCCCGGCTGTGGGCCGGACTACTACCATGTGATACCCCAGTGATCGCCCACCGGGCACCCGCCCCGCTTCGGCCGCGGCCTCACGGCACCCGCACGTCGCTCAGCCCCGTGACGTAGGTGACCTTCTCCCCGGCCTCAACCTCGATCTCCCCTCCCGCCAGGGCATGGCCCACGGCCGCGCCCTGGTAGTCGAGCACCGCCAGGTCCGCGCCGGCCACCTTCAGCCGCACGCGCGCCGTGCCCGCGGGCCGCCACACCGCGACCGTCTTCGAATCGTCGGCGTCGAACACGTAGCAATACGTACCCTCGCCCACGTCCAGCTTCTCCAGGAACTTGCCCTGCCCCAGCGCCCTCGTGAGCGTCTGGTAGGATTGGTAGGCCGGCTTGGGCGTCAGGTCGTGGTGGATGACCCCGAACCGGTGCTCGTTGTACGCCGCGTCGTCGCCACCGTCGCGGAATTCGTACCAGAGAACGTTCTCCACGCCCTCGCCGAGCGTCAGCAGCAGCGCCCTGGGCAGATACAGCGCCTGCTTGTCCTCCTTCACGCCCGTCTGCGCGGCGGACAGGGCCGTCCCGAGGAAGGCGCCCTTGAGGTCGCTATCGTACAGATACAGCGCCACCGGGTGGCCGATCTGATCCTCCCCGCGATAGGCTTCGAGGAGCGGCACGAACCTGTCCTGCCCCTGGAGGTTGGCGTCCGTCAGCCACCGCGTGCTTTTCACCCCCGCCGGGACCCTGATGCCCGAGTCCTCGGGCGCTGCCAGCTTCGTCGTGGGGGCTTCCTCGGGCAGGCCCTCCTGCGTCCACCAGGCCTTCCAGCCCACGTGGAGCGCCCGGCGCGCATCCTCGCCGGCCGTCGGACTCTCCCACTTGCCGTCCCGTGACCGGCTGGCGTAGTAGAAGGGCACGCCCCCCAGGTGCACCAGCAGCCCGCCGCGTCGCACGAAGTCCAGCATCGCGTCGAAGTAGTCGGCCGGGTAGGCCTCTCCCGTGGGCATGACCAGTATCTGCGTATCGGCGGGGTCCAGGCCCGCCAGCTCGCCCAGCCCGACGAGCCGCGATGACACATCGGGCCGCCTGTCCAGCGCCTCGTTCACCAGCGCCCCGACATCCCCACAGCCCGGCACACCCTCCTCGTGCAGCACGGCGGCCTTGAACGCATCCCGGCCCGGGAAGCGCAGGCCCGCGGAGTAGCGGATGAGCTGCGGCAGGAACGCTGCTTCCTCTAGGACCGGGGCGATATGCGTGGGCCACCCGAACTCCGTGATCCACAGCCTCTTGCCCCCGCCGAACTCCTCGAGCAGCTCCCAGGTCTGGCGCAGGTCCCGGTCAATGCCTCCCTCCTCGGGAGCGGTCGGGTAGCGATAGGGGTGCACGGCGAGGACGTCGAAGAAGTCGAAGGCTCCGGCCTCGAAGGTCTTGCGGATGAAGTCGAGGGGGACGCCGGCCGTCCCGCCGTACACCACCTGGGCCTCGGGATCGGTCTCCTTGATCGCCTTGTAGGTGGCTATGAGCAGGCTGGCGTACTGCTCGGGGTTGGGCTCGGGCTTCCAGAAGCCGATGTTGGGCTCGTTCCATACCTCCCAGTACTTCAGGTCGTTCTTGTAGCACCCCACGACCGTCCTCACGTAATCGCACCAGTCCTCCAGGTGCTCGTGCGCCGGGAAGGCCCAATCAACGTTGTAGCACAGGATCGGCAGCAGGTTGACCTCGTGCGCCTGCGCCGCCGCCACGATGGTGTCGTAGGCCTCGAGGCGCCACTGATCGTTCTGCGGCTCGAAGTAGCCCCAGGTGAAGTCCGCCCTGGCCCAGCGGATCCCGGCCTGCTGCATCATCTGCAGCTCCTGCTCGTGGTCGCGCAGCTCCTCGCCTCCCCCCAGGTGGGCGCACACGCCGAAGGGGATTACCTGCGCGACGGCGGGCACCGCCAGCAGGCACAGCAGCGTCAGCAGCACGATCAGTGTCATCGGCTTCGCCTCCGAAGGGACACCTGGCCCTGGGGCCCGGTGCCGGAGCTTGCTTGGTGGACTCCGGGAGCCGTCCTCTCGCCAGCGCGTCTCCCGGCCTGCGGCAGGTTCCTCGACCGCACCGGTCCATCCTCCCCCCAGGCCTTGGGGCGCCGCTGCGGGCCGATAGCACGCGAGGGGTTCTCCGCGAAAGGCCCCGGGGACGTCTGCAGTCACAGGCCTTTCCTTGGCCCGACTACCGCTCCGCGTCGTCACGAGAGAGCGCTTAGCCCGGATTACCCATGGGTTCGGTATCGCTGAAACCGGCAACCCTCGTGCTCGTCCCGGACCAACACCAGGGAGCCGCTTGGTGTAGCCGACGAAGTCGGCAAGCCAAGCGGCGACAGAGCTTTCTGGTGGAGGGGGTGCGGGGGAGGCCCCTCTTGGCGTTTGAAAGAGGGGCCTCCCCCGCGCACGTGTGGATTATCCAGGTTAGGGCTCCATCTGGCGGTGAAGGTCATCCTGCAGCCTCGCGGCCAGGGGCACGAGAGCCGAGGCCGGGAACTGCTGCTGCAGCGCCGCGGCCAGCCGCAGGGCCTCCGCCGGAGCGCTGGGCGCCCGCAGCTCGGCCGCGCGCAGCAGCGCATAGGGCGCCAGTGGCGAGTCGGGCATGGCGCTCCCCAGCTCCTCCATCCCACGAGCCGCCTCCTCGGGGTCCGAGGCCGCCAGGGCCTCGGCGAACAGCAGCCGCGCGTCGTCACCCAGCGCGTCCTCGTAGGCCCCCAGCCACTGCCCCAGCACCTGTCGCGCCTGCTCACGGTCCCCACGGTCGAGCGCCCACAGCCCCTCCACGAAGCGCGCCCGCCCCTCGTCCTCAAGCTGCTGCAGGTCGGCCAGGGTCATCAGGCGCTGCACGGCTTCCGTCGCCGCCTCGCTCGCGGGCGTCTCCTTCACCACGCGCTGGTAGGCCTGCTCCGCCACGTCCGCCTGGTTCTCGCGCAGGGCCATCTCCGCGAGCAGGAACAGGGCCCGCCCGCGCGTCTCCCCGCCGGTGAAGCCGCCCCCCAGCCCGGGCGGCCGCCGCGCCGGTATGGTGATCACCACGGGCCCGCCGTCCAGCAGCGGCACGGGTGGCGGCTGCGGCATGTCCTCCTCCGCCGCCGGGGCCGAGAGCAGGGCTTCGGCCAGGCGTCGCGCCGCCCCGTAGTCGCCACGCCGGAAGGCACACTCGGCCAGGACCAAGGCTACGTCCACGGCCTCCGCCATCCCGGGGCGCTCAGCCAGGCGCTCGGCCAGCACCTCGGCCTTCCCCACCTCGCCCAGCCCCAGCAGGGCCTTCGCCAGCGCCAGGTCGTAGGCCCGGCTGAGGGGATCGGGCATGCCGGGCTTCTGATGCTCCTCGAGCACTCGCACGGCTTCGGACAGGCGCCCGGCCAGGGCGAGGTCCTGAGCCACCGTCAGTGCCATCTGCACCTCCGTCACGGGATCGAGCGACCCCGTGAGCACCACCTCGTACAGCACTCGCGCCAGGTCCGCCCGCCCCGCCAGGCCCAGCCACTGGATCACCTGCAGCGCCGTCCCGGCCTGCTGCTCGCCGGGGAGCGCGGCCAGGGCCGCCAGCGCCCGGTCGCGCCGCCCCTCGATCAGTGAGGCGTAGACATAGGGGGGAACCAGCAGCTCCCCCAGCTCCCCGGCGTCGTGCTTCTCCTCGAGCACGGCCACGATCCCCGCGCGCGTGGTCGGCTCATCCAGCCACGACCGCAGGAGCATGACCGAGTAGCCCTGCGACGTCTCGCGGGCTTGGGCCGAGCGGGCCAGCTCCTCCACGGCCTGCCGCCACTGTGCCCGCTCGTAGTGGTGCCGGGCCAGGTGCAGCGCGAGCGCGCCCGGCTCTCCCGTGGCCTGCCGCACCTGCGCGGCGATCTCGGGCAGACGGTCGGCGAGCTGCGCCGGCTGCAGCAGCGAGGCCAGTCGCTCGGCCGTGCGCAGGTCCGTCGGCCGGAAGCCCACCGAGCGTTTCAGCAGCTCGAAGGCCTCATCGCGCCGGTCCAGGGCCACCAGCACGCGCGCCCGCACGCCCTGCGCCTGGCTGTCCTCGGGACGGGCCTCCAGGGCCTGGCGGCTCCACTGGTCGGCCAGGTCCTGCCGCCCGGCGTCGAGCGCGGCCTGCGCGGCGCCCACCCGGCTCACGGCGTCCGCGGGCGCGAGCGCCAGGAGCTGCTGGAACAGACCCAGGGCGCGCTCCAGGTCGCCCTGGCCCCGCCGCGCGGCCACCGCCTCGGCGATCCCCAGCAGACCCTCTGCCACCTGCGCGTCCCCTCGCGCGCGGGCCAGGGCCTGCTCCAGGAAAGCCTGGGCGTCGCCGGCCTCCTCGTGAAACTCCCACGCCCGCTGCCACCCACCCGCGCTATAGGGCCGGCAGGCCAGCAGGTCGTCCAGGATCCGCAGAGCCCCACGCAGGTTGCCGCCCTCGGCGGCCAGCTCGGCGGCACGGACGTGCAGCACCTCGACGTCGGGCGACAGTGCCTCGCGCGCCAGGGCTAGCAGCTTCGCCACTTCCTCGTCCTTCCCGCCCGCCGCGTAGTGCTCGATCAGCCGCAGCCGTGCCTGCGCGACCGCCGGCTGATGGGGGTACTCGTCCAGAAGCTCCCGCAGGTACGCCACCGCCTTCTCGTCCTCGCCTCTGGCCAGCCACACCGTGCCCAGACGCTCCAGCGCCAGGGCGCGCTCGGCCTCCGACGCCGCCCGATCCCGCGACAGGTACTCGTTCGCCTTGATCTCCAGGTCCTGGTCGGCCACCGATGCGGCCGAGCGGGCCACGCCTCGCCAGGCCTGCAGCTTCTGGTAGCCCGTGGCGCCTGGCAGCTCGGCCGCCGCCTGGTAGGCCGCCAGGCTCTCCGCGTAACGGTTCGCGCTGCGGAACACGATCGCCTTGCCCAGCAGGGCCTCGGCCCGCTCGTGATCGCCGGCCGCCAAAGCCAGGGCCTCGTCGTAGGCCCCCAGCGCCTCCTCCGTCTTCCCCTGGCGTAGCAGACGCAGGCCCAGGGCCGCCTTCTCCCGGAAGGTCCCCTGCTCCTGAGCCCGCGCGCCGGCCGGCGCGCGGGCTCAGGAGCAGGGGACCTTCCGGGAGAAGGCGGCCCTGGGCCTGCGTCTGCTACGCCAGGGGAAGACGGAGGAGGCGCTGGGGGCCTACGACGAGGCCCTGGCTTTGGCGGCCGGCGATCACGAGCGGGCCGAGGCCCTGCTGGGCAAGGCGATCGTGTTCCGCAGCGCGAACCGTTACGCGGAGAGCCTGGCGGCCTACCAGGCGGCGGCCGAGCTGCCAGGCGCCACGGGCTACCAGAAGCTGCAGGCCTGGCGAGGCGTGGCCCGCTCGGCCGCATCGGTGGCCGACCAGGACCTGGAGATCAAGGCGAACGAGTACCTGTCGCGGGATCGGGCGGCGTCGGAGGCCGAGCGCGCCCTGGCGCTGGAGCGTCTGGGCACGGTGTGGCTGGCCAGAGGCGAGGACGAGAAGGCGGTGGCGTACCTGCGGGAGCTTCTGGACGAGTACCCCCATCAGCCGGCGGTCGCGCAGGCACGGCTGCGGCTGATCGAGCACTACGCGGCGGGCGGGAAGGACGAGGAAGTGGCGAAGCTGCTAGCCCTGGCGCGCGAGGCACTGTCGCCCGACGTCGAGGTGCTGCACGTCCGTGCCGCCGAGCTGGCCGCCGAGGGCGGCAACCTGCGTGGGGCTCTGCGGATCCTGGACGACCTGCTGGCCTGCCGGCCCTATAGCGCGGGTGGGTGGCAGCGGGCGTGGGAGTTTCACGAGGAGGCCGGCGACGCCCAGGCTTTCCTGGAGCAGGCCCTGGCCCGCGCGCGAGGGGACGCGCAGGTGGCAGAGGGTCTGCTGGGGATCGCCGAGGCGGTGGCCGCGCGGCGGGGCCAGGGCGACCTGGAGCGCGCCCTGGGTCTGTTCCAGCAGCTCCTGGCGCTCGCGCCCGCGGACGCCGTGAGCCGGGTGGGCGCCGCGCAGGCCGCGCTCGACGCCGGGCGGCAGGACCTGGCCGACCAGTGGAGCCGCCAGGCCCTGGAGGCCCGTCCCGAGGACAGCCAGGCGCAGGGCGTGCGGGCGCGCGTGCTGGTGGCCCTGGACCGGCGCGATGAGGCCTTCGAGCTGCTGAAACGCTCGGTGGGCTTCCGGCCGACGGACCTGCGCACGGCCGAGCGACTGGCCTCGCTGCTGCAGCCGGCGCAGCTCGCCGACCGTCTGCCCGAGATCGCCGCGCAGGTGCGGCAGGCCACGGGAGAGCCGGGCGCGCTCGCGCTGCACCTGGCCCGGCACCACTACGAGCGGGCACAGTGGCGGCAGGCCGTGGAGGAGCTGGCCCGCTCGGCCCAAGCCCGCGAGACGTCGCAGGGCTACTCGGTCATGCTCCTGCGGTCGTGGCTGGATGAGCCGACCACGCGCGCGGGGATCGTGGCCGTGCTCGAGGAGAAGCACGACGCCGGGGAGCTGGGGGAGCTGCTGGTTCCCCCCTATGTCTACGCCTCACTGATCGAGGGGCGGCGCGACCGGGCGCTGGCGGCCCTGGCCGCGCTCCCCGGCGAGCAGCAGGCCGGGACGGCGCTGCAGGTGATCCAGTGGCTGGGCCTGGCGGGGCGGGCGGACCTGGCGCGAGTGCTGTACGAGGTGGTGCTCACGGGGTCGCTCGATCCCGTGACGGAGGTGCAGATGGCACTGACGGTGGCTCAGGACCTCGCCCTGGCCGGGCGCCTGTCCGAAGCCGTGCGAGTGCTCGAGGAGCATCAGAAGCCCGGCATGCCCGATCCCCTCAGCCGGGCCTACGACCTGGCGCTGGCGAAGGCCCTGCTGGGGCTGGGCGAGGTGGGGAAGGCCGAGGTGCTGGCCGAGCGCCTGGCTGAGCGCCCCGGGATGGCGGAGGCCGTGGACGTAGCCTTGGTCCTGGCCGAGTGTGCCTTCCGGCGTGGCGACTACGGGGCGGCGCGACGCCTGGCCGAAGCCCTGCTCTCGGCCCCGGCGGCGGAGGAGGACATGCCGCAGCCGCCACCCGTGCCGCTGCTGGACGGCGGGCCCGTGGTGATCACCATACCGGCGCGGCGGCCGCCCGGGCTGGGGGGCGGCTTCACCGGCGGGGAGACGCGCGGGCGGGCCCTGTTCCTGCTCGCGGAGATGGCCCTGCGCGAGAACCAGGCGGACGTGGCGGAGCAGGCCTACCAGCGCGTGGTGAAGGAGACGCCCGCGAGCGAGGCGGCGACGGAAGCCGTGCAGCGCCTGATGACCCTGGCCGACCTGCAGCAGCTTGAGGACGAGGGGCGGGCGCGCTTCGTGGAGGGGCTGTGGGCGCTCGACCGTGGGGACCGTGAGCAGGCGCGACAGGTGCTGGGGCAGTGGCTGGGGGCCTACGAGGACGCGCTGGGTGACGACGCGCGGCTGCTGTTCGCCGAGGCCCTGGCGGCCTCGGACCCCGAGGAGGCGGCTCGTGGGATGGAGGAGCTGGGGAGCGCCATGCCCGACTCGCCACTGGCGCCCTATGCGCTGCTGCGCGCGGCCGAGCTGCGGGCGCCCAGCGCTCCGGCGGAGGCCCTGCGGCTGGCCGCGGCGCTGCAGCAGCAGTTCCCGGCCTCGGCTCTCGTGCCCCTGGCCGCGAGGCTGCAGGATGACCTTCACCGCCAGATGGAGCCCTAACCTGGATAATCCACACGTGCGCGGGGGAGGCCCCTCTTTCAAACGCCAAGAGGGGCCTCCCCCGCACCCCCTCCACCAGAAAGCTCTGTCGCCGCTTGGCTTGCCGACTTCGTCGGCTACACCAAGCGGCTCCCTGGTGTTGGTCCGGGACGAGCACGAGGGTTGCCGGTTTCAGCGATACCGAACCCATGGGTAATCCGGGCTAAGCGCTCTCTCGTGACGACGCGGAGCGGTAGTCGGGCCAAGGAAAGGCCTGTGACTGCAGACGTCCCCGGGGCCTTTCGCGGAGAACCCCTCGCGTGCTATCGGCCCGCAGCGGCGCCCCAAGGCCTGGGGGGAGGATGGACCGGTGCGGTCGAGGAACCTGCCGCAGGCCGGGAGACGCGCTGGCGAGAGGACGGCTCCCGGAGTCCACCAAGCAAGCTCCGGCACCGGGCCCCAGGGCCAGGTGTCCCTTCGGAGGCGAAGCCGATGACACTGATCGTGCTGCTGACGCTGCTGTGCCTGCTGGCGGTGCCCGCCGTCGCGCAGGTAATCCCCTTCGGCGTGTGCGCCCACCTGGGGGGAGGCGAGGAGCTGCGCGACCACGAGCAGGAGCTGCAGATGATGCAGCAGGCCGGGATCCGCTGGGCCAGGGCGGACTTCACCTGGGGCTACTTCGAGCCGCAGAACGATCAGTGGCGCCTCGAGGCCTACGACACCATCGTGGCGGCGGCGCAGGCGCACGAGGTCAACCTGCTGCCGATCCTGTGCTACAACGTTGATTGGGCCTTCCCGGCGCACGAGCACCTGGAGGACTGGTGCGATTACGTGAGGACGGTCGTGGGGTGCTACAAGAACGACCTGAAGTACTGGGAGGTATGGAACGAGCCCAACATCGGCTTCTGGAAGCCCGAGCCCAACCCCGAGCAGTACGCCAGCCTGCTCATAGCCACCTACAAGGCGATCAAGGAGACCGATCCCGAGGCCCAGGTGGTGTACGGCGGGACGGCCGGCGTCCCCCTCGACTTCATCCGCAAGACCTTCGAGGCCGGAGCCTTCGACTTCTTCGACGTCCTCGCCGTGCACCCCTATCGCTACCCGACCGCTCCCGAGGAGGGAGGCATTGACCGGGACCTGCGCCAGACCTGGGAGCTGCTCGAGGAGTTCGGCGGGGGCAAGAGGCTGTGGATCACGGAGTTCGGGTGGCCCACGCATATCGCCCCGGTCCTAGAGGAAGCAGCGTTCCTGCCGCAGCTCATCCGCTACTCCGCGGGCCTGCGCTTCCCGGGCCGGGATGCGTTCAAGGCCGCCGTGCTGCACGAGGAGGGTGTGCCGGGCTGTGGGGATGTCGGGGCGCTGGTGAACGAGGCGCTGGACAGGCGGCCCGATGTGTCATCGCGGCTCGTCGGGCTGGGCGAGCTGGCGGGCCTGGACCCCGCCGATACGCAGATACTGGTCATGCCCACGGGAGAGGCCTACCCGGCCGACTACTTCGACGCGATGCTGGACTTCGTGCGACGCGGCGGGCTGCTGGTGCACCTGGGGGGCGTGCCCTTCTACTACGCCAGCCGGTCACGGGACGGCAAGTGGGAGAGTCCGACGGCCGGCGAGGATGCGCGCCGGGCGCTCCACGTGGGCTGGAAGGCCTGGTGGACGCAGGAGGGCCTGCCCGAGGAAGCCCCCACGACGAAGCTGGCAGCGCCCGAGGACTCGGGCATCAGGGTCCCGGCGGGGGTGAAAAGCACGCGGTGGCTGACGGACGCCAACCTCCAGGGGCAGGACAGGTTCGTGCCGCTCCTCGAAGCCTATCGCGGGGAGGATCAGATCGGCCACCCGGTGGCGCTGTATCTGTACGATAGCGACCTCAAGGGCGCCTTCCTCGGGACGGCCCTGTCCGCCGCGCAGACGGGCGTGAAGGAGGACAAGCAGGCGCTGTATCTGCCCAGGGCGCTGCTGCTGACGCTCGGCGAGGGCGTGGAGAACGTTCTCTGGTACGAATTCCGCGACGGTGGCGACGACGCGGCGTACAACGAGCACCGGTTCGGGGTCATCCACCACGACCTGACGCCCAAGCCGGCCTACCAATCCTACCAGACGCTCACGAGGGCGCTGGGGCAGGGCAAGTTCCTGGAGAAGCTGGACGTGGGCGAGGGTACGTATTGCTACGTGTTCGACGCCGACGATTCGAAGACGGTCGCGGTGTGGCGGCCCGCGGGCACGGCGCGCGTGCGGCTGAAGGTGGCCGGCGCGGACCTGGCGGTGCTCGACTACCAGGGCGCGGCCGTGGGCCATGCCCTGGCGGGAGGGGAGATCGAGGTTGAGGCCGGGGAGAAGGTCACCTACGTCACGGGGCTGAGCGACGTGCGGGTGCCGTGAGGCCGCGGCCGAAGCGGGGCGGGTGCCCGGTGGGCGATCACTGGGGTATCACATGGTAGTAGTCCGGCCCACAGCCGGGCGGCGGTGACGTGCGCTGGTACCACTTCGCGTGCCCATCGAGGAAGGAGACGTTGGCGCCGTCGCTGTGCCGGTGGTCGGTGAGGACGGGGACGCCGACCTGCCGGCCGTCGAAGAAGGCGGTGGTCTCAGCCGGGAGGGGTATCTGGGGCAGGCTCATGATGACGCCCTGCGGGCCGTAGGCGGGCAGATGCGCAAAGACGGCCTTGTTCCAGGCGTAGCTGTAGCGTCCCAGCCCGGGGAAGGCCGTGAAGTCCAGGGATCCCCGGGGGTCGTCGGGGCAGCGCGCGATCTGGGGGTTACGCACGTAGGGCTCGAGGAGCTCGAGGATGGTCCACCACTGGCTGCCGTCCGGGGTCGCCCCGATCGCCATGGGCAGCGTCTCGTCGTAGTCGCCCGTGTACATGAGGGCGGCCAGGGCGAGTTGCTTGACGTTGCTCATGCAGCTCGCCTGGCGGGCCTTCTCCCGGGCGCGGGAGAACACGGGGAAGAGAATCGCCGCCAGGATGGCGATGATGGCGATGACCACCAGAAGCTCGATCAGTGTGAAGCCCCGTGTCACGCCCCACTCCTCCGCTATTCGGCCCACAGCTCGGGCAGTAGCCACCCCAGCCGTCCGTTGAGCTGGTAATGGCCCGACGGGCCCTTGACCCACACGCCCATGCTGCCCGACCCCGTCGTCTCGCGCCAGTTCCAGTAGGCCCAAGGCACGCGCTCGCGGTTGAGCATCGCGCCTACGTCCCTTACCCAGCGCTCGCCGGAATCCTCCGGCACGCTCTGGCTGCAGCCGAACTCGCCGCAGAACACGGGCACCTTGTGGCGGGCGCGGAAGTCCAGCGCCGGCTGCATCTCCCGCGCCAGCCACTCGGCGTCCACCCTGGCGTCCTCGGAGGCGTGCCAGGCGACGCAGGGGTAGGTGTAACCGGTCGCGCCGCTGGTCCTCGCCCAGCAGCGGAGGGTGTAGGTGGCGCCCTTCCTCACCCGGAAGCTCTGCCCGCAGACCCAGGCATTGTAGGAGTCCGTGCCCGCTATCCGCAGGGATCCGGGGGCGCCGTGGCCTTCCGCCGCGTCCCAGGCGAACTCGCCCGCCGTGTCGCGCTCCCTGGACCATGCCGCCGGGCCCGCGTCGAAGCTCACGTTCGGGCACACGTCCACGGGCTCGCCGTCGCACAGGAGCTCGAGGTCGTCGAACCAGGCCGTGCCGGCGTTCGCCGTCGAGCGCAGCATCACGCGCCCTTCGGTGGCCTCGTCGGGCGGCTGGAAGGACCTCTCGAGAAGCTGCCAGTCCGCATCGCCGCTCAGACCCCAGTCCTCGGGCGGGTTCGACAGCCACCTGGACCGCAGCGGGAGCTCGCCCGGATAGCGGTAGTCGCCGCCACGGTAGTGGGTGACGATTCCCGGCGCGTAGAAGTGAAAGGTGTAGATGATGGCCGGGCGAGGCAGGAGAAGGGTACCGCTCAGGCCCGAGGGGCCGCCCCAGCTCAGCCCGCTGACCACCACCGGCCGGCCGGGGTCCTCCTCGCGCAAGGCATCTATCAGCCGCAGACACAGCTCCCGGTAGGCCTCCTCGCCGTAGCTGCCGGGCGGCGCTGGCTCGTTCATGAGCTCGTAGGCCACCAGCCGGTCGTGCCTGCGGTAGCGCCGGGCCAGCTCGCGCCACAGGGCCTCGAGGCGGTCCTGAGCGGTCGGATCGCTCCACAGCCTGTTCGTGCCACCCTCGCACCACTGGGCCGTGTTGCATCCCCCCGGCGGGCCGTGGCAGTCGAGGATGAAGTAGAGCCCAGCGGCCTGGGCCCACTGGCACATCGCGTCCAGCAGAGCCAGGCCCTCGCCGCCGAGGGTGTCGGCGCCCGGCGGATCGGTGATGTTGGAGTAGAAGAAAGCGATCCGCACGAGGTTGGCGCCCCAGGCGCGCATCAGCCAGGCATCACCTGACTCGACGCAGCCCCACCAGCCCCAGTTGGCCCCACGCAGCACGACCCCGCGGCCGTCCTCGTCAACCAGGTGCTCGCCGTCCACGCGAAGCGGCGCCGCGCCCGACGCTCCGGGGAAGGTCACGGCCAGCGCCAGGCCCAGCGTCGCGGCGGATCGCGGGATCAGGTGTGGTCCACGAGCCACTGCAGTGTCTCCTCCGCCTCCCGCTGGGTCGGTGCGTGGCAGTCGTAGAAGACCATGTTGGGCTTGAGCTCCTTGTGGTAGATCCTGATGTCCTGGGTGCTGCAGGGCACCCAGACGCTGGTGCCCTTGGCCTGGATCTCGTGGAGCAGGTCCATCCACTCGATGAAGGGCTTGTTGCGGGCGCCGGTGGTCCACTGGATGCAGTCCAGGCCCTCGATGGAGCACAGGTCGTCCAGATGCACGAGGCACTCGGGCCCGTCCAGATGGTAGACGCAGTGGCTCAGGTGCGCGGCTTCCTCTTCGAGCGCCGGCAAGGCCCACCGGCGGAAGTGCTCGGGGCCGACCAGCGCCGCGAAGTCGCACTGGATCGTGTTCGTCCTCACCGGGTGGTAACCCGGCACCCAGCCGCAGGTGCCGGTCTCGCCCATCCGCGCGGCCTCGTACAGCGCGTCGTAGATGGGAGCATACAGCGCGCGCACGTCCGCCATCGCCCGGTCAATCGTCTCGGGTACGTCAATCAGGTCCATGCACAGACGCGGGCCGCCCCTCATCGCCAGGAGGGTGTCCAGATTGCTGTGCAGGTCGAGGTGAGCCACGACCATCTTCCCCTCGAAGGCCTCCGCCAGCGCCGCGCAGAAGTCCAGCATCCGCCGCCACCAGTGGTTGTTGGGGTCGAGCACGATGGGCAGCGCGTCTTCCCAGTCCTCTATACACGGCACAGCCCAGCTCGTGCCGAAGTTCTGTTCGGGGAAGTTGAGCTCCGCGCCGAGCCAGGCGGCCATCATGTCCGGGCCGAAGCTCGGCGTGTGGTAGGGGATCGCGTCGCCACCCCAATACACCCCCGCGGCCGAGGCCACGATCTGCTCGATGGCGGGGCCGAAATCCCCCCGCGCCCCAGACATGTACGGGGGGCCGGGCACCTGCTCGGCTCCCTCCTTCGGCGCACGCATCAGGCAGCAAGGCCGGTCAAGCAGGTCCTGGTTCCAGAAGGCCAGCCAGTGCTGCACGGCCTCCTGGTAATCGGGCTTGAACTGCAGGGACGTGATGTGCTCTGGTCCTGGCATTGGGGCGGTCCTCCCGACCCGCAGGTCTCGGTCCGGTATTATGCAGCAACCGAGGAGGAGGACGCCAGAGGCGCGGGGCGCGGCACCCCAAGACCTTGGTGCGGGGGACGCTGTGGCCCGCCCCCCGCTTGCGGACCGTCAGGTCCGCCGGGAGCAGATGAACCACCGCGGGGCCACCGCCGCGGGCTAAAGCCCGCGACTACAGTGTGCCGCAGGTTGCGTGTTCCCGCCATGCAGACGGACCTCCACGGGGCCACCACCGCGGGCATGGGGTGCGCCCAACCCGCGACTGCGGACGAGCCAGCGCCGCGGGCCGGGGCCGCGGGGACAGGAACAGAGCATCGCGTGGCGGGAGGCGGTCAGGGCGCCAGGTGCAGCCCGGGCAGCATCTCCTCGTAGACCTTCCGCGCCGCCTCGAAGTGCTCGTTCCCCACCGCCTTCGGCAGGCAGTAGGTCACCATCCCGTCGCACTCGCCAGCCGCCATGGCCTCCAGGACCATCTTGAGGTGCGCCGCGAGCTCCTCGGGGGTGCCCTGGCTGCCGGGGAGCCGCTTGCGCAGGTCGTCCGGCGTGCCCGCGGGCATCACGATGTAGGGCAGCCTGAAACGCCCCGTGCCGCCCGCCTCGGCCTGCCAGGCGACCTCCCACTTCCCCTGGACCTCGGTCTGCCAGCCCTCCTCGCGCCCCACGTCGAGGCCCGCGGGCTCGAAGCCCTCCAGCCGCAGGTCGCCCCACTCTACCTCGACACCGAAGTTCGACACGCCCTTCTTGTCATGGCAGGCGAGGGCCAAGGTCACGGTTTGCTTGCCCTCGACCGCCCGCGCCAGGTCCACGCGCACCTCCTGCCACTCCAGGTCCCCGCCGGCCACGTCTTCCTCCCAGACCGCCGCTCCGTCCACGAGCACCTGCTTGAAGTGATAGCCGTCCGTCCCGGCGGTGAACAGATCGCGCTGTCGGAGGGTAAGCCGGTGGGCGTCGGCCCCGGGCTTGCCCCGTACCTCGCGCGACACCCGAAGGCCGTCGCCGGGCTTCGAGGGCGTGTCCCACGGGTATCTCATGAGGCACCGCGGCGGCACCGGTATCTCGTCCCGGAGCACCCGCCCGGCTCGCGCCAGCTCTTCGCGGCTGGTGGGGTATGCCACCACCACGCCGTCCACCACGGGCGCGTAGGCATCGGCGAAGGCGTAGTGGATCTCCGGGTAGTACATGAGCGGGTAGAAGGCGAGCTTCGGGGCGATGGCCTTCGCGGCGCGCTGCATCTGAGCGATGTACCCCGGGGTCAGGGTCGTATGGTTCGCGTAGAAGTCGTCAATGCACCACGCCCGGAGATTGCTGAACTCGAGCGACAGCTTGGCTATCTCCTCACCCCAGCGCACGAAGTCCAGGCCGAAGGGCGCCGAGGGGGGCGGCTCGGAGGGCGGGCAAAGATAGACCCAGACGTCCAGCCCCGCCTCCTGCGCGGCGGGCAGGAAGGCCCGCAGGTCCTCCCAGTCCGTCTCGGCGTGCCAGATCAGCCAGAAGTAGCAGTTCACGCCGAGGGCCTTGAGCTGCCGGATCATCAGGGGCGTGTCCACATGCCCATCCTGGCCGCGCAGCTCCGAGTCGTAGTCGGCGAGGATCCGCGCCACGGGCCGGGCGGCAGCGACGTCCGCCGGTTGGGCCGTCAGCCCGAGCGAGCACAGGGTTAGCATGGCCACCATCGTCTCCTCCCTCCGTGAGAACGGCCGGCGGCTGCCTCGGCGATCATTGCCCGCCGGGCGCGTCCGCCTCGAAGTCCGGGTTGACGGGACGCCTCGGGTAGAGCGGTGCACTCGTGCCCGTGACCGGGACCTCCTGGCCGACGACCTCCAGGCTCAGGTCATCCGCCCACAGCCTTCCCGGCCGCGGGGTCAGCAGTACCCCGAAGGCCAGGCCGGTGGCGCCCTCAGGCACGCCCAGCACCACCTCGTAGCGCTCCCAGTCGCGCGTGCCCGTGATAGGGCGCTTCTCCATGTTGTCCAGGCTCATCGGGCCCGTCGGCCCGTCCACGCGCATCCACAGGCCGGCCCATCCCTCCACGTCCTGGGCCCTGATCCAGCCGGTGTAGCGCACGCGCCGGCCGCTGTACCGGACCGCGTCCACAAGCTGCATGGCGTACGCGAAGCTCTGGGACCCTGGAGCGACCTCGATGAGCGCCGCCGCCGCGCCGCCGTGGAAGACCTGTCGGTCGAGAGCGAAGCGCAGGCCCGCGCCTCCCGCGGGGAAGACCCACCCCTGGGGCACGCCGTCCGCCGTGGTCGGGCCCTCGAAGTCCAGGTTGACGGGCTGGTCGAGGCGCTCCACCTGGGTCTTGGTGGTCGGCACGTCCCCGCCCACCGCCTCGAGCGCCACGTCATCCAGCCAGATGGTCCCGCGTCCCGCCACGAGCAGGCCGAAGAGCAGCCTGGACGCCTCGGCGGGCACGTCTAGCACGACGCCATAGCGCGCCCACTCAGACTGGCCCCTGATCGGGCGCCCGGCCATGTTGTCGAGCGCCAGGACGCGATCATCCGGGCCATCTACCCTCGCCCACAGGCCCGCCCATCCGCTCAGGAGGTCGGCCTTCACCCAGCCGCTGTAACGCAGTCGCCTGCCGCGCCACTGCGCCGCGTCGGCGGCCTGATGGAGAGTCGCGAACTCCTGGGCGAAACCGGGTCCGAGGGTCACACGGGCGCTCGCCTGGCCACCGTGGGCGGCCTGGAGGTCGAGCTGGGCCGCCGCATCCTCTGCGACCGGCTCGAAGCTCCAGCCCTCGGGCGGCGCGCCGGCGTAGCCCGGAGGCGGCGCCTCGAAGTCCAGGTTCGTCGGCTTGCCGGGGAGCGTGCGCCGTATGGGTGGCAATACGGGCCGACCCGTGAGGGGAGTCTCTGGGTCCACGGGCTCCAGGGCCAGGTCATCCAGCCACACGCGCCCGCCGCCTTCGGTCAGCACCAGCCCGAAGGCCACCAGCCCCGCGTCCACGGGCACGTCGAGCACCAGGCTGTACTGCGTCCAGTCCGTCGTGCCCGTGATAGGGCGGTCGCTCATGTTGTCCAGGCTCATGAGCCGCTGATCCTGCCCCGACACGCGCATCCACAGGCAGGCCTGGCCCTGCAGGTCCTCGGTCTTGACCCATCCGGTGAGGCGCACGCGCATGCCCAGGTAATCGGTCGCCTCGACGGTCTGGTACACGCCCGTGGGATCGCCCGCGTACTCGGGCGTGATGGTGACTCGCAGGCTCGCGGCGCCGGCGTGCCGCACCTGCCGATCGAGCGCTACGTCGGCGCCCTTCATGTCCCCGCCGGTGCCGAGGAGCCACCCGGCAGGCGCCCCGTCGTCGCCAAGAACCGGACTCAGCGACAGTGCGACCGCAAGCACCAGCGCCGGCGCCCTGAAGGACGCCTCTGGCCTGCACATGTCTCTCGCCTCCGGGCCGCCTTGGGGGCCCCGACCCTTCACGCAGCGCCGCCTCTCGACGTCACCTGAGTCCCGCGGGGGTGCCTGGACGAGGGCCGGCGTCAGCCGGCGGCCTTGACCGTGACGTAGTCCAGACCCATAAGGAAGCCGCGCGAGGCCTCGTTCTTGCCCGCCGCTTGGAAGCGCAGGACATGCTCCCCGGCCGTTAGATGCGCCCGGCCCAGGGACAGCGGCTCGGTCAGGCGCACCTCCGCCGTGTAGCAGTCCACCGGCTCGCCCAGGGGCTGCTCGTCCAGGAAGGCCTTCACGATGGCGTAGTCCCAGGATGTCGTATACCGTACGACTATCTCGTAATCGCCCTCGCTGGGGATGTTGATCCCGAGGTCCACAGACGCACCATCGCTGCTCGGCTGGACCCACAGGTGGTGCGCGCCGAACCACTGCGCCCCGAGGTCCTGGATCCGATACTGGCACCGCGTGGTCTTCAGGACGCGGGCCCACACGCCCTCGGCGCTGCCGGGCCCAAGGATCGCCGGCTCGAAGCGGAAGTAGTCCAGCCCGGCGTGGTAGGCCGTGGCCTGCTCGTTCTTGCCGACCATGCGGATCTCGATCTCCCTGGCGCCCTCGGGCAACTGGCCCAGGGGGAGGACCTGGTCGGAGGGCTGCTTCTCGGGCGCGTACAGGTCGTACTGCGGCCCCAGGGGCTGGTCGGCCGCAAAGGCCTGGATGATTCCGCCCCCCGGCCCCCGCATCGGCCGCACGCCCAGCACATACTGGTGCGCGGGCTTGGCGTCAATCGGCAGCACCATGGACTGCCCCGGCCCGCCGGCGTGCCATTCGAGCACCCGGCCGGCGCTGGCCCCGGGCATGGGTGGGCTCGGATGGGGCTTGTCCGCGCCCTCGCTGACGCGCAGGACCGGCAGGTCCTCGGCCTCGATGACGCCGCTGACGCGCTGTGCGCGCCGCATCTGCAGGCAGTCGAACACGGCATGGCCGCCCGTGAGCGCGACCAAGCGGACGGGGCGCTTGCCCTCGGTCAGGTACATGCCCGCCAGCTCTAGCTGGCCCTCCGACGGGCGGCCGATGATCTCCTGGCGCGTGCCGTCCATCTCCAGGGTCAGGTCGGCCATGCTCTCGCCGGGGGCCGTGTACAGCGACGGGTAGTAGACGACGGTCTCGGGTACGGCCAGGTCGAAGTCGCCCAGCACGTCGCCGGCCTTCACCTGGCCGAAGTCCACCGCCCGCTCCATGTTGAAGGCGTAGGGCAGCAGGGCGTCCTCGATCACCCTGGCCTTGCCCGCGCGCACGGCCTCGGCCATGACCTCCTCGCCCTCGACCGCGGCCGCGATGGCCCGCCCGAAGGTCCGCAGCATGTCGGGCGTCACGTCGGTGAAGAGGTCCGTGCGGTACTCATACTCGGCCGGCTCCTGGCCCGGCAAGGCGCCGCCGATGTACTTCCGGCCCTGTAGGTCCGCGAAGGGCGGCACCAGCTCGGCCTGGTACCAGTAGGCCACGCTGGAGTAGTCGTCCTCCCAGGGGGGCGCGCCCGCAGGCCCACCCACCTCGGAGGGGTAGTTCTCGATGGTCATGCGGAAGCGCTGGGTGAAGGGGATGTAGTCCATGAAGTGCCAGCGGAAGGGGCAGGTGAGCGCCCCCTCGTTGAGGCTGCAGCCGAAGCTGGGCTCGGGCAGGTAGCGGATGCCCCAGGCGTCGCCGAAGTAGTCCTCGCTGCCCGTGCCGATCCATGGGGGGAACTGGTCGTCGTCCACCCAGACCTTCTCGTCGCCCTCGCCCCACCAGCCGGGGATGGGGTGGTTGATCTGCAGCGTCACGCCCACGAACCTGCCGCGCCCGGCGGTCTCGACGAAGGGGTAGTCGAAGGTGTTCGAGTGAGGCTCGTGGCGCCAGCGGGCGAAGAAGTACAGCGTGTTGTCGGGGAGGGCGTCCACCGGCGCCCATTCCACCTCGAAGGTCACCTCGGCGTTCGCGGCCAGATGGCTCGTCAGCTCCAGCCGGGCTGACCTGCGGAAGGGCATGGGGAAGTAGAGGTAGCAGCCGTCGTCGGGGCTGGAGCCCGCGATGAGGGCCTTGTAGTCCGCCGTCTGCCAGTCGAAGCCGAAGAGCGGGCCGAGCGGGCTGAGAAGCTGGGGCGAGTCCGCCCCGTCCCAGACGCCCTTGAGTACCAGCTTGCGCCAGAAGTGGCGCTGCTCGCAGGAGACCTGGGCGCGGAGGGCGCGAAGGGTGCCTGGGCCCCGCAGGTCGGCCAGTACCACGCTCTGCCCCGGCGCCAGGGCCACGGTCTCCTTCACGGAGGTCTGGCCCGGCAGCCGTGGCTTGGGGTCCTGGCCGCGGTTCGTCCAGGCGGTCTTGGCGGCCTCGAGGGCCTGGGTCTCCTCGGCGGTCAGGGGAAGGCGGAAGGTGGGTACCTGCCAGTCCCCGGGGAACTGGAGGTAGTCGAAGTGGTAGTACTGCCCGTGCCGCCGATCCGCCGTGATCTTCACGCTCTTGGCGAAGGGGATGGGCAGGTAGGAGTCCGAGGCGGACTGCTGGGCCCCGCGCTTGTAGACGAGGGGCTTGTCGAAGGGCGGCGTCTCGCCCGTGAAGAGCATGTTGAAGTCGAACTCGTACTGGGGCTTCTCGGCGCCGTCGAAGTAGAACCGGATCAGGCCCTGGGGATTGGCGGACCAGATGCGGTAGATGCAGCCGGGGCCCTCGATCTCGGCCATGACCGCCTCGCCGTCTTCCTCGACGCGGATGTACTGGCCGGCGTCGCCGTTGGCACCCCAGCTCTGGCTCTCGCGGCGATCGTAGCTGGACGCCTGGCCGGCGCGAATCCCGTCCTCCCAGTACATGAGGCGGTCGAGGTTGGTGAGCTCATGGAGGAAGTCCGTGTAGGTGAGCGTGCGAGCGGCCTGGGCCGACGACAGGCTCGGGCAGAAGGCCAGGGCGGCCAGGGCCACCGCAGCGGCCAGCAGGGGCCAGCTCTTGCTGTTCATGTCGCGAGGTCTCCTCGGTGCGGATTGCGCCAGGCCGCGCCGGAGCGGCGCCGTGTCAGCCCGCGCCGCCGGGGCGCGCCGCGCTGGCGGGCGGTCCGGCCGAGACGTGCAGGCAAGCCGTGCACGCAGGCCGTGCAGGGAGGCCGTGCACGCGGGCCAAGGCTGCGGGATTCCTTTCGGCTCGCGGCGGGTTTCTCCTTCTGGGGAGGTGCTGCGGCCGGCGGCCGGGGGCGGGCCGCCGGAGCCGTGGCTAGAGACCGGAGTGGGTCCGGCGGTCGGTGGGAGGGAAGGCCCCCGCCCTGGCGCAGAAGCCGCGCCAGGTCTCCCACGGAAACAGGGAGCGGGCCGGATGGAGACCCCTGCAATCCCTTTGGCCCTTGCGGGCCTTCGGGATTGCCTTCCCCATGTGGCCCCTCCACAGAGACGGACCGGCACGAGGGCACCGCCGCGGGCAGAAGCCCGCGGCTACAGCGCGCCCGGGCGGGTTCTCAACAGACGGATCACCGCAGGCCACCACCGCAGGCTGAAGGTGCTGACTCCTAAAGACATGCAATCTACAATGCGCCTCAAGACAAGCCTGCGGGGGTGATCCCGATGGGTTCAGAGCGCCAGGCACAGGCCAAGGTTCGTCATGTGGCTGAGCAGGTCCTGCCTCGGATTGGCGTCTATATCAGAGTCTCCAGCGAGGAGCAGGCCAGGTCGGGCTACTCACTCCAGTTCCAGGAGCAACGCTGCCTCGAGTGGTGTCGGTTCAGGTACGGTGAGCAAGCGTTCACCGCCCAAGTCTACCGGGACGAGGGTAGGAGCGGGACGCTTGGCCTGAGGCCCACGGGAGCCACGGGTCGTGGCTACCGTGACGGGCTAACCCAGCTTGTCCACGATATCCGGGGAGGACAGGTGGACCACGTCGTCATCTTCCGGCTCGACCGGCTCAGCAGGTCCCCGAAGCTCACCCATACGCTTCTCGAAGACGTCTTCCTCAAGCATGACGTCGGCCTCACCTCCATCACCGAGGGCTTCGATGCGTCCACGAAGGAAGGCCGGATGCTCGTGGGGATGCTGGCGGCGGTAGCAGCCTACTACCTGGACTGCATGGCCGAGAACATCCGCGAGGGCCTCATGGCCCGCAGGACCAAGGGTCGCTACGCTACCGAGCCGCCCTACGGCTGGCAGTGGCGAGAGGTGGTGGACCCGGACGGCAGCGTGCGGCGCGGGGACGCGATCGAGGTGGTCCCCGAGCAGGCGAAGTGGGTGAAGCAGATGGCCGAGTGGTTGCTGGCGGGCTGGGGGACGGCGAGGATCGCGCGGGAGCTGAACCGGCGCGGCGTGCGCACGAAGCGTGGCAAGCAATGGCAGGCCAAGGGGGTGGCGGAGTGTCTGCGTAGCCCCGTGCACTGTGGGCTGATGTGGGCGGGCGATGAGCTGGTGGCGGGCGAGCACGCAGCGATGCGCATCTACCCGCCGGAGAGGCGAGAGGCGATCCTGCGGACGCTGCAGGAACGCGCGCCGGTGGCAAGCCGGACGAAGGGCGCGACCCACGTGTTGCTGGGAGGGATCGCCAGGTGCGGCAAGTGCGGGCGGCAGCTGCAGGTGCACTACGCTCCGAGGAAGGACCGGACTGGGCGTCGCACGCTGTCGTACCGCTGCCGGGGGAACGAGAGGGTCGGCGAGGGGCAATGCCGGGGCTTCAGCAAGGCGATGGAGAGAGTTGACCAGTGGGTAGTGGCGCGGGTGTTGGAGTTCGCGGCCAGCCCGGACATGGCGAGGATGACGGAGGAGGCGGCGCGGCGGGAGGCGGGAGCGGACAGGGAACGGCTGGAGCGGGATGTGGAGCAGCTTCGGGGACGGCTGACGGAGTTGGAGGCCGGGTTCGAGCGATGGGCGGAGGCGCTGACCGCGGGCGCGATGACCGTGGACCAGTTCCGGGAGCGGAACGAGCGGATGCTGGAGGAGCGCGCCGGGATAGAGGCCCAGCTTGCGGAGGCGGAAAGCAAGCTGCGGTCGGCGTCCGAGCATGAGCAGGTGCTGGCGCAGGTGCAGGAGGCGCTGCGGAACCTGCCCGAAGTCTGGGGGCAACTGGACCCCGAGGAGCGGAAGGAAGTGCTGCGGTTGTTGGTCCGGCAGTTGACGATCCAGTCCGCGGGAGTGGGCAAGGTAGCTGTGTGGATGAGACTGACCTACGGGCCTGTGATAGAGGGATCGCTCTAACTGGGTCCAGGGCTTGGGTACGCCGCGACAGGCC
>CAZSOQ010000024.1:0-33848 GCA_964608495.1 uncultured Armatimonadia bacterium | reverse complement strand
GGCCCTCCATGGCGTCGGGCAGCCACACGTGCAGCGGGAACTGGGCGCTCTTGCCCACGGCCCCGCCGAAGAGCAGCAAGGCCGCCACACCGGCGATGGCGATGGACATGGTGCCGGCCTTGACCGCCGCGAAGGTCTCCTCGAAACGGAGGCTGGGCGCGTAGATGAAGACCAGGAAGACGCCAATGGCGAAGAACAGGTCCCCGATGCGCGTGGTAACGAAGGCCTTCAGCGCCGCCCGCGCCGCCTCGGGCTTCTGGAACCAGAAGCCGATCAGCAGGTAGGAGCACAGGCCCACCAGCTCCCAGGCGACGTAGAGGACCAGGAAGTTGTTGGCCAGCACCAGCAGGAACATCGAGCTGCAGAACAGGGACATGTAGGCGAAGAAGCGCTGGTAGCCGTCGTCGCCGTGCATGTAGCCGGCGGAGAAGATCATGATGCAGGTGGCGACGATGCTCACCATCGAGAGCATGAGCGCCGTGAGGGGATCAACCTGGAAGCCGACCTCGAGGGTGCGCCCGGCGAGCACGGCCCAGGGCAGGGACGCGCTGTGCGGCGACGCACCGGAGACGAGCTCGGAGAGCGCGCCAAGCGAGAAGGGTATCGTGGCGCCGATCCCGGCCACGGCTATCCAGGCCACGCTCTCGCCCATGCGCCGCTTGAGCGCCGCGCCGAAGAAGATCAGCACGGCGCAGGCCGCGAAGGGGAAGAGCGGGATCGTCCAGGCAATGGTCAACATGACTGTGATTCGCTTGGGTCTGGCCCTTCCGACCTCTCGCCGAGCCAACCCTCCCGACGCAAGAGGGATCCGGCCACCGATACGAAGTGCCGTGCCTTCTCGAGATAGCCCCGCACGGCGCCGGGGGCGAAGGAGGCCTTCGGATCATAGTCGGCCATTAGTCGTGCTCTCATGAGATCGTGGATGGCGCGCCCCCTTTCCGCCGGCAGCAGGCCCGGGCGCACGAAGTGCTCACCGATCAGGCTCAGGACCCCGCTGTGCTTCTTGGCATCAATCCCCCTGGTCGCCAGCAGAGCCTTGGCGGCGTAGAAGGCCGCGTAGTAGGACCGGCCCACGGCGTTCTCCGCGTGCTCCAGTCGAGCTGCGTCCTCTGCTTCACGCAAGGCGGAGAGTGCCTTGTGCCACCAGTCGCGAACGGCCTCCGAACGTGCCTCCTCGCAGGTCACAGCTCCACTCCCTCAGCGCGGATCGCGTGGCACCAGCCGAACCCAGCCGATGCGCGCCGCTCGTAGTCCGTCTCGGTGAGGTAGAAGACGCAGAGGAAGGTCCTCTCCTCCAGCTCCGCCGGGTAGAGCTTCTGGCCTAGCCTGTCCTCCTGCTGCCAGGACAGGGGCTCGCGCACGACAGCCGCAAGATCAACATCCGACTCCTCCGTGGCCTCGCCGCGGGCAACGGAGCCGTAGAGCAGTAGCTTCACCAGATTGTCGCCGAGCTCACGCCGAAGGATCGGCACCACCTTCTCCAGCAGACGGCGGTGCTTGGGCAGGAGCTGCAGCCCGTCCAGTGCGCTTTCGGCCATACTCTCGTGCCTCGGCTTCCCCTTGACTTACCACTTCATGCTCGCCGCATCGTCGGGCTCGACGGTGGCGAGGGTCTGGTACAGCCGGATGATCAGGGCCAGGCCCACGGCGGCTTCGCAGGCGGCCAGAGCGATGACCATGAGCGCGAAGACCTGCCCGTCGGCGCTCTCGGCCAGGGGCCCGTATCTGTTGAAGGCCACCAGGTTGATGTTGGCGGCGTTGAGCATCAGCTCGATGCCCAGCAGAACACCGATGGCGTGGCGCCGCGTGATGACGGCGAAGAGCCCCATGGCGAAGAGCAGGGCCGCCAGGATGAGATAGTGGGCCAGGCCCACGGGCGGCAGGCTCACGACGCCTTCGCCTCCTCGGCGGCCTCGGGCGCGGGCTCCGGGTCGCCGGTGCCGGGCGCGACGGTCTCTTCCGCCTCGCCTCGACGATCGGCGCGCGCCAGAACGATGGCCCCGATCATCGAGACGAGCAGAACCACGGAGATCAGCTCGAAGGCGAGGATGTGCCGGGTCAGGAACAGGCGCCCGATGACCCAGACGTTCTCCTGCACCGTGGGGCCTGGGCCGGCGGAGGCAGGCAGGCCCACAGTCACCACGGTCGCCACCAGCGACGGCACCACCACTACCGCGAAGGCGCCGGCGGCCACGACCCCGGCGAACAAGTGCCGGTTCCCGGCCAGGATCCCCCTGTCCGTGCCCCTCTCGAGCAGGACCACGGCGAAGATGATCATCACCGCGATGGCGCCCGCATACACGAGCACCTGGACGGCGAAGAGAACGTGCGCCCCGAGCAGGGCAAAGACCCCGGCCACGCCGAGCAGGGCGAACAACAGCCACACCGCCGCGTGCAGCACGCGCGGCGCGAAAAGCACCCCCAGCGCGCTCACCAGCGACACGCCGGCCACCAGCAGGAAGCCGACATACTCAAGCAGTTGCTCCGGGCTAAGCCCCAGCCACGTCATGACCTTGCTCTGACCTCAGGCGTCGGCCGCGGACCGGGCGGCCCCCGCCGCCTTCTCCTCGTCCTGTGGCGCCTCGACCGGGCGCTGCACGTCGTCGAACTCCAGGCCCCGCGTCCGCAGGTACTCAAGATCGCGAATCAGCTTCCGCGGATCGTCCACCGCGGTCTCGTAGTCGGGTGTCATCGTGATGGCGCTCACGGGACACACCTCGACGCACATCCAGCAGTACTGGCACAGACCCGCATCAATGTAGAACGCGACGGGCCGGCGCTCGCGCCCCTTGCCCTCGGCGGTGATCCAGATGCACCCGGACGGACAGGTGTTCTGGCACTGCAGGCAAGCTATGCACCGCAGCTTGCCCGTCTGCCGATCGCTGAGCAGGGCGAAGTCGCCCCGGTAGCCCGGCGCGGGCAGCCAGTTGTCCGACGCGCGGGCGTGCGGGTAGCGGTCGGTCGTCTTCTTGCGCCAGAAGGTCCTGAGCGTGACCCAATGGCCGACGACGATCGTCCACGCGCCCTGCAGGATCAGGGCGAGCACGTTCCACGGCGTCAGCGGCCGGCGCGGCGGCACGTCCACCCGCCCGGTCGTGGGCGAGGGGCTGTACTCCCCTGCCATGCGCCTGCCCTCGGTCGTCATAGCCACATCACCACCAGGCTCACGATCAGCAGCGCCAGGAACCCCGCCGGGATCAGCAGCTTCCAGCACAGCGCCATGAGCTGATCCACGCGCAGGCGCGGCAGCGTCCAGCGGATCCACATCGCCGCCAGCACGAAGGCCCAGGCCTTGATGTTGAGCCACACGAAGCCCTCGAAGGGAATCTGCGCCGGCCCCAAGGGCGACGCCCACCCGCCCACGAACAGCACGGCGAACACCAGGCCCACGGTGTACAGATGGGCATACTCGCCCAGGAAGTAGAGGCCGAACTTCATGCCCGAGTACTCGGTGTGGAAACCCGCGACCAGCTCGCTCTCGGCCTCCGGGATGTCGAAGGGCACGCGGTTGACCTCGGCAACGCCGGCGATGAGGAAGATCAGGGCCGGAAGCCACAGCCACGGGCGCCAGAGGAACCAGGCCCCCAGCCCCGCCTGCTGCTGGTTCACCATCGAGGACAGCGACAGCGTCTCCGCCTGCAGCACGACGCAGAGGGCGGCCAGGAGGAAGGGGATCTCGTAGCTGATGAGCTGGGCGGCCCCGCGCATGGCACCCAGCAGCGACCACTTGTTGTTCGAGCCCCAGCCACCGCAGATGATCCCGAGGACCCCCACGCCGGACACTGCCAGCAGGTAGAGCAGCCCGATCTGGAAGTCGAGCCACCGCCCGACGTTCACGCCGTCCTCCCAGGGGATGACGACGAACATCATGACGGTCGGAACGAGCAGCATCACCGGCCCGAGGGTGTGCAGGTACCGGTCGGCGGCGCGGGGGACGATGTCCTCCTTCTGGAAGAGCTTGAGCACGTCCGCGGGCGTCTGGAGCAGACCGATGGGGCCCACGCGCATGGGCCCCAGCCGGGACTGGACGTAGCCCGACACCTTGCGCTCCAGGTAAATGGCGCCCAGGGCCACGACGGTGAGCACCGCCATGATGAACACGCCGCCGGCGGCCCAGGCCAGGAGATCGGCCGTGACCGTCGGTATGCCGAAGCGCAGGCATAGCCCGTCGGCATAGGCTCTGATCTGCTCCATCCAATACGCGACCATGGTTACCTCGGCACACTGCCGATAGCGAGCATCAGGGTCAGCGATCAATGTCCCCGAGGACTATGTCAATGCTTGCCAGGATCGCGACGAGGTCGGCCACCAGGTGGCCGCGCACCATCTCGGGCAGGGCCTGCAGGTTATAGAAGCTCGGCCCGCGCCAGTGCAGCCTGTAGGGCTTGTCCGACCCGTCGCTCTGCAGGTAGCAGGCCAGCTCCCCTCGGGGCGACTCGACCCGCTCGAAGACCTCGCCCGGCGGAGGCTTGACGACCCGCGGCACCCTCTCGGCATTCACCGGCCCCCGCGGCAGCCGGTCCAGGCATTGCCGCAGGATGGCCACGCTCTGTCGCATCTCCTCGACCCGCACGAGATGCCGGCACATGGCGTCGCCGTAGGGCTGCGTCGGTACCTCGAACTCGAGCTCCGGGTAGACCGCGTAGCCCTCGATCCTGCGCACGTCGTAGCCAAGGCCCCCGGCCCGCACCACCGGTCCGCTGCACCCGAAGGCCAGGGCTGTCTCCGCCGTCAACACCCCAATGCCCTCCATGCGGGCGCGGAAGATGCGGTTGCGGGTGAGCAGGTCGTTGTACTCCTCGATGCACTTAGGGAAGTAGCCCAGGAACTTGGCCAGGCCCTCCACGAAGCCCGGCGGCAGGTCGTTGCGCAGCCCGCCGATGCGCAGGTAGTGGTACAGGAGCCTCTGGCCCGTCGTGTGCTCGAACAGGTCCATGAGGGCCTCGCGCTCGCGCAGGCAGTAGAGAAAGACGGTGGTGGCGCCGCAGTCCATGCCCAGCGTCCCGAAGTACACCAGGTGAGACGCGACACGATTCATCTCCGCCATCATCACGCGGATGTACTGGCACCTGGGCGGCACCTCGATCCCCAGCAGCCGCTCCACGGCCTGCACGTAGGCCAGCTCGTTCCCCACGGCGTTGAGGTAGTCGAAGCGGTCGGCGTAGGTAACGAACTGCCGGTAGGTCTTGCGCTCGCCGATCTTCTCCAGCGAGCTGTGCAGATAGCCGATGACCGGATCGCAGTCAACGATGGTCTCGCCGTCAATGGTAACCACGAGGCGCAGCACGCCGTGAGTGCTGGGGTGCTGCGGCCCCATGTTCACGATAAGCTCTTCTGTCTGCAGACCTGGTGCGGCCATTCTCGAGACCTGGCGGTTTACAGAGTCCCTCGGCGGAAACTCCTCAGCCCCCCGCGTCTTCGGGGCCCGGCTGCTCTCCGGCGTGCCCGAAGGCCGTCGCCGGGTCCTCGTGCAGCGGGTCCGGCGCAAGGTAGGGGTGATCCGCCGGATACGCATAGTCCTTGCGCAGCGGATGGCCCTCCCAGTCGTCGGGCAGGAGCAGCTTGCGCGGGTCGGGATGATCAAGAATCGCGATGCCGAACATTTCCATGACCTCGCGCTCGGGCCAGCGGGCTCCCGGCCAGAGCGGCGTCACGGAGGGGACCCGCGGCGTCGCCCGCGGCGTGATGGCCTTCACGGTCACCTCGAAGGCCTCGCCGCGCCGGAACAGATGGTACACGACGGCCATGGTCTCCTCCGAGTCCAGGCCATGCAGGTCGGACAGGTAGCCCACGGGCGGCTCGGCGGCGGTGCTCAGCCATCCCAGCAGGTCCAGAACCCTCGCCGCCGTCACCTCGAGGACGAGCGCTCCGCCGGCGTCCAGGCCCGAGGACAGCAGGTCGTCGCCGAGCAGGTCCCGCACGCCCGCCGCGAGGGCAGCCTGCTCGGGGGAAAACTGCGGCCCGCCGGCGGGCGGCGGTTGGTGCTCGGGCTGCTGCTGTTCTGGTGTGGCCTGACTGTCCTCATTCATCGCCGGCGGCCTCGCCAACGTCGCTCGCGCCCTCCCGGAGGCGCTCGTAGAAGCCGACCTCGGGCCTCTCGCCATGGACCACAGGCGGGTCGGCGATGCTCTCACCTCGGATCACGTCGTGGAGACGAAGCAGCCCCCACACCAGGCTCTCCGGTCGCGGCGGGCAGCCCGGCACGTAGATGTCCACGGGGACGATGCGATCCACGCCCTTGACGACGCTGTAGGCGTCGGCGTAGAAGCGCCCGCCCGAGATGGCGCAGTTGCCCAGGGCGAGCACGTACCGCGGCTCGGGCATCTGGTTGTACAGCCGCTCTAGCACGGGCGCCATCTTGATGCTCACCGTGCCGGCCACGATCATGGCGTCGGCCTGGCGCGGCGTCCCGCGGAAGAAAACCCCAAAGCGGTCCAGGTCCCACCGCGACGCGCCCGTGCACATCATCTCGATGGCGCAGCAGGCCAGCCCGAATTGCAGAGGCCACAGCGAGCAGGCGCGCCCGCTATTGAGGACCTTGTCGGCGAATCTCACAAAGGTCACGCCCGCCGGTACGTGCGATACGCGACGCGCGACCTTGCGCAGCGGCTCCCCGATCAGCCGCTTGCACCTCTCCTCGTCGAACCGCCCGGTGACCCGCCGCACCGCCTGGTCGAGCCGGCGCCGCAACTCCTCCTCGGTCAGGAGCTGTGTGATCGGGCGGCGCCTCACGCCCATTCCAGGTCCCCCTTGCGCCAGGCATAGGCAAGCCCAAGGAGCAGGATAGCGACGAAGATGAACATCTCGACCAGCGCCCACGCGCCCAGGGCCGTGCTTCGCACAAGCTGGCGGTATACCACGGCCCACGGGAAGAGGAAGATCGCCTCCACATCGAAGACCACGAAGATGAGGGCGATGATGTAGTAGCGGACGAAGAACTGGCCCCAGGCGGTGCCGAAGGGCTCGATCCCGCACTCGTAGGTCAGTTCCTTCTCGTTGTAGGGATCAGCGGGACGGAGCACCCAGGCTACCAGGAGAGCCCCGACGGCCATGATGAGGCCGAATACCAGGTACATCGCCACGGGACCGTAGAGCAGGACGTTGGCGGGCATGACAAAGTGAAGTCTATCACAAGTAGGCGAGGCGGACACCCCGCAGGGCCCGAGGGCACCGCGGGCAGTCTAGACCAGGGGCTCGGGGCTGTCAGAAGGGTAAGCCGACAGCGGACGGGCTTGCCGGTGTCAGCGCAGGAGTGCACAAGAGAACGCGGCGCTGCAGCCTCCACCCTCACCAGGTTCGGTCTGCAGCGCCGCCAACCACTACCACCCTCGCCACCCATCTCCCACTGGCCACTGCCGGTCTTGCTGCTCGGGGTCGCCCATCGCCGCGACCCCTGTCCAACCATCCGCTCCGCCGACCAAGTTGCCAATCTCATTCTACCCGCGGCCCCCGTGCCTCACTCCTCGGGCGCGAAGTTCCTGCCCAGCGAGAAGAATTGCCCCTCGCCCGCCTCGAGTGTCAGCGCGAGGGTGGTCACGCCGTCGGCGCAGACGGCAGGCACCGCCGGAGCGCCCTCCACGGTCAGTTCCCGCACCTGCCGGTACTCGCCCCTGAGGGCCACGTCGCCACGCCGGGGAGCGGCCCGGTCGAGGTTGACCGCGAACAGGTACCGCGCGCCCGTGTCATCCTCGCTCAGCAGCAGCTCGACCTGCCCCATCTCGGTGGCGACCGGCGGCACGGGCAGGGCCTGGCGGATCAGGGCAAGGACGGGCTCCGGGTCGGTCGTTTTCGGGTCGGCCGCGATGGGCAACACGGATACTCGGCCCGCGCCCAGACCCCGGGGCACAGCGCCCCCCTCGCCGCCTTCGGGCAGGCCCTGAGCCTGCCAGCGCCGCGCCTCCCGGTCGTAGGTCCACAGCACCGGGCCGAAGGCCTGCGCCAGGAGCGTCCCGCTGGGCTTGCCGTGCTCGTCGAACAGGCCGAAGGGCCCCAGGGCCACCAGGGCGCCGCCTCCGCGGACCCAGTCCAGCACCCGCGTCTGCAGAGCCTCGGGCACGTTGATGGCCCACGGCGCGACGAGGACCCGGTAGGCCGACAGGTCCTCGCGCCCGTCCACGATGCACTCCTCGGGCACCACGAAGGGCACCAGGTTACGGTTCAGCAGCGCCGCCGCCAGGGCCTCACCGGCCCGCTGCGGGAAGAGCTCGGGCGCGGCGCCGTAGATCGAGGCCGTCGGTCGCAGCAGAGCCACGCCCTGGTTCACCAGGCGCGTGCCGAACAGCGTGTCCTTGATCAGGTTGGCCTTGCGCTCGACCACCGGGACGGCCCCGGTGCTGTAGCGCGGGACCTTGTAGTCTGCCTCGATGTTGATCATCGAGTTGTTCCAGGTGTTCGGGCTGTCGTGGAGCCACTCGGTCTCCAGGTTGAACAGGGAGATGCCGCGCTTGCCCCAGGCTACCTGACGCCACAGGTTCCTGGTCAGCGCCGCGCGCATCTCGGGCTCGGCCGTGGGCTTGCGCTCCCACTGGCTCCAGATGAACTCGTCCTCCCAGTGCGGCCGCCAGGCATACCGGCGCATCGAGTAGGCGAACAGCGACGTGACGGCCGGGCCCGCGCCGGGCCAGTCGTGGGTGCCCAGAAAGCTCCAGTCGGGCCGGCCGGCGAGGCTGAGCAGGTCGCAGGCGGCGTCGGGACGCAGGCCGAAGCCCGCTATGAACTGGGACATCACAGGCTTGGCCGGGTCCCCCGCTTTCAGGGCCTCCACCAGGCGCCGGAAGTGCTCGGCGTGGCTCTCGGCCCGGAAGCGCTGGAAGTCGTAAAGCAGGCCCACAGGCTGGCGCCGATCGCTCCGGTCGGGGTCCGGCGGCGTCAGCACCTCGGGCGGCGCCACGGCCTCGAAGCTCGCGTAGTCCGTCCCCCAGCGCGCGTTGAGGGCCTCGACCTCGCCGTAGGCACCCCGGAGCCACTCCCGCCACGCCCTTCGTGCCTGCGGGCTGTACCCGCCCACCCCGATGCGCTCGTACTTGTAGCCGTGCACGCGCTTCTCGATGCTCAGCGACGGCTCGTTCTCCAGCTCGTAGGACACCACCCGGCGGTCGTCGCGGTAGTGCTCGCCGAAGGCCCTGAGGAAGCCCGCCGCCTCCTCCTGGACGCGCGGGTGCCAGATGTTGATGGTCGAGTGGCAGTTGCCCGAGGGCGACCAGTCGCCGCCGGCGGTGTGCAGGTAGATTTCACCCTCGGGGAGCACGCCGTTGAGCCAGACGACGCCGGCTGCGGCGCTGGTGGCGATATCCCCCTTGTAGCCGTGAGCCGCGCAGGCCGCCAGGATCGTGTCCAGGTACGAGGCGTCGAGCGTGCCGTCCCGCGACTGAGCCCCCCACCAGCCACTGACAATGCGGAAGCCGAAGGGCTCCAATATGTCCCAGCTTATGTCATCGGTGAAGAAGCGCTCGGAAGTGAAGCACGGGAAGATGACGAGCGCCTGCTCCAGCCTGCCGGGCTCGTCCAGGCCCTCGTTGCCGGGCTGCCAGGGCGAGAAGTCCACGACCGGCTCGACGCCCAGGCTTCGCCAGAGCTCCTGCAGACGGCTCTCCGCGGCCGAGCAGTCCTCGGCCACGGCCCCGTAGTCCAGGTTGCGGAAGTCGGGCACGAAGTAGGCCGCCTGAAGGGCATCGGTCACGCGCCCCACCAGCTTCTCGGCCTCCGCCAGACACGCCCCGGCCTCCGCCGCGCCGGGGTGGTTCGCCTGGTACCGACACAGCCGTCGCGCCTGGTACAGGGCATCGCGCAGGCGCGCCTCGCGGATCATGGCACGGGTGTACGCCACAGCCTCCTGCGCGCCCTCGTCGGGGTCGTAGTCGGGCGTGATGCCGGCCACATAGTCGGTCGCCCGGCCGCCCTGCTCGATCTGGACGGCGTCCCACCACACCTCCCCCCCGTTGCAGACGAGGTGGGCCCGCAGGTTCGTGCACCCCGGCGGGGTCGTGAAGGTCCTGGTGAACCGCCGGGACTCGGGCACCTCCGACGGCAGGGGCTCCATGCCGTCTATCCCATAGGACAGCACCTGCCCCGCGCCGTCCAGGCCCCAGCCCCCGATCTGCACACCGCGGCCACCCTTCACCCGCGCCCACACCGAGAGCGTGTACTCGGTCTCGGGCTCGCAGGGGAAGGACTCGCAGAAGAGATTCGCGCCTCCATCGCCGGGGTCGATGACGTGGAAGGCGCGGCTGCCCTCCTGGGCCTGGGTCCTCTCGACGCCCCCCGACGACACGTCGGGCCGCTGGTGCCAGAGACGCCAGCCCAGCTCCCCGGCCTCGAAGCCCGAGTTGCAGATCAGGTTGCAGGGCAGGGCCGCGCGGGCCTCGGGCGTGAGCGGCGGGCCGTCCACGTAGTAGAAGCTCTGGCGCCGCGCGTTCTCGAGCTGCACGGCGTCCCACCAGACCGTCCCGCCGTTGCAGATCAGGTGCGCCTTGACGTGAGTGCACTCCGCGGGCGTATGGAACGACTTGCGGATGCGGGCGTAGGTGGGCTGCTCGTCGGGCACGAATTGGTCCCCTCCGAGCGAATAGGACAGCGTCTCCCCCTCGGCGTCCACGCCCCACGCTGCGACCGCCAGGCGATTGCCCCCGCGCGTGCGGCCGTACACCGACAGCGTGTAGTCCGAGTCCGGCTGGCACGGGATCGGGTCGGAGAACAGGTTGGCCCCCTTGTCGCCCCGGTTCTCGACGCGGTAGCAGTACCGCCCATGCTTGGGGCCATCGGTAGACACCCCGCCGCTCGAGGACGCGGGATCGCCGTGCCAGAGGGTCCAGCCGACCTCGCCCTCCTCGAAGCTGGAGTTGGGGCACAGGTTCTGCCCCATCGCGGGGGCGGCCCAGCTCCCAAGAGCGCCGGCCGCGAGCACCAGCGCGGCCGCCCGGCGCGCGTCAGAGGCCAGGCGTGCCCTCCCCGCGAGCAGGCGAAGGCGAGACCGCGGCATCGCACCCATCACCTCGGATCCCAAGGCCCACGGCCGTCCCCCAGTGTCTCGCGGGGGACCTGCGTCGCCCGCGGGCTCTGCGCCACCCGCGCCGGCCGTGGTGTCGCCCTTGGCTTCCACCGGTGTGTCCGCGGACCTCTGCGCGGCCTGTCGGCGGGATGCCGGGAGGACGCCCGCCGAGGCAGGGCGAACACGGGCGCGGCGGCACGCGCGGGGCGCACAGACGCTATCCAGGAGGCACGGGATGTACCGTACGGCCTTCCTCGCGGCGGGGATCATCGGCGCCGCCCTGGCGACGGCCCAGGGCGGGCCCGAGGCCGGGTCGTGGGGCGCGGGCTCCAGGCGTGGGGCCAACGTCGGGATGTGGCTGCGGGCCTCGGACCTCCAGGTGCTCGCGTCCTGGGGCGCGGACCACGTGCGCCTGCAGATCCTGAGCCCCTACCTGGAGGAGGCCGACGGCCGGGTCTGGTTCAAGCCCGAGTCCGAGGCGTCGCTGGTGCGCTTCCTGCAGGAGGCCGAGCAGGTGGGCCTGGCCGTGGTCGTGGACTGCCACGCCCACGGGCTCTTCTTTCCCGACGACAACTGGCGGCCGGAGGCGCTGGAGCGGTGGCGCGACCCTCAGGCCGTCGCGAAGCTGGCGGACTTCTGCCGGCACCTGGCCCGGCTTTGTCGCGGCAACCGGACGGTGATCGGCTACGACCTGCTGAACGAGCCTCACCCGCCCTATTCCGACGAGGGCTACCAGGCGTGGAACCGCGTGGCCGAGCACGTCACGCGGGCGATACGAGAGGTGGACCAGGTCCGCACCGTGGTCATCGGGTGCGCGAGCTACGCCAATCCGGGCGGGATGGCGAAGCTCGAGCCCGTGAGCGACCCCAACGTCGTCTACAGCTTCCACATGTACCTGCCCCACGAGTTCACCGAGCAGGGCACGCGGCCCCAGTGGCCCGCCGGCCAGGTGTACCCGGGGACCATCGGCCTCGGCTGGGACGAGAAGACCCCGACGCAAGTGGAGGCGGCTTGGCTGCGCGAGTCGGTGAAGGCCGTGGTCGAGTTCCAGCGCCGGCACGCCGCGCGAATCTGGGTGGGCGAGTTCAGCGCCAGGCGGGACGCGCCGCAGGACAGCGCGCTGAGGTACCTGTCCGACGTGCTGGCCCTCTTCGACGAGCAGGGCTGGGACTGGGCCTACCACGCCTTCCGCGAGTCGAGCACCTGGGACCTGGAGCTCCCCGCGAACCCGGAGGCCAAGAAGCGCCAGGGATCCACCCCGCGCCTGGAGCTGCTGAGGAGCTACTGGAAGCGAGGTGAGTGACTGCTGTCTCCGGGCCAGCAGGTGATCGGGGCAGCCTGGGCAGGTCCGCTCCCGTGGGCCCGCGAGCGCGTCGCCTCCGCACAGTCCACACTTGGGGGCGGGCGGGCGCGTCGGTTGCTGCCGGCGCAGGACCTACTCGAACCTGATGGCCCAGCGCTGCCTGAGCGATAGCTTGGCCCGGAAGGCCCGCGCCACCTGCCTGTCCTTGCGCTCCTTGGGTAGGCGGACGGTGGCGCCGGTGAAGTCCGCTCCGGTCAGGTCGGTGGCGCCGTCAACCAGGGGCATGTTGAGCGTGGCGTGGCCGAACCTGGCGTTCTCAAGGTTCGCCCCCTCTAAGGAAACCATGTGCAGGAAGGCCCCCGTGAAGTCCGCGCGGGAGAGGTCCGCGCCCTGGAAGTAAGTGACGATGAGCACTGCGGAGGCGAAGCTTGCATGGGAGAGCTGGGCGCCGTTCAGGAAGCCACCGAGGAGGCACCCCGAGAAGTCAGCGCGTCGGGCGTCACAACCATCCAGAAACACCTCGAGCAGGAAGCGCCCTGACAGGCTGGCACCCCGCAGGTCGAGTGGCCCGGGATGCTTGTCGCGCCAAGCTCGGGCGACCTCCCCGGCGCCCATGCGGATCTCTGCCTTGACGCTGAGTGGTAGTTGGGACGAACCGACCCACTGCCTCGGGTCCTGCGCGAGCCGTGCGCAATAGGGGTCCACGTTCTCTGCCGCCCACTGGCGCAGAGAGGCGTCCAGCTCATCCACGGCTGCAACGTGCTCAGGGTTGGCCGGCTGGGTGGACTGGGTCTGCCCGGCGGGCTGGCGGGGCTGGCTGCCCGTGTGCCGTGCCGAGGTCCTCCCGGAGCAGACGGGGCAGTCCGGTTGGTCTGCCCGGGCCTTGTAGAGCGCACCGCATCGCGCGCACTGCTTGACGGTGTACCCGCCGGAAGGTGCTTCCTCCTCTGGCGCGGGCCCCGCTTCCTCGTCGGCCTCCTGAGCCAAGCCCCGTTGGTACGCCACCGCAGTCGCTTCCGTCGCCGACAGGGGCTTGCCACGCTGTCGCGCCGCGTGCAAGGGGAACACGGCACAAAGGCGCTCGAAGTCCGAGCCGCTGAACGAGCAGGCAGGGCCGTCAGTCTCGCCCGGGGCGATGCAGCGCCCTTCTGCGTCCTTGTAAGGGCAGCGCTCCACTCCCGCCTCACCTCGCCTCAGGACCAGGGCTCTGAACACTCGGCGTCGGTCCGCCGACGGCGACGCTGAACTGTGCTTGCCCTCGCGACCCAAAGGGTCAGTCCGACTGCCAAGCGGCCACGTCAAAGCAACGAGCCAGGCCCGAAGATCCCCCGCATCGCGTCCCTTCACCCCCACAAGAAAAAGCACTGGTAGGTTGTCGTGTCGCCAACGAGCGGCCGCACGCGCTCCCACGCAGGGCGCCGAGACGGCTGCCACCAGCGACCGACCGGGAAACCTCCCTTGCTCGGCCGTCCTCGGCTACCACTGGCGCGCTCTTCAGAGGTCCGCTCTCATCAGGCGCAGGTTATCACGAGCGCGCTGGCTCTTCGGGTTGATCTTGACGGCCCGCTCGACCCACTCAATCCCCTCACGGACCCTGCCCAGTTTCGCCAGGGCGACCCCATAGCTCATCAGGGCCAGGTCGTTGTAGGGGTTGAGCTCTGCCGCCCTTCTGTAGTGCTCCGCGGCCTCCTCCAGGTCGCGAGGAGCCGCCCGGTCGCCTTGCTGGCCGAGCCGGACCGCTTCGGCAAGCCTCTCCAGGTCAGCGACTTCCAGCCGCCTCAGCAGCTCAAGGACAGTCTCGTCAGAGCCGACTAGGACGACGGTGGGGGTCTCCTCGCCTCGTTTCTCGGCGGCAATGGTGTCGTAGATCAGCGGGTTGAGGTTGCTGACCCTGACCCTCTCTTCGTGCGTGAGCACCGACAGGAAGCCGCCGTCTTCCGTCCGACGTCCGAACAGCCTGCTGAGGAACCCCATGATCCTCCCCCTGTCTCGAGACTGAGCCCTGTCCTCGGCCGGCCGGCCCGCAGCGCCAAGGGCCGCCCCGGGGGCCTCGGCGTCGGGCCGGACGTAGAAGCCCGCCGGGCCTCGCTCGCAGCGGGGGGCCGCTACCCGTGCAGCGCGGCCTCGTATCCGATGCTCGCGATGAAGTCGCGGTTCACAGCCATGTCGTACATGGGCGTCACGGTGCACTGGTCCTGCTCGATCACGAGCCACCGGTCGTAGCCCTGGTCGTCGAGCACGCGCAGGATCACCGCGAAGTCGAGGTCCACGTTACCCCGGCCCAGCTCGCAGAACCGCAGGTAGTTGCCCGCCTCGTCGCAGAGGGTGTCCTTCAGGTGCCCGTGGACGATGGTGTCGCCGTACTCGCGCAGCAGCGCCATCACATCGGCCTTCGCCGCGGCCGCGTGGCCGAAGTCCGGGCACCAGCCGATGGGCCGCGCGTCGAGGAAGTGGCGAATCTCCTCCTCCGTCTCCGCCACCGTCCACAGATGGTTGTGCAGCCCGGCCGGGATGCCGTAACGCTCGCAGTAGTCGCTCAGCCGCTTGCAGCGCTCGATGAATTCGTCCAGTACGGCCAGGCGCCGGTCGTCGGGCACGCCTCGGGAGCCCGGCGGCCCGACCATGAGGGCCGACCCGCCGATCTCGCGCAGGAACTCCAGCTTGGCACGGCAGAGCTCCAGGTCGTCATCGCTGCCCACGCCGCCGGTGAAGGCAATGACCCGGACCCCGGCGCTCGCGCAGAAGGCCGTCACCTCCGCCGGCGAGGGCAGGTCCTGGAACCACCCCCCGGTCAGCTCCAGGCCGACGAAGCCGGCCTGGCCACACTCGTAGCACACCTGCTTCCAGGAGAAGGCGGAGCCGAAGCGGTTCGCGTAGGCCAGCCATTCGTAAGTCTGGACGCCGACTTTCAGACCCATGTTGCATCACCTGCCGAGTATCGCGGTGGCAAGGACCCTTCGCTGGACCGCAGGGCACTCCTTCCGGCGCCTCAGGACCCACCGGCGTTTGACACGACCGCGCCGGTGGGCAAGAATCCCTCAGAGTCTCAGTGCCTCCGACGGATCCTGTCGCTGGCAGCGGCCAGTCGCCGGGAGCGGGCAACCGCCCGGCTCGGCCCGCTGCACGCGCAGGCTGCCACAGAGAGCAGTTCGTCGCTGGACTACCCCTGAGCTCGGAGAGGTGCGTTAGCAGTGATGGTAGGTGGACATGGCCTCGGCCGCCACGGCCGCTCCTTTCGCCGCGGGTCCGGGGCCTTGGACGAGGAAGGCGCCCCAAAGCCGCTACGGATAACGGACCGCCGGATGCTGGCGTGGTTCGCCCAGCACCTGGGGCCACACTGGCTCAAGGTCCTGGTCGCCACCGCCGCGATGATCATCTCCAGCGTGGCGCAGGTCTACGTGCCCGTGGTGGTGGGCCAACGCATTGTCCAGGAGGCCATCCTGGACAACCACATCGAGCGCCTGCCCACCTACATCGGCTGGATGCTGGGTCTCGTCCTCCTCACCAACCTCTTCTCCGCCGTCCGCATGAACATCATGCACCAGCTCGGGCAGGTCTTCGTCTACGACCTGCGCGTGATAGCCTACGGGCACCTGCAGAGGCTGTCGTTGAGCTACTTCCATCGCCGCAACACCGGCGACATCATGTCCCGCATCAGCAACGATGTCGGCTCCGTAGAGGACATGGTCGTCCACGGCACCGACACGGTAATCAGCAGCACCGTCATGGTGCTGTTCATCATGGTCGTGCTGTTCCGCACCGACGTGCTGCTGGCGTTCATTGCCCTGGCGCCGGTGCCGCTCTTCGTCGGTGCAGTTCTTCTTTTCGCCCGGATCATCCGGCCCCTGTACGAACGTGTCCGAGTCCAGCTCGGCGACATCAACACCAAGCTGCAGGAGAACATCTCCGGCATCCAGGTCATCAAGGCCTTCGGCCGCGAGGACCACGAGCTCGACGAGTTCAGCGCATCCTCCGCCAAGTACCTGCACCTCAACATCCGCGGCATCTGGATGTGGACCAGCTTCTTCCCCTTCCTCAGCTTCCTCACGTCCATCGGCATGGTCATCGTCATCTGGGTCGCCGGGCTGATGACGAAGAGCCAGACAGCGTCGGTGGGCGACCTGCTCGTCTTCGTCGGCGAACTGCAGCAGTTCTACCAGCCCGTGGGGTCGCTGCTCCGCGTCCACAACGTGTTCAACCAGGCCCTCGCGGCCCTCGCCCGCATCTTCGAGCTCCTGGACGAGGTGCCCGAGGTCCAGGAAGCGCCGGAGGCCGTGAGCCTCGACCAGGTCGAGGGGCGCGTGGCCATCGAGCACGTCAGCTTCCAGTACGACACCGGGGAGCTGGTGCTCAAGGACGTCAGCGTGGTCGCCGAGCCGGGCGAGACTGTGGCGGTAGTGGGGCGCAGCGGGGCGGGGAAGACCTCGCTGATAAGCCTGATTCCGCGATTCTACGACCCCCAGGAGGGCAGAATCCTCCTGGACGGGACCGACATCCGACAGTTGACGCTGCTATCGCTGCGCGACCACATGGCCCTGGTGCTGCAGGAGACCTTCCTCTTCGACGGCACCGCCAAGGAGAACATCCGCTACGGGCGGCTGGACGCCACCGACGAGGAGATCGTCGAGGCGGCCAAGGCGGCCTATGCCCACGACTTCATCCAGGATCTGGCCGACGGCTATGACACCCTTATCGGTGAGCGAGGAGTCAAACTCTCCGGTGGTCAGCGCCAGCGGATCGCCATCGCGCGGGCGGTCTTGCGCAACCCGCGTATCCTGATTCTGGACGAGGCCACCTCGCTGGTGGACACGGAGGCCGAGCAGATCATCCAGGCGGCCCTGGAGAACCTGATGAGGGACCGAACGACCTTCGTCATCGCCCACCGTCTCTCGACGGTGCGCAATGCCGACAAGATCGTCGTCATAGATGAGGGCGCCGTCGTCGAGCTCGCCGACCACCAAACCCTCATGGAACGCGGCGGCCTCTACGCCGATATGTATTCCCGCCAGTTCCAGTTGCAGCAGTACGGTCTGGGACAGGGCCTGGGCGAAGGGCCGGACGGCTAGCCGCCGGCTCCCGCCCTCCTTCCTGCGCCCGACCGGCCAGTCTTCGCACCGGGACAGGATCCCGTGGCCTGGCAGAGAGCCGCAGAACACGAGCATCGGCCCAGCGGGACCGCCAGCGCCCTCGCGCGGCAGCTGGCCCTGAGCGCGGCGTGGCGCCGGGCCGGCCTACTGGTCGCGCTCACCGTGGGCGTCACGGCAGGCGCCGTGGCCCTGCTGTCGCTCGCGGCGCTGGCGGGCGCGGCCGGGCGGCTGGAAGGCGACGTGCGTCCCCTGGTCGAGGCCCTGCTAGAGGCGCCCCTGCTGGCTCTCGCGCTCGGCCTGGCGCTCTTCGCACTGCCGTGGCGCAGGAGCGAGGCGGCCGAGGTCGTCCAGCACCTGGCCGGCCGCACCGATGACCAACTGCTGACGGCCGCCGAGGCCCTGGACGGCAGGGCCCGCGTGTCCGACCTCTTCGGCAGCTTGCTCGAGCTGCGCGCCACGGCCATCGCAGCCGACGTCCCGCCCCAGCGCCTCTTCTGGTCCGTGCCCTGGCGCGCCCCGTCCCTGGCCACGGCGGCGGCGACCGCAGTCTTCCTCGTCAGTCTGCTCTTCCCCGCCGGCTGGGCCCGGCTATCCCCCGTGGGCGTCTCGCCCTTCACCCACGCGGGCCCGCCCTCCGGACCGGCCGGCCGCCCCACGACGGTTCCCGCGCCGGCCCTGGTGGACTTCTCCCTCACGGCCGAGCCGCCCGCCTACACGGCCCGCGCCGCGCTGAGGCTGGACCGCCCGGGCGCGCTGACGGTGCCCGAGGGCAGCCGCCTGGCCCTGCGGACGCGCTTCGCCGACTGCGAGAGCCTGGACCTGCGGTGGGGCGCCGTGAGCCGGCACTCGTCCGCGGTGCTGAGTCTCGAGCAGACCGTGCTCCGGCCCCTGCAGTGGTCGCTGGCCGCCCGCGGCCCGGGCGGGCACGCACGCCTTGGGCCCTTCGCCGTGGACGTCCTCCGCGACGGCAAGCCCACGGCCCAGATCCTGCAGCCCGCGCGCGACCTGACGCTGCCCGATCCCTGCTCCGTGCCCCTCCGCTTGGCGGCCGAGGATGACTACGGGCTGACGCAGATTCTGCTCCAGTGGCGTACGGCCGGCGCGAAGCAGTGGCAGAGCACGGTCCTCGCCGGCGACTGCGGTCGGCGGTACGAGGGCGAGGCGGGCTTCGACCTCGTGCCGATGAAGCTGCTGCCCGGGAGCGAGGTGCTGGTGAGGCTGGCCGCCCGTGACAATCGGGAGCTGGGCGGCCCTCAGACGACCCTGTCGCCGGTCCGCCGGATCACGATAGCCCCGGACACGGCGGCGGCCCGCGAGCGGCCGGCGCAGGCCATCGAGCAGGCGGCCGCCCGCGAGGAGGATGCCTGGCAGCGGCTCCAGCGGAACATGCAGGAGCTGGGCGACCAGTTGCAGCGACTGGATCGCCAGCTAGAGGGAGGCGAGGGCGGCGATCCGGGCCAGCGCCAGGCCGAGATGGCCGACGCGGCCCAGAGGCTGCAGAAGGCCAGCGCAGACGTCAAGCAGGCCATGGCCGAGGCGGAGTGCAAGCTCTCGCTCGAGGGCCTGGTGGACGAGCAGATGCTGGAGAAGGTCGCCGAGCTGCACCGACTGTCCCAGGAAGTGCTGGACGAGCAGATGAAGGACCTGCTGGACCGCTTGCAGGACGTGATGAAGGCGCCGGACCTGAGCAAGCTGCGGGCGGACGCCAGGCAGTTGCGCGAGGTCCACGAGCGCTTCATGCGCCAGCTCGACCAGACCCTCGACCTGCTCAAGCGCGCTCGGATGGAGATGATGCTGGAGGCCCTGCAGCGCAAGGTGGCCCAGCTGGCCGACCGCCAGCAAGACACGGTCAAGCGGACCGACGCGATGAAGGAGGCAGACGCGGCTGCCGCGCGGGAGGCCGACCGTCAGGCCGAGCTGGCCCGCCAGACGCAGCCGCTGCCCGAGGAGCTGCAGGTAGCCGCCGAGCGGGCGCGGGAGCTGGACCCCAAGACCGCCCAGGGCCTCGACGCCCTGAGCGCGCGGCTGCAGCGCGACGACCCGGCGGGCGATATGCGCCAGGCCTCGAGCGCACTGCGGCGTCTGTCGCCCAGCAGCGCGGGGCCCCCGCAGCGACAGGCCCTCCAGTCGCTTCGCCAGGCGGCCGCCGACCTGGCGGGCATGCAGGCTGACCTGATGGGTCGCCAGCGGAGGGAGCTCCAGGGCGCCGCGGCGCGGGCCGTGGCCGAGTCGGTCGGGTTGGCCCAGGCCCAGCAGCAGCTCCTTCGGCAGGCGGAGCCCCTTGTGCAGGAGATGCTCCTGCGCGCCGTGCAGCAGAAGCAGCAGCTCGAGCGGCTCTCGGCGCGGCAGAAGGCCATCGCCGAGGGGGCGGACAGGCTCGGCGAGCAGTTGCGGGAGCTATCGGGCAAGACGCCGCTGGCGGGTCCCGAGCTGGCCGCCCGGATGCAGGCGGTGGGCGAGGAGATGCAGCAGGCCGCGCGCTCCCTGCAGGGCGGCGAAGGCGGAGCGGCGCAGATCGCCCAGCAGCGAAGCCTGGCCGAGCTGAACCAGCTCGCCGCCGATCTGGTGCAGTTGTCCCAGGCCCTCGGCCAGCAGTCGGCCCAGGCGGCGCTGTCGGAGTACCTCAAGCGGCTTGAGCAGCTCGCCGAGCAGCAGCGCGGTCTGAACCAGCAGAGCGACCAGATGGGCAGCGGCAACCCGATGCTGAGCGAGTTGGGTATGCAGCAGGCCATGCTGAAGGCGGCGCTGGACAAGCTCATGCGCGGCGCCGGCCAGCAGCTCTCGGACAAGCTCGGGGGGGTCGCGGGCGACATGGAGGACGTGAGCAACGAGCTCAAGGCCCGTCGGCTGACGCAGAAGACGCGGACTCAGCAGCGCGACATCCTGCACAAGATGCTGGACGCACAGCGCTCGCTATACACGCGCGAGCAGCAGAGCCGCCAGAGGGTGGCGGAGCGGCCCAAGCCCTATCAGCCTCCGCCGAGCCCGCCCACGGTATCGCCGCAGGGCCCGCCGCACCTCAAGCTGCCGAAGCTGGAGCAGCCCTCGGTGGCGGACGTTCCCCCCGAGTACGCCGACGTGGCGGAGGCGTACCTCAAGCGTCTGCATGGGCCGACTCCGTAACGCGCGGCTCCCCGTAGTGCCGTCCACACGTGTCACCGAACAGCCCTTCAGCGCGCCGGCCTTTGCGGCTCCAGAAGCAAGGTTGTGGACTGTCCGCAGCGAACACTCCAAGGCAAGGCCTATCGGCGCTGGCCCCAAGTCTCGGTCTTCGGCCGGTTGCGGCGTGGCCGATCGAGGGCGAGGCCAAGACCGGCAGCGGGTATCCATGAGCAACAGCGTGCACGAGATCCGCGACCCGATACACACCTTCGTGCGTCTGGACTCCGACGAGCGGGCCGTGGTGGATTCGCTGCCCTTTCAGCGCTTGCGCCACGTGCACCAGCTTGCGCTCACGTACCTCGTCTACCCGGGTGCGACCCACAGAAGGTTCGAGCACTCGCTGGGCGTCCTGGAGCTCGCCAGCCGGGTCTTCGACGTGGTCACCGCTCCTGGCAACATCAGGGATGACGTCGCCGAGCGGTTGCCCCCGATCAGGGACTTGGAGAAGAGGCAGCACTGGCGACGAGTGTTGCGGGCGGCCGCGCTCTGTCACGATCTGGGGCATCTGCCCTTCTCTCACGCCGCCGAGAAGGACCTCTTGCCCGATGGCTGGACCCACGAGCGACTCACTGCGGAGATCATCCGGTCAGACCAGATGAAGGGCCTCTGGGACGCTATGAGTCCGCCTCTGCCGGTTGACCAGATCGTCAAGCTGGCCGTTGGCCCAGAGGCCTCCGGTCTGCAGCTATCGGACTGGGAGGCCGTTCTGTCCGAGATCCTTGTGGCAGACGCCTTCGGCGTTGACCGTATGGACTACCTGCTGCGTGACGCCCATCACGTGGGGGTTCCCTATGGCAGCTTCGACCACTACCGCCTCATTGACACTCTACGCATACTCCCAAGCCCAGGCAAGACGGATCAGCGTCCGTCCACAGAGCCAGCGATGGGAGTCCAGGAGGGAGGTCGCCAGTCGGCAGAGGCCCTGTTGCTGGCAAGGTACTTCATGTACTCGCAGGTGTACCTCCACCGCGTAAGGCGCATATACGACATACACCTGAGGGACTTCCTCGCCAAGTGGCTCCCGGAAGGCAGGTTCCCGACCTCGCCGGGCAGCTTCCTGGGTCTGACAGACAACGAGGTTGCGGCCGCAATCGCCGATGCGGCAGTCGCCCCAACTGCGCCTGGCCATGATGCCGCGAGGAGGATCGCGCAGCACGACCATTTCAGGGTACTGTATGAGCGCCATCCTAGCGATGTCAGTGTGAACCCGGATGCGGCTATCCAGGTGTCTCAGTGGGCTGCGGACCGCTTCGGTGATGACAACGTGCGGTTCGACACGTATAAGGCGCGCGAGGAGTCTGCAGACTTCCCTGTGGAGACCAGAGACGGACGTATCGTCCCTTCGGTCACCGTTTCCGACGTCATAGCCAGGCTCCCGCCCCTAGCCATTGACTACGTCTTCGTGCGTCCCGAACTCAAAGATCAGGCCACCGCGTTGCTTGAGGAACAGCGACAGGTTATCATCAAGCCCAAGGATGAGGACCAATGAAACGGTTGCAGAGGGCCGCCCTGCTGTCCGAGCTCGCTGAACGGCTTCTCGACCATGATAGCTGGTGTGGCGAGACGCATCTACAGAAGGCCGTCTACATCCTACAGGAGCTCCTCCATTGCCCGATGGGCCTCAAGTTCATCCTGTACAAGCACGGCACCTTCTCCTTCGATCTCAGAGCCGACCTGACAGCGATGCGGGCCGACAGCCTCTTGGAGCGCCGCGTCCGTGCGGCTGGCTACGGGCCGAGTCTGGCCCCAACTCAGCAGGCACAGTCCCTGAGACAACGGTACCCCAAGGCCTTGGGCAGGTACGAGCAACAGATCCGCTTCGTGGCCGACACCGTGGGCGCCAAGAACGTGGATGAGCTTGAGCGCCTGTCCACTGCGCTCTACGTCACCCTCACCGGCCCTGCCGGGACCTCCGCTGAGGAGAGAGCCGTCAAGATCCATGAGCTGAAGCCCCACGTGACCCTCGACCAGGCCAGGGCCGCCGTCGCCGCGGTGGATGAGCTCATCGAGCAAGCGGACCGGCAGGGACTTCTGTCCGAGCAGTAGACCGGCAGCAGACCACCCCCAAGGCCTGGAGCCGCGCTAGCCCCCGACAGGCGTCGTTGGGTGCGCCGGCCATCGCAGGCACTGGGTGAGCAGCCATGGATTCGCAGGACGGAGAGGTGTCACCGCACGGCGCGCGCCGACCACCGGTCCCGCGCTACTGGGGAGACCGCCTCGCCTGGGGCTGTGTCCTGGACTTCTGCATCGTCGGATGGGTCCTGCTCGGCCTCGACACGCTAAGCTACCTGCGGACCGGGCGGTTCGAGGTGGCCGCGCCGGCCGGCATGCAGCTCGCGTGGCCTCTGTTGGGGGCTGGAGCCCTGGCCTCCGCGCTGGCGGTCGCCAGCCGGCCCACATCGAACCGACTGTTCGCGGCCGCCATCCTCCTGGAGGCCGTCTTCGCCGCGGGCGCCCTTGTCTGCCTCGCCGTCTGTCTGCCCACCTAGCTCCCCACCAGGCCCGGCCCGCTGTGGCTCAGATAGTCAGCGTCATCCCCTCGCGCGGGATGAAGTCGTAAAGGTACTGCGCGCTCTCCTTCATCTCCCGCAGCAGCGTCTCCTCGTTCTTGGTGCTGCCCGGGATCAGCTCCAGCACCAGGAAGTTGTGGTCCAGCGGCTCCATTACCTCGCTGATCGGCGAGTTCTCCGCCTGACGGTGCCCCTCCTCGACGGCCTCCATCACCCGCTCCATCCGCACGTGCCCTCGCGCGTTGTACTCCTCGGTGAACCCCCAGTGGTGCGAGCTTTCGGCCGTCGTCTGCTGCAGGTGGATGACCTCGGCCCACGGCGCCAAGCGCCTGATCCACTCGGCGTAGTCCAGGTCCGGGCCGCTCAGCCCGTAGCACATGCCCGCCATGTGCCCCACGTCCACGGTCAGGTATACCGGCACGCCTTCGCTGTCGCGGTTGACCGCGACCAGCAGGTCCTCGCCCTGCTGCATCGTCCAGGGCACCTCGCTGGGGATATACATCTGCTCGACGAAGATCGCGCCCATGCCCTTCTCCTTCGCGACCACCGACAGCTCGCGCCAGGTCTCGTGCAGGCGCTCGATGGCCCGCTGGTAGGCCGCCGGGTTCGCCATCACCTCGACCGGCACGGCGTCCACATGCCCACCCCACCGGTCGGTGCCCATGGCCAGGCAGAGGTCCCAGCAGTCACTCAACCACTGCTTCATCCGCTCGCCCGGCTCGGGGCGCGAGTGCGAGAAGCTGTGGAAGCGGTGCGTGCACATGCCGGTATACACGTCGCAGATCTCGATGCCGTAGTGCTCGGCCCAGTGCTTGACCTCTCGGGCCATGTCGAGAAGGAAGTCCTTGGGGCCCATGAAGAAGGGGTCTAGGACGTCGGCGCAGAACTCATGCACGGAGTAGCCCGTCTCGGCCGTCAGGCGCATCATGGACTCCGGCTCCTCCCAGCGCCTGGTGACGAAGGCTCCGTTGATCCCGAGCTTGAGGCTGATTTTACGGCTGCTCATGCGATGGCCTCCTAAGCCGAACAACTCTCCTGCCAAGCGGCTCCCAAGCAAAGCGCAAAGGGCGCCGTACGTCAACCCTCCGCGCTGTCTTCCGCACACACTGCTCACGGCTCGGCCCGGAACTCACGGCACGGCGACGGTGCGTGGTCAGGCAGGGATTCGCCCCCCGTCAGGGGTGTCCTGCCAGCCCCCGCCACGCCTTACGGCATCGCGGACGGGAACCGCTGGCGCGACCTGGCGCGTTGTCGCAAGGTAGAATACGAGCAGCATAATGTGCTACTACAAGAGCAGGGGTGCGTCTCGTGCTTGAGCATCGCCGCAGGAGATGGGACGTTGCTCTCGCGCTTGCGGCTGCGGTATTGGTGGTGGGCCTCTGGCTGCTGAACGAGCAGCCCTGGCGACCCACCCTAGTGGTCTGGTGCTGCGGGAGCAACTACGAAAGCCAGGCTGACTTCGGGCGCCAGTTCGGGCGGCGCAACGGATGCAAGACTCTGGTGGTGGGGGCGCCGGTGCAGTATTTGCTCGAGTTGACGGCCCGCGCTCGTCAGCCCGACCTGATCGTCGGCAGAGCAGGCCCCGGTTGGCCCTGGCTGCAGGAGCAGGGCCTCCTTGCCCGTGGTCCCGAGTTCTTCGCCGTCGATCCCTACGTCATTGTCGTCCCCCCCGGCAACGAGGGCGAGGTCACCTCCGTCCGTGACTTGGCGAAGGGCCTCTACGTCGCGGCGGCACCCTACGCGATGCGGCCCAAAGGCAAGTGCGTTGCGGCCTTACTTGGCGCCATCGGCGACGATCTGGGCGAGGCCACCCTCGCCGAAACCTACTACCTCGCCCTCCGCAAGCGCGTCAAGTGCGGCCGCCAGTTGCCCCGCGCCCTCAAGCAGGGCAGGGTGTTCGCGGCTATCACCCAGCGCAGCCAGACCACGCATCCCGACGCCAAGGGCCTACAGGTGATCGTCATTGACCCCAGACCCATGGTGCACATGGAGGTCTGCCGGGCCACGGTCGCTCAGGCCGTGGGCGTTCCCTCAGGCTCACGCCGCCAGGACTTGGCCAACCGCTATGTGGATGATCTCCTGTCACCCGACAGCCGAGAGATTCTCCAGAGCCACGGGTACTACCACGTCACGGCTCCCGAGTCCAAACCCTTCAAGCCTCTCCTACAGGTCTTCGTGCCGACCCGAGGCCAGCCCTACCAGGACCAGCTCGCGCGAGAACTCATGGCGGACGGTCAGTGGGAGCAGGCTCTGCGGCGGTGGCTTAAGCTGCTGCATATCTTCGGCCCTAGCCCCTATGACGCCAAGGCCCGCTACCACGCGGGATACTGCGCCCTGCAACTCGGGCTCAAGTCCGGGGCGTGGCACATGTGGAGCCGCTGCGTGCGTGACTACCCGCGCAAGGGCCTGCAGGAGTGGGGCGGTCCCCTCTTCGAGTTCGGCCTAGAGCACAAGGACTATGTGCCCGAAGACCTGGACGAAAAGCACTGGGCCGATAAGGCGCGCCAGGCGCTTGCAGAACTGGGTGGGCGCCCCGCTCCCTATGGTGCCGACTGGCCCGTGGGCGACGTGGAGGATGCCCTCGCGGCCTACGTCCCCAAAGAGATCCGGGTGATCGAGGGGGATCTGGAGAAGGGCAGCCGACGCAATATGGCCATAGCGGAGGACGAGCTCCTTTGCGGCGTCTACGACCAAGCCCTCACCGACTACCTCAAGGTCTATGCCCTGAACGCGCCCAACGACCTACAGGACGAGGCTCTCTTCCGCGCCGGCCAGTGCGTCTGGCTCATGGGCAACCACGCTGCCGCGGTTGATCTGTGGGAGGCCTGCAAGAGCATCCATACCGGCGACCCCTGGGCCGAACTGGCGGGCAGGATGCTCTACCTCGTCGGCCTGGAAGGCCAGGTGCCCGAGGACAAAGAGGTCCCCGAGGACGCTGTAAAGGTCCTGGCAACCGAAATCACCCAGACTGGCCTGCTGACGGCGCAGGCTCTCGCTCTCAACAATGTCTATTGGGACTTCCAAGCCCGGAACTTCTCAGGCGCTCTGCAGGAATGTATGAAGGTGGTACACGCCTTCTATGCCCCACCAAAGGGCGGCCCCAATCAGCCTGAGCAGCCCGACCTCAGGCCCCACGCCCGCTACTGGGCCGGTATTGCCTGCTGCTGGCTGGGCCACCCCGATGCCGCCGTCTACCAGTGGCGGACCGTCGCCCGCGACTATCCCAGCAGCGAGTGGCCCGCCAAGGCTCAGAAGGCTTTGGCCCAGCTCCAGGCTTACCCGGACATGACCGCCGATCAGCGGGAGGCCCTCCACAGCGCCCTCGCGCAGCCTCTCCCCAAGGCGCCGACGACGGCCGCCCTGGCGGCAGCCGCCCTGCCGTCCGGCGGCATGGACGCGGACCTCCGGGCGGCACAGGTGGCGCTCACGGACCTAGTCCCCGACAAGGGCCAGGCCGCCGTCTGGCACCACATCGCTCTCGAGCAGTTCGTCTGCCACGACTGGAAGGCGGCCCTCTACTCCTTCCTCAAGGTGCTCACCGTGGTCAATGTGCGCAACAAGAAGATGAACAAGTGGCAGGATGAGGCCCTGTACTTTACCGGTGCCTGCCTGGAGCGGATGGGGCTGCCCGATCGAGCCAGCGCGCGCCGGCAGCAACTCCTCGACCGCTACCCCGACTCGCCGTGGGCCGCAAGAGCCAGGGGTAAGCCCCACATGGCCCAGGCTCACAGCCGGGGGGAGGTGCTCGGCAATGGGTAGCAAGCTCTGGCTCCCCCACCGACTGGTGCAGTTCGCCTTCTTCCTCCTAGGCGGCAAGTGGCTCGCCGTGGGCTTCCTGCGCTGCCCCTTCGCTGTGCCCTTCATGGGTTGCATGTCTTGCCCTCTCACCGACTGTCCCGGCCGCTGGCTCCAGCCCTTCTACATCGCCGGTATTGTCGTCCTCGGCTTCTTCACCGGTCGCGGCTTCTGCGGCTGGGCCTGCCCGATGGGCTTCCTTCAGGACGCCCTCGGCGTCGTGCCCAAGCCCAGGGCTACTTCGCAATCCACAGCTACAGGTGTGAGCTCGCCTCGCGACCCAGGCTCCTGGTTCCGCGGCCTCGACCGCGTGCTCAAGTGGCTCAAGTGGCCCGCCCTGGCCCTCGTCCTCTGGGCCTACTCGGCCCTCCACTTCACTGAGGGCAGGCCCTTCCCCTACATGGTGCAGAGCTCCCACTACCTGTCCCTCGAGCCTCTGCGCGTGGCCGTCGGCCTCGGCAACCCCGCTTACCTCGTCCGCATCGTGATCTTCATCGTCGCCCTGCTGGGCGCGCTGCTCGTAGTCCGATTCTGGTGCCGCTACCTGTGCCCCCTGGGCGCCGTGCTCGGCCTGCTCAACCACCTCAGCCTCTTCAAGATGGGCATCGTGCCCGAGCGGTGCCGCACTCGCCCCTGCGGCGACTGCCTGAGAGCCTGCCCCATGGCCACCACACCCTCCAGCACAGACTGCACCTGGTGCACCGACTGCATGAACGCCTGTAAGGACCGGGCCATCGTCGTGGGCAACCGGCTCCAGCGGCTCGCCCGCAGGCCCGGCGAGAGCATCGAGGAGCCCGCGGCGACCCCGGTCTCGCCACGCGATGAGGAGGTAGGGCTGTTGTGACTGCTGCCCGAGCCTTTACCCTCATCGAACTCCTCGTGGTCATCGCCATCATCGCCATCCTGGCCGCCATCCTCTTCCCCGTCTTCGCCCGCACCAGGGAATCGGCGCGCACCACCGTCTGCGTCTCCAACCTCAAGCAGCTCGGCCTCGCCGCCCATATGTACGCCCAGGACTACGACGAGCTGATGCCCTGTGACTACTACGCCTGCAACAGCAGCACCACTCACCAGCGGCTGGTCACCCAGACATCGCCCTACATCAAGAACCTGGACATCCTCTACTGCCCCTCCTCCTTCAAGATACGGACCTGGATGCCCGACTTCGTCCCCACCGAGGCCAACAAGAGCGCGGGCAACATCGGCTACTACCTCTTCAGCTACGACCAGAGCCCGGACACCGTCCAGCCACCCAAGTCTAGCTACAGCACCTGGATCTGCTGGGGCTTCCTGATGTCGCGCACCGGCCCCCAGCCGCGCGTCATGAGCGAGATGTGGGACCCCCAGTGCTGGCTATGGAGCGACGCGTGGTGCAAGCTCACCCGCACCAACTTCGGCGTCAACCTGCATCAGTCGCACGCGGGCTCCATCAACATCTGCTACCTCGACGGCCACGTGAAGTTCCAGGGCGGCGAGGCCAAGGCTGTCTTCAACTAGGCTCGGCCTTCTACCCCGCCGCGGCCCTCTCGCACGTCCCTGGCCCGCGCAGCCTGAAGTATAATCGGCAAGCACGGCGCGCTCGGCGGAGGGCCCGTGGGGAGCGCTGCGCGCCGAGGGGGCCCCAGCCTTGCCCGATCTTGCCACGCGGTTCTGCGGCCTGTCCTTGGCCTCACCAGTCCTTGTCGGCTCGGCGGGGATAACCCGCAGCCCCCAGATGATGCAGCGCGCGGAGCAGATGGGCGCGGGCGCCGTCATCGCCAAGGGCTTCAGCGACCTGCCCGTCATGCGGCATTCCCCTTCCCCCAGGTACGCCGTCCTCCATCGGCAGGTGGGCGAGATCGGGTCCGACACCTTCTACTCCTACGAGCAGGCCAGCGAGCACGACGCCGAGGCCTATGCCGAGATGCTCGCCGAGGCCAAGCGCCGGGTGAGCATCCCCGTCATCGCCAACGTGGACTGCCAGGACGTGGACAGCTTCGTCCAGGCCTCCCGCATCATCGCCCAGTCCGGCTGCGACGCCCTCGAGCTCAACGTGTCCTGCCCCCACGGCTCCATCGCCTTCAGCGGCCGGCAGGTCGAGGAGCGGATCGTCGAGGTGGCGCGGGAGGTGCGCAAGGTCGTCGCCCAGCCCCTGATCGTGAAGCTCACGCCTCAGCTCACCTCCCCAGCCAGTCTCGTCGCCGCGCTGGCGGAGACGGGAGTCCAGGCCGTGACCCTCTTCAACCGCTTCCTCGGGCTGGAGCTAGGGATCGAGGATCGCAGGCCCATCCTGCACGGGAGCTTCGGGGGCCACGGCGGCCTGTGGATGTTCAACTTCGTCCTGCGCTGGGTCGCCACCATCGCGCCGCAGTCAGCCGTCGCGCCCGACGCGCCGCAGTCAGCCGTCGCGCCCGACGCGCCGCAGTCAGCCGTCGCGCTCCACGCGCCGCAATCAGCCGTCGCGCCCGACGCCCCGCGGTCAGCCGTCGAGATCAGCGCCAGCGGCGGAGTCGCCGACGGCCGCGATGTCGCGGCCCTGATCCTCGCCGGAGCACAGACCGTCCAGGTGTGCTCGGCCCTCTACCTGCGCGGCTGGGAAGTCCTGCGGCGCATCAACGCCCAGCTCCGTGAGGAGCTGGAGCGGCTCGGCCTGGCGAGCGTCGAAGAGCTGCGCGGGGGGCTGCACGGCCGGATCCTCGGCCTCGACGACGTGGACCGTCGCCGGCGCTTCGCGGCCCGGGTCAACACGCGCGGCGTGGCCCCCTGCCGCGCCGAGTGTCCTGTGGGCGAGGACGTGCAGGGCTGCGTCAACCTGGTGGCCGAGGGCAAGTACGAGCAGGCCCTGGCGTTGACGGTCGCCAACCATCCCTTCCCCCACGTGCTGGGCCGGTGCTGCCATCACCCCTGCGAGGCCGCCTGCGCCCGCGCGGAAGTGGACGACCCCATCAGCATCCGGGAGCTCAAGCGCATCGCCGCCGACCAGGGCGAGAGGTACGGCCCGGTGCGGGCGCCGCGCGCCGCGCCGCGCGAGGCGAGGGTTGCCGTCATCGGCGCCGGGCCGGCCGGCCTCACCGCAGCCTATCGTTTCGGACTGATGGGCTACCCCGTGACGGTCTTCGAGCGCCTGCCCAAGCCGGGCGGGATGCTCGTGGCCGGGATCCCCTCCTACCGCCTGCCCCGCGACGTGCTCGAGGCCGACCTGCAGCGCGTGTGGGACGCCGGGGTCCAGCTCCGCACGGGCGTGGGGCTCGGCCGCGACCTGACCCTCGGGCATCTGCGCGAGCAGGGCTTCGCGGCCACGGTCATCGCCTGCGGCGCCCACACCCACCGTCCCCTCGGCGTGCCCGGCGAGGACCGGGACGGCGTGCTGGAGGGCATCGTCTTCCTCAGGCGACATAACCTCGGTCTCGACGTGCCCCGCCTCGGCAGGTCGGTCGCGGTCGTCGGCGGGGGCGACGTGGCCGTGGACGCCGCGCGCGTGGCCCGTAGGCTGGGGGCCGAGGTGCGCCTGCTCTACCGCCGCCGCGTACAGGACATGCCCGCCCGCGAGGAGGACCTGGCCGACGCGCTCGAAGAGGGCGTGCAGCTCGTCGAGCAGGTCCAGCCGCTCAGGATAGAGCCGGCCGACGGCGGAAGGCTCCGGGTGGTCTGTGCCCACACCGTCGCCGGCGAAGTAGGAGCCGACGGCAGGGCCGGCTTCACCGTCCTGGCGGAGGACACGACCGCCTTCGAAGCCGATACGGTGATCGTCGCGGTGGGCCAGGAGCTCGACAGTTCCTGGCTGGAGGAGGCAGGCGCCGCCGAGTTGCTGGACGGCGGACGCGTCGTCGCCGATCCCGTCACCGGCGCGACCCGCCTGGCCGGCGTCTTCGCCTGTGGCGACGCCGTGACCGGTCCCCGATCGCTGGTCGAGGCCGTCGCCGCGGGTAAGCGCGTGGCCCTCGCCGTTGATGCCTGGCTCCGCGGCGAGGAGCCCACCGCAGCGCTTTACGACCTCGACCTGCCCGTGGTCTCCGCGCGAGAGGCTGTCGAGGCGGCCGGCGGCGACGATCTGCTCCTCACGCGCCGCCAGCAGCCCGTCAGCCTCCCTGCCGAGGAGCGCCTGCGCGGCCCCGTCGAGGTGAATCGCGGGCTGCGGCCTCACCACGCCGAGCCGGAGGCCGCCAGGTGCCTCGCCTGCGGCGGCTGCGGCGCCTGCGGGGACTGCCTGCGCATCTGCCCCTACCTGGCCATCGAGCGCGGCCGGGTCGTCGAGGTGGACCGCGAGGAGTGCGACGGCTGCGGGCTGTGCGCGCTGCTGTGTCGGCAGGGGGCGGTGGAGATGGTCGAGCGCGACGAATGAGGCGCGAGGCGCGGGACGCTGCGGAGCAGCCTTCGGGGGGCCGGGAATACCCCTACCGGTCCCTGTATTCAGGCCTGACGCATACTGCCGCAAACAGCCGCTGCTTACCGAATAACTGGTGAACCCGTTTCACCCTCTCGGGGCATAGATCGAGGCCGGACCGGGGCTTCACCTCGGGCGGCGCGGGGGCACCTTCGGGCGCGACTCAGTACCTAGTCCTCGAACTCGAACAGCTCGTCGCCCTCGTCGCTGTCTTCCTGGGATCCTTCCAGCCATTCCAGGACGATGCGCCGCGCTTCGTCGCCCGAGAGGGTTTTGCCGTGCAGCGCCCGGCGCAGCTCACCGATATCCCGCGGCACGATGATCTGCCCGGCCAGCACGCGGTTGAGGTGCAGAATCACCTCGTCGTTGAGCACCGTGATCACCTGCCGCGGCGACAGCGTCCCGGACAGGTTCAGCAGCTCCAGCAGCCGCGCCGACAGGTCCCCCCACCGGGGCAGCGCAGCCATGTACTTGCGCAGTTGCTCGCGCAGCTCGGGCGCGGTGAGCAGTTGGCTGTACTCGGCCAGTCCCTCCGCGATGGCCTGGTTCAGGGCGTCGGGATCGGGCACATCGGGGTCGTAGCCCAGCTCCAGGCCGCACTCGGGACACACGGGCGACAGGCGCAGCGAACGGTCCAGTCCGCCGTAGGTGCAGCGGCGCGCCAGCGCCTCCTCCACCTCGTGGCGCACGTAGGCCCCGTCGTGCTGCACGTCCACCTGCAGCCGCCCCAGACGTTCCAGCGCGCGGAACTCGGGCGAGTTGGGGATCGCCGCGCAGCGCTCGAAGAGCTCGGACTGGTAGGCACGGGTGTGCCAGGACAGGTATCGCCGGGCGTAGGTGACGAAGAAGACCTGCTGCAGCCGGCGGAAGGTCATGAAGTCGCGGGCCATGAGCTCGCCGCCGCCGATGAACTCGAGCATCTGGTCCCGCCGCAGCCCCACGTCGCTCTCGGGTTGAGCGTTCAGCTTGGGGTGAAGCAGGTAGCGGCGGACCCCCACGACCTCCTCCGCGTCCTCCTGGAGGAAGTCCGCCAGGCTCCGCAGGCGGTTGAGGAAGTTCGCCAGAGCGCCGAAGCTCGATTCCCTCTCGACCAGCTCACAGATCGCGTCGGAAAGCTCGAGCAGGCCGAGCGGCGCCGGCTTGGCGGGGTTGACCAGGCCGAAGAGATGCTCGGCGGCGTCCAGCTCCTCGAGAGTCTCCTGCCACTGGTCCGGCCCCTGCCCCAGGGCTCCCCAGAGCCCGTCGAGCCGCCCCCGGATGTCGGCTATCAGGCTCAGCCAGTCGTGACGCGCCGCGACGAGTGTGTCCCAGGCGCGCTGTTGTCCCTCGTAGTCTCCGGCGATGATGCCCTGCGATCCGATGGCCCGCAGCAAGCGGCCGATGGCCTGCCAGCGCGTCGGTCCCAGGGCCGGCGCCCTGGCCAGATACCGCACCCTGGCGGCGAAGGGCGCCGGAAGGTCCTGGACGACCAGCGGGTTGTGATCCTCGTCCAGGGCCACCACGTAGCCCAGGCGGGCAAGGATCGAGGCCGCCAGCTCGAACAGCTCCGGCGGCAGCCCCAGGTCGGACTTGAACAGCGCCCGCGCGGTCTCGGCGCAGTCCACGGCCCGCCCCATCTCGTGCGGCGCCGCCGTGTCGCGGGCCCGAAGCATGTCCAGCAGCCGCCGCACCACCACGCTCCCGCGGGCGGTCACCTCCAGCCGACCCTCGTCGCGGTTCACCAGCCCCAGGGGCCCCAGCAGGGCCTGGGCCCAGACCTCCAGGGCGCTACCCGGCCCGATCTCGGCCACCCCCGGCTGCACCAGCTCCTCGTAGAGCAGATCCACGGGCTCGCGGCCGAGCAGGAGCCGCCGGGGCGCCAGCCGGGGGAACTCGCCGTGCCTGCGCCCGAGAGCGGCGTCCACGGCCCTGGCCACCGCCGCCTCGAGGTCCTCGGCGCTCTGCGAGAGGGCGCGGCCGTCCACGTCCACTCCGCGCGTCGAGATGACCTGGCCCTCCAGGTAGGGCGCCGTGAGGGAGCCCCGCGCCGTGGCTTCCGCCAGCGTCCGCTCCTGGCGGACGTGCTCCGCCATCTCGCTGCCCAGCGGCGCCACGACCTCCTCGGCCTGCGCGCAGGCCACGAGCGTGCGCAGCGGCTCCGCCTCCTCGGCCGCCAGCTCCCGCGGCAGCCACAAGGCCAGCCCCTCGGCGCCCGGCCGGCTGCCCAGGGCCTCGCACAGGCGCCGCCAGGCCTCCATCTGCCGGCGGTGGTGGAAGGGCAGGCCGATCAGCAGCGCCGCCGACTCCGGGCTATCGGGCGACGTCAGGCGATGGCACAGGTCCAGCAGATGGTCCTCGCCCGTGACCCTCGGGTCCGCCAGCTCGACCCACACGAAGCGCGGGGCGTTGTGCCAGGTGATCTCGACGACCGCGCCGCCGGCGAACTCGGCGAAGGGCGAGCGCTCCGACGTGAGCAGGTGAAGGGCCCGCTCCTCGAGCCGGCGGTCGCTGGACGCTACGGCCGCGCGCACGCGCTCGAACTCCCGCCGCGCCTGCTCGTCCGCCGGCAGACGCCACACGACCACATAGGCCGCGCCGCCGTTGATGCTCACCCGCCGTCACCTGCGCGCCAAACATCGCCGCGTCGCCGTCCGGCGTCACC
>CAZSOQ010000023.1:0-33963 GCA_964608495.1 uncultured Armatimonadia bacterium | reverse complement strand
GGCTATACTGCCGAGGGCCCGGCGGCCGCGGCACCACGGCGGGGCCTTCATTCCGCAGGCAGCCCGGAGGGATGACCATGCTCCGCATGGCCGGCACCGCCCTGGTCGCGGCCTTGCTCGCCCTGAACGCCCCCAGTCTCCCGGCCCCACAGGCACCACCCGCCGACTTCTACGTGGCGCCCGACGGCAGCGACACCAACCCCGGCACCGCCGAGAAGCCCTTCGCCAGCCTGGCTCGGGCGCAGCGGGCGGTGCGCCGGATCCTGAGGGACGGGCTGCGCAGCGACGTCCTGGTGCTGGTGCGGGGCGGCTTGCACGCCCTGACGGAACCGCTCGTCTTCGGACCGCAAGACTCCGGCACGCAGGCCTTCTCCGTTACCTACGCGGCCTGCCCGGGAGAGACGGTGGTGGTCAGCGGCGGGCGGGCGATCGGTGGATGGCAGCGCGGCGAGGACGGACTGTGGACGGCGCGGGTGGCCGGCGTCAGGGAAGGCGAGTGGTACTTCCGCCAGCTCTATGTCAACGGGCGGCGGGCGACGCGGGCGAGAACGCCGAACCTGACGGACGATGCCCCCTTCTGGCAGCTCGCGGGAGCCGCTCTGAGCGACGACCTGCGGGAGTTCAGCCTGACCTTCGCGCCCGACCAGGTGCGGGAGTGGGCGAACCTGGGGGACGTGGAGATCGTGGTCCCCGGCGAGTGGGCGATCTTCCGCAAGAGGCTCGTTAGCGTGGACCCGACGGCCAGCACGGCCCTGCTCGAGGGGCCCCACGTGTCGCCCCAGGTGCACCAGTGGAACCGGCCCCACGCGGGGCGCTGGTTCCATCTCGAGAACGCCCGCGAGTTCCTCGACCAGCCCGGCGAGTGGTACCTCGACCGCGCGAGCGGCGTGCTCACCTACCGGCCCGGCGAGGGCAAGGACATGGGCCGGGCCCAGGTCGTGGCGCCGGTCCTCACCCGGCTGGTGGAGGTGCGCGGGTCGGCGGACAGGCCGGTCAGCAACCTGCACTTCCGGGGCCTGCGGTTCGAACATGCGACGTGGGAGCTCCCCGAGGGCGGCTACCGCGGCGTGCAGGCCTGCCACTTCACCGACTACGACCGGGAGAGCGGTGAGACCCGATGGGCCCAGATCGAGCCGGCGATTCTCTTCGAGTTCGCGCGGGGCTGCTCGCTGACGGACGGCGAGGTTGCCCACCTGGGCGGGTCGGGCCTATTCCTCAGCCGGGGGTGCGAGGGCAACCGCATGGAGGGCAACTGCATGTGGGACATCGCGGGCAATGGAATCATGGTCGGCGGCCCGGACGACCCGACCCTGGTGCCCCGGGACAACGTGGTGACGAACAACCACGTGCACGACTGCGGGGCTGAGTTCTATGGTGCCGTGGGGGTATCGGTCGGCTTCGCCCAGGGGACGCAGGTGAGCCACAATCTCGTGCACCACCTGCCCTACACCGGTATCTCCGTGGGGTGGCGGTGGGACGATTCGCCAACGGCGTGCGAGCGCAACATCGTGGAGTACAACCACATCCACCACGTCATGGGCAGGCTGGCGGATGGCGGCGGGATCTACACGCTGGGGCTGCAGCCGGGCACCGTGCTGCGCGGGAACCTCATCCACGACGTGGTGAGGAGTCCCTTCGCCCAGGGCGCGCCCAACAACGGCATCTTCTTCGACCAGGGCAGCAAGGGCTTCCTGGTGGCCGAGCAGGTGATCTACAGCACCACGGGGCAGCCTATCCGCTTCAACCAGTGCGCGGCCGACTGGCACACGTGGGAAGGGAACCAGTTCGGGGTGCCTCGGGCGGCCGAGGGGAAGGTCGGGCCCGGACTGCTGTGCGACGGCAGCGGGTCGGCGGTGGACGCGCCTGGCTCGGAGGCCCTGGACCCCAAGCACCTTACGGTCGAGGCGTGGGTGCGGCTGAGCGAGTACCCGGACGGGGCCGACCGGCGGCGGTGGCTGGTGAACAAGAACGACGACGAGTGGACGGAAGGGCACTACGCGCTGGTGATTGACGCGGACAAGGTGGGGGCGTACCTGAACATCGGCGGGGGCCAGCAGAACAGCCACGGCGCCTTCAGCGAGGAAGGGCTGGTTGAGCTCGACCGGTGGCAGCACCTGGCCATGACCTACGACGGGGCGGACCTGCGCGTCTACTGCGACGGCGAGGAAGTGGCGCGCGAGGCGGTGGGCAAGGAGAGGACGCCGGGCAACACGCCTGTGGCGCTAGGCAAGCGGCAGGACGCCTACAATTTCTTCAGGGGCGTCCTCGACGAGGTGCGCGTGTACGCCAGGGCCCTGTCGGCCGAGGAGGTCAGAGCCAACTATGAGGCGGAGCGCGACACGGGCCGGGCCGCGGCCGAGCAGGGAGTGGTGGGGTACTGGGGCTTCGATGAGCTGTCGGCGGCCCATGAGGCGGTGAAGAGCCTGGCGGCCAGGGCGGGCCTGGAGCCGCCCTACCGCGGGAGGCTGATGGACGAGGAGTAGTGGCGCCCCGCGCCCTGCAGGTCACCTGCTCAAGCGCGCGAACACTGCCGCCACTCCGGGTTGGCCCCCGGCCTCCCGGCGGGCAACTGGGCCGCTATGGACCGGCAACCACCGAGCGACAGCAGGGATCACGCCTCCTCGGGGGCCGTCGCCCCACCTCCGCCGGCCGGGGGCCGCACGGTCACCGCCGTGCTTGTGCTGGTGTTGGTGAGCCTGACCCAGTGGCTCTCGGTGCTCAGCGTCTTCGGGCCGCGCCTGCAGGAGCACTTCTCCATCACCAATCGCCAGCTCGGCACGCTGTACGGCTGCGGCACCCTCGGCGCCCTGCTAGTCCTGCCCCTGGTCGGCCTCATCGTCGAGCGCCTGGGCATCTGGCGTGTCCTCCAGCTATCGGCCTTCGGTGTGGGCACCGCCCTGATGTCCTGCGGCATCGTCCGCTCCCTTGTGCTCTTCGAGCTCAGCCTCGTGGCCGCCGGCGCCTCCGGCGGCGTCCTCAGTGTCACCGCCACGTCCCTGCTGGTCGGGCTATACCCGTCCCGCAAGCGCCGAGTGCTCTCGATCAGCCTCGCGGTCTACTCGGTCCCGGGCATCGTCCTGCCCCTGCTGGCTCAGTACCTGGTCTCCCTGGCTGCGCCGGGCGACCGCCAGGCCTTTGCCCTGGTCTTCCACGGCTCCTGCGCCGCCGCCGGTCTGCTGATGCTCGCGGGCGTGCTTGTCTTCACGACGGCTGGTTGTTCCCTCGCGCCGCACGACACGGACGCCCGGCCTGCCCTGACGCTGCGCATGTTGTGGCTGTGGCCCACGCCGCTGATCATCCTGCTCGCGGGCCTCCACGGCGCGTCCGACCAGGTCCTCTACCAGTGGCTCCCCCGCTTCATGACGGGCACCTTCGACGTCCTGCCCGTGCCTCCGGGGCTGGCCCTGTCCCTGGCGGCCTGCGCGTATGTGCTGGGTAGAGGCTGGCAGGCCACCCTCCCCGAGGGCGCCGGGCAGCGGGCCTTCCTGGCCCTCTCGGGCCCGCTGGGCGGGCTTCTCATCCTGGCCGGCCTGTGGAAGGGCACAGCCCTGCAAGTGGGCCTGGTGTACCCCCTCGCGGCCCTGTTGTGGTGCCTCGAGTACCCCGCACTCGTCAGCGAGATCGAGTTTCTGTCCGCTGGGTACTTCAGCACGGTCCTGGCGGCGGCCAGTCTGGCCCAGTACGCGCTGGGCGTGTCGGGGACGAATGCCGCCGGGTGGATCGCCGACCGTACGGGCAGCCTTCAGTGGGCCCTGACCCCCGCCGCGCTCGGCTTCGTGCTCTTCGGCGTGGCCGCAGCGTTGGCGGGCATGGGTCGCCGCCCCCGTCTCGGCCGGCCCTCCTCGTGATGGCCCGCGCGTGGCGGACCGCTAGCTGCCCGTGGCCTTCCGACCGGTCGGGGTGCAGGACTCCCCCGCGTGCCCGTCGAATCACCCTCCCGCCCGGGCCTGTCGCTGTCATCCGCCCGGGAGCCTGTCATCAAAGGAGAAGGCCATGGCCAACCTGCGCTTCCGGCAGATCCACCTGGATTTCCACACCAGTGAGCACATCCCGGGCGTAGGCAGCGAGTTCGACGCCGACCAGTTCGCCGACACCCTCAAGGCCGCCCACGTGAACTCCGTCACCTGCTTCGCCCGGTGCCATCACGGCTGGATCTACTACGACACCCAGCGCTTCCCCGAGCGCCGTCACCCCGAGCTGTGCTGTGACCTGCTGGGGCAGCAGATCCAGGCGTGTCACGCCCGCGATATCCGCGTCCCGGTCTACATAACCGTCCAGTGGGACCACTACACCGCGCGTGAGCACCCCGAGTGGCTCGTGTGCGACGAGAACGGCTGCATCCCGGGCACCAAGCCCTTCGAAGCCGGGTTCTACCGCCGTCTGTGCCTCAACACGCCCTACGTGGACTGGCTCGAGGTCATGACCGCGGAGGCCTGCGAGACGCTCGACTTGGACGGCATTCTCTTTGACATCGTGGCCCCCTCGCCCTGCTGCTGCCAGTACTGCATCGAGGGCATGATCGCCGAGGGCCTGAACCCGGCCGTCCCTGAGAGCCGGGCCCGGTTCGCCGAGGAGGTCCTGCTGCAGTTCCAGGAGCGCCTCTTCACCGTCGTGCGCTCTCTGCGGCCCGAGGCCACCGTGTTCTTCAACTCCGGCCATGTGGGGCCGCACCACCGCAGGATCATCCACACCTTCACCCACCTGGAGCTGGAGTCCCTGCCCAGTGGGGGCTGGGGCTACATGCACTTCCCCCTCACCCAGCGTTACGCCCGGCGGCTGGGAGTGGAGACAGTGGGGATGACGGGCAAGTTCCACACCAGCTGGGGCGACTTCAGCTCCTTCAAGCGTCCCGCGGCGCTGGAGTTCGAGTGCCTGAACATGCTCGCCCTGGCCGCCAGGTGCTCCATCGGCGACCAGCTCCACCCCTCCGGCGAGATGTGCGGCGCTACCTACGACCTCGTCGGGGGCGTGTATGCCAAGGTCGAGGCCGCCGAGCCGTGGTGCGAGGGCGCTGAGCCCCTCGTGGACCTCGGGCTGTTCACGCCGGAGGAGTTCACCGGCGGCCGCCTGCACGACGCCGCCATCGGCGCCACCCGCATCCTTCAGGAGACTCGCCACCAGTTCGATATCATCGATTCTAAGTCGGACTTCTCCCGCTACCGCGTCCTGGTGCTCCCCGACGAGATCCCCGTCTCCGACGAGCTGGCGGCCAGGCTCCGCGACTTCGTGGCCGCCGGCGGCGCCCTCCTCGCCTCCTACAGGTCCGGCCTGGCTCCCGACGGCATCGGCTTTAACCTCCCCGACCTGGGCGTCGTCCTCATCGGCGATGCCCAGTACTCACCGGACTTCGTCGTTCCCGCCGCTCTAGCCGACGGCCTCGCCCACACCCACCACGTCATGTACCGACGCGGTCTCGAGGTGGAGCTTACCGACGAGGCCGAAGTGCTCTCCTGGGTTGTCCGGCCCTACTTCAACCGCACCTGGCAGCACTTCTGCTCTCATCGCCATACGCCCGGCGCCGGCCCCGCCGACTACCCGGCCGTCGTCCGCAACCGCTCGTGCATCTACTTCATGCACCCCGTCTTCTCCATGTACAACGCCAACGCGCCCCACTGGTGCAAGAGGCTCGTGGCCAACGCCCTCGACCTGCTCCTGCCCGACCCGCTCCTGCGCGCCGGGGGTCCCAGCACCGCCCTGTTCACCATCAACGCTCAGCCCGCCGAGCACCGTCTCGTCGTCCACGTGCTGCACTACATTCCCGAGCGCCGGGGCACGGAGTTCGACACCATCGAGGACGTCATCCCGATCTTCGACGTGCCCGTGTCGGTGCGACCCGGCGCCACGGTCACCTCGGTCACTCTCGCGCCCCAGGGCGGGGCCCTGGCGTTCACCGAGTCCGATGGCCGCGTGGACTTCGTGATCCCGAGGGTGGACGGGCACCAGATGGTGGTCCTGGGCGCCACGGCCGACTGACGCAGCCCCGGCCGGGGGCCTACTTGCGCCCTAACCCCAGCACGGGAGGAGCCTGCCATGAGCGACCCTCGCGCGCAGCGGAGCCACGCTTTCCTGGCCCGGCGCCTGGAGTGGCCCGTGCCGCTGACCCAGACCCACGAGGGTGTGCCGCTCAGCAACGGTACCTTCGGCGCGCTGGTCCGGGGAGAAGGCCGCCGACTGCGCGTCACCATCAACCGCGCCGACTACTGGGACCACCGCGGCGGCATGGACTTCCCCGAGCAGGCCACTTACACCAACCTCCGCCGGCTCCTGGAGGCCGGCGACGAGGAGGGTCTACGCGAGGTCTTCGAGAGGTCCTCGCGCGGCGGACCCGACGACCCGCCGCGGCCCACGCGCCTGCCCATGGGCCGCGTGGACCTCCAGTTCCCCGAGGGATCGGCCGTCACCGCGGCCCGGCTCGACCTGGCGGCCGGGCGCGCCGAGGTCGAGCTGGCCCTGCCGACGGGACCCGCCACCCTCCAGGCCGCGATCGCGCCGGGCCGTCCTGTGCTCGCTCTCTCCCTCCAGGCCTCAGGCCCCTGCGGCCCCGAGCTGCTCCTCGTCCCGCCCGACGCGCCCGAGGTGCTGGACCACTTCCGCCGGTACGGCTTCCCCGAGCCCCGGCTCTTCGAGGACGGCGACTTCCGCGGCTGGGTCCAGGAGTGCCCCGGCGAGCCGGCCCTGGGCGTGGCCACACTTCGCCGCCAGGCCGACGCGGCCACTGAGTTCCTGGTGACCGGCGTCTACGGCGACAAGCCCGCCGAGGCGGTGGAACAGGCCCGCCTCCTGCTGGCCCACGCGGCCCACGAGGGGTACGCCGGGCTTGCGGCGGCGACCGCCGAGTGGTGGGCCCGGTGGTGGTCCGCCACGGCGTCCATCAGCCTGCCCACCCCCGAGCTGGAGCTGCTCTACTACCTGGGCATCTACAAGCTTGCCGGCCTTACACCGCCGGGCAGCCCCGCGGCGTCGCTCCAGGGCCCGTGGATCGAGGAGTACCGGATGCCGCCGTGGCAGGGCGACTACCACTTCAACGTCAACGCCCAGGAGTGCTACTGGCCGGCCTTCGCCTCGGGGCACGCCGAGACCCTGGAGCCGCTGGTTGAGCTCCTCGACGCCTGGCGGCCGAAGCTGCGGGAGTATGCTGCGCGCTTCGCCGAGGTGCCCGACGGCTTCCTGCTGCCCCACGCCGTGGACGACCGCTGCACGTGCATGGGCGGCTTTTGGACGGGCTCCATAGACCACGGCTCGACCGCCTGGACCGCCCAGCTCCTCTGGCTCTACTACCGCTACACCCTCGACACCGACTTCCTTCGCGACACCGCCTACCCGTTCATGAAGGGCGCCATGCGCGTCTACGAGGTGATGCTGGAGGACACCGGGGAGGCCTGGCGCCTGCCTGTGAGCGTGTCGCCGGAGTTCGGCGGTTCAGGCATGAACGCCTGGGGCGCCAACGCCAGCTACCAGCTCGCAGCCATCCATCTCCTCTGCCGCGCGCTCGTCCAGGCCTCGCAGCTACTGGGCCTCGACGAGGACAAGCGCGCCCTGTGGCGCGACGTGGATGCCCGCCTGCCCGCGGCCAGCACCGATCCCTCGGGCGCCCAGATCCACCTCTGGGAAGGCCAACCGCTCTCCGAGAGCCATCGCCACCATTCCCACCTCGCCGGCTTGTACCCCTTCGACACGCTGGACTACTCGCCCGGCGGGGCGCACGAGGCGCTGGTGCGCAACTCCCTGCGTCATCTCACCGACCAGGGCATGGGCCGCTGGACGGGCTGGTGCATGCCCTGGGCCTCGATCCTCTTCGCCCGCAACGGCAACGGGGACATGGCCGATCTGCTCCTGCACATCTACCGGCGCGCCTTCATGAACCGCGGCTACGCCAGCACCCACGACGCCCAGTTCCCCGGCTTCACCGTCATGGACGGCCGCCCCACCATCATGCAGATCGAGGCGGCCCTGGGCGCGGCGGCCGCCGTCACCGAGATGCTGCTGCACACCCGCGCCGGGGTCCTGCACGTCTTCCCGGCGGTGCCCGCCTACTGGGCCGACGCGTCGTTCCAGGGCCTTCACGCCGAGGGAGCCTTCGTCGTCTCGGCCAAGCTCGAAGGCGGCTCCTGCCGCTGCATCACCATCGAGAGCCTGGCGGGCCAGGCCCTGCGCCTCGCCAACCCCTGGGGCGAGGCCGCGGTGCACGTCGAGACCGACGCCGGCTCGCGGACCGTGGCGGGCCGTGTCCTGGAGCTGGATACCAGGCCAGGCGAGGTCCTGACGCTCTGGGAGCCGGAGCGTGGTGTGCCGTGACGCGGCCGTGGCCGATGCCCCGCCGGCTGACCGGCCCCGCCGACGGGCGCCTCGGGCGTCCGGGCCTTGCGGCAAGGGGGATTGACATGAGGAGCCTGCTGGTGCCGGCACTGGCCGCCCTAGCCCTGGCCCTGCTGCCCGGCCCATCCCTGGCCGACGGGGACGACGGCCCGGTCCTGCCGGCCGACAAGATACGCGGCGCTTACTTCCACCATGGCCACGAGCGCGGCCACCTCGAGGACCTGCAGCGCCATGGCATCAACACGCTCGCGGTCAAGTTCGCGCCGCTGAGCCCGGACGCCCCGCCCGAGATGGTCGAGCGCCTGAAGCTGTACGCCCGCTGGGCGAAGGAGCTGGGCCTGTACTTCATGCCCATCGTCAACCTGATGGGCGGCTCGCCCGAGCGGGGCGCCCTGCAGGCTTCCTCCCGGCGCGAGACCGATGCCTCGGGCGCGGCTCTCGCCGGCACGCCCTGCCCGCTGGACGACAAGTTCTGGGACGAGGTGGTGGTGCGACGCGGGCACCTCATCGCCGAGCTGTCCCGCGACCACGCCATCCACGCCTTCCTGCTGGACCCGGAGATGTATGGCGCGGACCACACGGTCTTCGGCCCGGGCTGCTACTGCGATGGCTGCTGGGCGGAGTTCTTCGGCTCGCGCGGCGAGCCGGCCCCCGACGTGCCGGCCGCGGGGCGTGCGGCCCACCTCGAGCAGGCCGGCGAGGCCGAGGCCTATGGGCAGTGGCAGTCTGAGAAGGCTGAGGCGATGGCCCGCCGCGCCCGCGAGGCCATCCACGAGGTCAACCCGCGCCTGTCCCTAGGCGTCCTTCTCCTCGACTACCCCAACTGGTTCATGGCCGCCTGGGCCAGGGGCTTCGGCACCCCCGAGCTCCCTGTCCTGGCCTTCAGCGAGACCACCTACAGCAACGGCTTCTCCGGCTACATCGCCGAGACGCTTCAGCGCTTCCGCGACCAGGGCGCCCACGTCTCCCTCGTGCCCGGCCTGTGGCTCAGCCAGTTCCTCGCCAGGGAGCTGCCCGGCCATCTCGTGCGCATGGCGCTGCCCACGGGCGGGTACTGGCTGTACACGACCTACTCGCTCGATCTCCCAGCCGAGAAGCTCGCCGGCGGCTATCGTCTGCCCCAGGCGCGGGAGGAGTACTGGCAGGCCATCGCCGCCGCGAACCAGGCGCTGTCGAGGGCCCTGGCCGAGGGCGAGGACGCGGCGCCTCCGCTGGTGCGCGCCACGGCCATCGAGCGGCTGCGGGCTCAGGCCCAGACCGAGCCGGGCACGCCCGCGCTGGTGCCGCTGGATGAGGCCGGCGCGGCCCCGCCGGACCCGAAGGCCCGCGCCACGCGCCTGCGCGGCCGAGGGCGCTACTACCTGCTCGCCGAGCAGGGGGAGGAGCTGTCGCTGCGCCTGACGGGCCACCAGCTCGGCCGGTACGAGGACGTGCCCGTCTACGTCCTCCTGGGCCCCGACGGCGAGGCCCTGGCCGAGGGCGAGCTGCCTCTCGGCCAGCCGCAGGGCGTGAAGATCGCTGCCCGCGCGCGGGGCCTGCACACGCTGCACGTGCTGAGCCGCAGCAACACCTTCTCCGCCAGCCTGGGGGCTCGCCACTGGGTGATAGACGCCTCCGGGGCCGTGGCGCTGTGCCAGTTCGCGGCGCGCCTGTACTTCCACGTGCCGGCCGACACCGCCACCTTCACCCTTGCGGTGAGCGGCACGGGCGGGGCCGAGGGCGTGCTGCTCAAGGTCTTCGCGCCCGACGGCTCCGTCGTCGCCGAGCGCGACACCGACCAGGGCAAGGGCTTCTCGTTGCCGGTCCAGGTGCCCGAGGGCCGGCGCGGGGCCGTCTGGTCGCTGACCCTCGAGAGGCCCGCCAAGGGCATCTTCGAGGACGCCACGCTTGCCCTCGAAGGCCTGCCGCCTTACCTGTCCGAGGACCCCGGCGCCCTGCTGATGCCATCGCCGGGGGCGGGCGGTTAGCGCGGCGCCTGCCGCAGCAAACCTGGAGGACGGAGACCGAACCATGACCTCGCGCGAGATAATCCGCCGCGTCCTGGCCTACAACCACCCGGAGCGCATCGGGCTGACGTACAGCGCCTACGAGGGTGCGCCGCGTATCTGCGATGTCGTCGGCGCCGGCCCCGCCGCGGACCCGAACTCCCGCGCCACGGGCTGGCAGGACGACGGCGCCGGAGGCGAGACCCACACCGACGAGTGGGGCTGCTTCTGGCGTCGCATCAGGGGCAAGACGACGGGCGGCGAGGTGCAGGTGGCACCCATCCAGACGTGGGAAGACCTGGGCACCTACAAGCCTCCGACCCTCGACGATCCCGCTCGGTACCAGCACATCGAGCAGGTGCGCGAGCAGCACGCCGACCGCTACCTGCTGGGCGGCGTCGCCGGCTGCGCCTTCAACCAGGCCCGTTACCTGCGCCGTATGGAGCAGTACCTGCTCGACTGCGCCGAGGCCCCGGAGCAGGTGCGCCGCCTGAACCGCCTGGTCAACGACCTGGTGCTGGCCCAGGTGGACATCTACGCCGACCTGGGCGCCGACGGGGTCGTCTACTGCGAGGACTGGGGCACCGAGGATCGCCTCCTGGTGAGCCCGCGCATGTGGCACGACCTCTTCAAGCCCGACTTTCAGCGCCTCATCGAGCACGCCCACGCCCGCGGCCTCACCGTCTGGATGCACTCCTGCGGCTACATCAAGGACATCCTTCCGACCCTCGTGGACCTGGGCATGGACGTCGTCCAGTTGGACCAGCCCGAGCTGAGCGGCCTGGAGTTCCTTGCCGATTTCTCCGGCCGCACCACCTTCTGGTGCCCCGTGGACATCCAGAGGATCCTTCCCAGCGGCGACAAGGACCTCATCCAGTCTCGTGCGCGTGAGATGCTTCGCCTGCTCGCCGGCAAGGGCGGCGGCTTCATCGCCAAGGACTACCCGGACAACCACTCCATCGGCTGCGACCCTCTCTGGCAGCACTGGGGCTACGAGGTCTTCGTCGCCGAGGGCCGGTACCTGTAGGCGCGGCGCGCACGGTCTGGTGTCGCTCCCGTGCCGCCGCACCGGCAGGCCTGCGGCCCGATCCCGGCGAACCCCAGGCCGCCTGACGCTCCCGAGACGCGGCGCGCCGCCGCTGCTCGGTCTTACGGGCGTGAGTCATGTTCATCGCCTTGGCCTTTGCCCTGCTGCTCGTCGCGGGCCTGAGCGCGCTGGTGCCCTACTCAGACTTGTACCTGCGCGGCTCCCGTCTTGCCTACTCCCACCTGCCCATCGCCCCCCTCGTCGCCCTGGTCCTCCTGGCCTACGTGCTCGCCCCGGCCCTGCGTAGGCTGCACTTGGCCTGCCCGCCTCGCGCCATCGCCTACGTCTTCGCCCTGCTGCTGGCCGTCAGTGCCCTGCCCTCGAGCGGTTTCGTCGGCTACCTCTTCTCCGTGACCATCGCGCCGACCGGCTTCGCCACGCCCGAGAACAAATGGGAGCAGACCTTCGGCCGCTTCATCCCCGAGTGGTTCGGCCCGCACGACCGCGCGGCCATCAGCCACTTCTACGACGGCCTGCGGCCCGGCGCACCCCTGCCGTGGCGGGTCTGGGCCCTGCCGGTAGCCGCCTGGACTCTCTTCGCCGTGCTGATTCTCATCGCCGTCGGCTCGCTGTCCGCGGCCCTGCGCCGGCAGTGGGGCGATCACGAGAAGCTCGTCTTCCCGCTCGTCCAGATACCCATCGCCCTCCTGCAGGCCGCCCCGGGCGGCTCGGCCCTTCGTCCGTCGTCCTCGGGCGGCGACCTTCGCGCCGAGCTCACCGGCCGCCTGGGCTCGGGCCTGCTATGGACCGGCGTGAGCCTGGTCTTCGTCTTCCACTCCCTTAACTCCCTGCACCTCTACACGCCCCAGGTGCCGGTGATCAACGTCCAGGCTCTTCCCATCGGCGCGCCCCTCCAGGCCCGGCCCTGGAACGCCCTCGCCTCCGAGACGCTCTACATCCTCCCCTCGGTCATCGGCGTCAGCTACGTCCTCACCAGCGAGGTGGCCTTCAGCTTCTGGTTCTTCCACTGGTTCTGGGCCCTCCAGCGCCTTGTCTTCGCCTCCCTCGGCTACGCCGGCGCCGGCGGCACGTCCATACCCTCGGGGCTCTACGGCCGCTACCAGGAGGTGGGGGCCTTCTTCGTCGTCGCCGCCCTTGCCCTCCTGCCCGTCGTCAGGCGCCTCGCCACCGACCGCGAGATCCGCCGCTCGCTGCTGCTCCTCGGCGCCGCGCTGGTCGGCCTCACCCTCTGGCTCCTCGCGGCGGGCATGCAGCTCACCTGGGCCCTCGCCTTCCTGCTGCTGTATCTCGTCGTCTCCCTGGTGCTCAGTCGCGCGGTGGCCGCCGCCGGCGTGCTCTTCGTCGAGTGCTCCTTCCTGCCCCAGGACGTGCTCGTCCGCGGCTTCGGCTACAAGGCCCTGGGCGCCCGCAACCTCACCGTCCTCGCCTTCCCCGAGATGATCTTCATGTTCGAGCAGCAGACCATCCTCATGCCCTACCTTCTCCAGGCCTACCGCTTGGCCGAGGAAGTGGGCGTGGAGCAGCGCTGGGTCTACTGGGGCATCGCCCTGGCCGTCGCGGTCGCCCTCCCGGTGGCTTACTGGTCCGCGCTCACCACCATCTACGGCCACGGCGCCGTCTCGCTCGACGACTGGTACATGCGCAACGGCCCCCTGTGGCCCTTCCGCCGCCTGCAGAGCACGATCCTCGGCGGGGTGGAACGCGACTGGGCCGCGGTCACCTGCGCCCTGTTCGGCGCCGGCCTCATGGCCCTGCTGGCCTGGCTGCAGCGCAGCTTCCTCTGGTGGCCCCTCCATCCCCTCGGCTACGTCATGGGGTCCACCTTCACCATGGGCGTGATGTGGTTCTCGATCTTCGTGGCGTGGCTGGTCAAGCTGGCGGTCCAGAAGTACGGGGGGTTCAGGCTCTACCGCGCGCTCCGTCCGCTGTTCATCGGCCTGGTGGTCGGCGAGTTCCTCGCGGCGGCCTTCTGGGTCGCCGTGGATGCCTTCACCGGCCTGACCGGCCACAACATCTTCCCGGCCTTCTGACCACCCCAACCCCTTCCCGGAAGGCCGGACAGCCCGAAGCGCCGCACAAAAGCACCACCGCCGGCGAAGCCGGCTCCTACAGGGAGCACGCCCTGCCGCCTCAGGGCCTCAAGGACGCGCCGCCTTACGTGGAAGCCTGGCGCGATTTGCGCGCCGGGGCAACTGGGGCCCTCCGCTGGTGAGGGCTTATGCCAGACGGTCGCGCGCCTACTCCTTGGCGTGCCTAGATGCGCTCAGGCCCGCCCGTCGGGGCTCATACACCCTCTGCCGCGGCCGCCGTGCCCTGCCGTGGTCGCGAGGCTCCACCATCCGCCCCTCGATGGCCTCCCACAGCCCCGGCCGCTCGTCGGCCTGCTGCTTGATGAGCGTCCACACGCAGTCCTGCTCCGGGTCCACCTCGCACTTGCCGTTGTCGGTCCCGCCGCAAGGACCGTGCACCTGCCCCTTCGGGCAACGCGTGATCGGGCAGATGCCACCGTACTGATCCACGACGCACTCAGTGCACGCCGAGCACCACTCATAGTGCTGGCCCGCCCGCGGCGTGACGCCGATGAAGAGCGTGTTGCAGCCCGCGATGACGGGCTTGCCCACAGCCGACGCCAGGGCCTGCACGCCCGACCCGCAGGCCAGCGACACGAAGGCGTCCGCCTTCTCGACTTCCTCGCGGTGCCGCCGCAGCTCGCGCTTGACCACGAGCACCTCGCAGGCCGTCTCCGGGATCGCGGTGCCCACCACTTCCTTGCCCGCCTCTTCCAGGCGCTTGCGCAGCTCCTCCACCTCGTACTCGCCGCCGGTCTGGCACACGGTGGCACAGTCGCCGCAGCCCATGATGAAGATGCGCTGCAGCCCTGCCAGATGCTCCAGGACTTCCTCGAGCTGCTTCTGTTCGGTGATCGTCACTCTGCTTCTGCCCCCTGCTCTTCGACGTCGCCGCCCTCACCCGCCGGCGCGTGGGGATCAACCTTCTCCAGACGCCGCGCCTTCTCCTCCAGCTCCGGCGGCGGAGTCTTCTCCGGATGCCGCCGGTAGTAGTCCTGCAGCGCCGCCACCAGCCCCTGCTCGGCCAGCAGCGAGCAGTGCATCTTCACCGGCGGGAGGCCCCCAAGCTCCTCCACCACCGTCCTGTTGCTGACCTCCAGCGCCTCGCGCACGGTCTTGCCCTTCACCAGCTCCGTGATGATGGAGCTGGTCGCTATCGCGGCGCCGCACCCGAAGGTCTGGAACCGCACGTCCACGATGCGGTCGGTCTCCGGATCCACCTCGATGCTGAGCCGCATCATGTCCCCGCACACGGGGTTGCCCACCTCGCCGACCCCGTCGGCGTTCTCGATCTCGCCCATGTTCCGCGGGTGGCGGAAATGCTCGAGCACCCTGTCTGAGTATAGCACCGGGCATCACACCCGTAACAAGATTACCTTTTGCTCTCAGGTTACCCTTTCGCCGCCGGCCTAGTCCTGCAACTCGACCGCCCGCCCGGCAGCCTGAACCGCCTCTACCGCGGCTCCTGATTCTGCGCCGCCAGGGAGCCCTCGGGCAAGGCCCCCGCGTCCAGATCGGTCGAGAGGCTGTTGCCCACGAAGGCGTTCGCCTTGCCGCTCACCCCCAGGTCCCGCCTGGTGCTGCCCGTGAACCGGTTGCCCGCCACGTGGTTGTACTCCGCTCCCTCGCCGCAGTGCACGGCGGTCTCGCAGCCCTCGAACTCGTTCCCCGCGACCAGGTTGTCCGAGTTGACGACCGGCGAGGGGAACCACTCCCAGATGTTGACGCCGTGCGCGCAACGGACGATGCGGTTGCCCGTCACCGTGCAGCTCCGCACGTCGTTGCACTCCACCCCCACCGGGCAGTCCTCCAGGTGGTTGCCCACCGCCACGCAGTCGTGGCAGTAGTGGTCGAAGTCCACGGCCTCGGCCCCGTTGCCCACTACCCGACAGCCGCTCACCAGCGCGTAGGCCACGTTGTACAAGGCGATCCCCCGGTGGTGGAAGCCGCTGATCTCGCAGTCGGTGACCCGCAGGTGCTCCCTGGGCCTGGCGGGACCCCGGTTGTCGTACGGGTAGGGCCCGCTGGCGTAGATGCCGCAATGGGTGACATGGTTGAGCGGCCGCACCGACTGCTCGCGGTTGCCGATCAGCCGCAAGCCCACGATCTGCGTGTGGCTCTCAGGCGCCAGGAGGTTCCAGGCCTGCACCACCTGCGTGCCCGCCGGCACGTCCGCGGGCAGCTCGCCCGACAGCTCCAGCACCCCGTCGCCCGCCGCCTGCAGCCCCCGCGCGAAGTAGGGCAGCTTGTTCGCTTCGGCCTGCACCTCGATGGCCATCCCCGTCTGGAAGCCCGCCGTGCTCTCCACGGGCAACCGCGTGGCGCCCTTCTGCGCGGCCTCCGAGGTGCGGGTCGAGGGCAGGGGCGGCAGGGCCAGCGTCGCCCCCCTGCCGACCAGCGCCACGCCCTCCGGCACGATCAGCGGCCGGCGGATCTCGTAGGTACCCTCGGTCACGAACACCAGCCCGCCCCCGTGCTGGGCCACTCGGTCAAGGGCCGCCTGGATGACCTCGTGGGTGGTGCCCGAGAACTCCTCGCCGGGCGCCTGCGTCACCACGGCGGCCACGGCGCGGCCCGTCCGTACCTTCTCTCCCACAGCGCGGTAGCGGCTCTCGATACGCGTGGGGTAGACGGTCACCTCGCGGAAGCCCGCGTTGGCCTGATCCCCGTTGGCGCGGGTGAGGCTCAGCGCCGCGGTCACCACGAAGGCCGTCTCGCCGCGCATCGTCTGGGCGTTCATGTGGGCGTGGCCGGCGAAGACGCCCAGCACCGTCCGGCCCTCGAGCAGGTCCAGCGCCGCCTGCGGATTCTCGACATCGCAGAGCAGGTTCTGCCGGGGCGCGTAGGGCTGGTCGCTGTAGAAGCAATGGTGGCAGAAGACCAGCAGCGGGCGCTCGGGCGGCAGGTCCGCCAGCGTCCCCTCCAGCCAGGCCAGCGTGTCGTCCGTGAACCCGCCGCCGAAGGTCACCTCAGTGGCCTTGGTGCTGTCCAGCACGATACACGTCACAGGGCCGGCGTCGAAGGTGGTGTTGCGCGGGCCCAGTACCTCCTCGAAGGTCCGCTTCTCCTCGCCCATGTCGTGGTTGCCCACGACCGCGTACCAGGGCACGCGCAGCCGCGCGACGCAGCTACGGAACAGCGCGAGCTCCTGCCGCGAGCTGGCGTTGCTCAGGTCGCCGCCGAAGACCACGAAGTCCGGGCGCGGGTTCATCGCGTTGATCTGGTCCACCGCCTGCTCGAGCAGGTAGACCGAGGACTCGTCGGTGATGTGCGTGTCGGCGATGTGGATGAAGCGGAGGACCGGGCGCTCGGGCGGCTCCACGCCCTGCGTCCGGGCCAGCCATTCCCTGGCGTGGGCCTGCAGGGCCTCGGCGGGCAGGGCCCGGTCGTGGATCGCCAGGTGGGCGATGAAGCCCTGGAGGCTCAGACCGGGGTGCCCCGTGCCTCCGATGTGCAGCGTCCACTGGCTGGGCTTGATGGCGTCCACGGCCAGCGGGCCCTCCGTGACGTGGTCGTTGACCGCCACCCAGGCCCGCTTGGTCACCGGGTCGAAGGCCCCCGCCACATAGGTCCACTGGCGCAGCGGTACCTGAGCCTGGCTGCTCAGGCCCTGGTCCCAGTTCACCTGCAGGCGCAGGTTGCCGTCCTTGGCGATCTGCAGGCAGTAGCCGTCCTTCGCGCCCGAGTCCGACTTGCGCACCACGAAGGCGCCATATTCCTTCGGCGGGACAGACCAGTAGACGCAGGCCTCGACCGTGAGAGCGCCGGTGAGATCAGCCGAGCCCGCAGTTGCCAGCCTCAGGACCGAGCGCTCGGACAAGAGATCGAGGACGTGGCCCAGACCGGGGACCTCCACCGTGCCGGTGTCGGCGCCGGGCTTGGCAACGTCGAGGCCTGGTGCGAGAAGCCCAGCCGGCGAGGATGGCTGCTCGGGCCGCGGGTCGAGGCTGAGCACCGGCTGCGGCTCCTGGGCGAGCAGGCCGACACCGATGACGACTGCGCAGACTACGGCGGCAGGGAAAGTCACGTCCGGTCACCTCCGCGTCACGACGGGAGACTCCGCCCGGGGAATTGTAGGGCAGTCGGGGCCGGAGTCAACCACGGCCAAGGGCAACAGGGACCTGAGGTGCTTCTTCGTCCACCGAAGCCGCGACCCAACGTTCCGCGATCGTCGAGCGTTTCCCACAATAGAGGGGACAAGGCGCATGACCACGCACGCGCGAGCAGGAGAGGAAGCACTGGTGAGCCGGGCAGCGGACCGAGGTGAGAGCCTGGGCGTCCTTGCCGCGACCTACCGTCCGGTTCTCGAGGACTGGTGTCGGCGGTGGGTGGGCGACCGGGACGAGGCGCAGGACCTGGCCTCTGAGGCACTGCTGCGGGCCTCCGGGAGCATCCGCTCCTTCGTCCCCCGGGGTCCCGGTGCCCTGCGAGCCTGGCTGTTCCGGATCGCGCTCAACCTGTGTCGAGACCACCTGCGCCGCCGCGGACGGGCCGCCATACCCACTGACCCGTCTGACGCGCTGTTGCAGGCCTCGCCCTCGCCCCAACCCGACCGGACACTGTGGCTGGTGGTCGAGCAGCTCTCGGAGCCCCTGCGCGCGGCGGTGCTTCTGCGCGTGCGGTACGAGTTCCCCTACTCGGACATCGCGCGCGTGCTGGGCTGTCGCGCGGGCACGGCCCGTTGGCGCGCGCACGAGGGTCTTCGACAGCTCGCGGAGATGATGAGTGATGAAGGCATCTGAGGACAGGAACGCGCGACGAGCGCGCCGGCGACTGCCCGAGACCTGTCGCCATGCCAGGGCCGCGCTGGTGGCCGAAGCGGCCGGCGACCGCGGTCGCCCCGAGTGGTGCGACGCGCATCTGGCGGAATGTCACGGCTGTGCTGCCTATGCGTCCAGGCTTCTCGCCGCGGGGGCCGCGCTGCGGGCCGACCGCCCCGGGTTGCCCGAGGGAGTCGCAGCGGAGGCGCCGCCGGCGTGGCGTCGGGAGCGTCTGGCGCTCGGCCTGGCCCTGGCGTGCGTCGTCGTCCTTCTGGCGGCCGTGCTGGTGGGCAGGCGCCCCGCGAGCAACCTGGGCCCGTCCGGAAGCGAAGACCCCCATCACCCACGCGTCGCGGCGGCTGATGCCTCGTCCAGGTCCGCTGCGCGACCTTCCGACAGCGGGCCGGCCGGCGCGGGCCAGGCGACGACGACACTCCAGCCGGAGGCGGGCGCGCCGAAGGTCGCTCTGAAGGTACCCGACGAGCCACCGAAAGCGCGACAGACCGTGAGTAGTCCGCATCGGTCGTCGAAGGCGCGGCCGCGGCATGGGAGGCCCAGCCGTCCGAGGGCGCGGCCCGCGCCGGCTCAGCCCGCCGGGGACGAGCAGCTCAGGGCCCCCGAGCCGGAGGGCACGGAGGTGGCGCCCCAGCCTCCGATGCCCGAACGAGAGCCCCGGATCATCCTCATCTGGCAGACGGCCGACGGGAGAGTGGTCGCCCGGGAGGAGGTGCGCGGCGATGGCGGCGTCGTGCTGGACGTCCCCAGGAGAATCGTCGTGGGGTCGGTCGAGCAGACGGCGGGGGGCACCGTCACCGAGGTCCTGGAGGCCGAGACGGCCGTGGTGGTGGCCTACTGGAAGGACGAAGTTATCTGCGCCGAAGCGCAAGGAGGCGGGTAGAGATGAGCGCGGCACGCTACCTCCGGCTGTGCGCCGCAGTCTGTGCCGTGGTGTGCTGGTTCTGCACGCCGGCACAGGCCGCCGACCCTGGCGACGAGAGAATGAGTGTGGAGTTCCGCGACGTGCGCCTTGAGGATGCGGTGGCGTCGCTGGCCCAGCGCGGCGGCCTCCGGTGCATCGTGCCGGCGCAGTTCCGGGGTCTCTGGGTGACGATGAACCTGTCCGACGTCACCGCGGTGGAGGCGCTCCGGGCCGTCGCGACAGCCGCAGGACTCGAGCTTGCCCCACTTGACCGAGAGCGCACGTCGTGGGTCCTGCGCGAGCTACCAGGCGGCCAAGCCCCTCCGAGCGTCGGTGGTGGCGGACGTGGCGGCGCGGCGGGCTCGGTACCGGTTCTCCACCCCGGCGACAAGGTTGTGCTCCCTCCCTGGCATATCGAGACCATAGGCGTCGCGCACGACCGCAAGGCCGACGGGGGTTTCTTTGCACCCTATCTGCTGGTCAGGCTGGTCGGAGGGGGCTCTCAGGACGCGTACGGCGGTGGGCGTGGCGGCTTCGGTGGGAAGTATCTCGCCGGGGAGTCTGCTGCCGGCGGCGGGTACGGTGGCGGGGTGCCGGGCGAAGGGATGAAGGCGACGCTCGCGGTTCCCTACGGCGGCACAGGCTTCGTGGGAGGCGGCTACTCCTCGGGCTTCTGGGATGGCTGGCGCGGTGACTGGGGACAGACCTACGTCACGGCGACCGTGGACGGTAAGCCGTGGCTCAGTGGCCCTGTGCTGTCCAGGCAGGATTGGTCGAATGCACGAACGACCCTGACGCTGGGTTTCCAGATCCCGCCGGCGGAACGTTTCGACCTGCACCTCACCATGATCCAGGAGACCGTGGGGCCCGAGGCGCGCTGCCGCGTGGCCGGGATGGGCACGAGGGATCAGCCTGGAGTCAGCTTCACGCTGCCCATGGACATGGGAACCCGCGGCGGCGAGGTAGCCACCCTTCGGGTCGTGAAGGTCGAGGACCGCAAGATGCCGACGCTGGACGAGATTGCGGAGCTGAAGGCCGCGCTGGCTGCCAGGTATACCAACACGGTTCTGCACAACGTCGTGTCGTCCGGCGGAGGGATCGCACGGCCTGGCGGCTTGGGGGCCGTGGGCACCGAGGCGGAAGGGAGCCCTGCGGTGTCGGTGGTGCTGGAAGGCAACCACGCGGCCGCGAGGGCGGGTCTGGGCCTTGAGGACGCACTGCTCGGTGAAGGCGCGGGGGCGGGACTGACCGCGACCAGAGCCGCCTGGCGGGTCGTCGCCGGCGGCCTGCAGAAGGACCAGAAGGGTCCACCGCTGACCATGCTGCTGTGGTTCCCGATGCCCAAAGTGCCCGGTAGCTGGGTGCTCCAGCTCGACCTGAGGTCGCCCGGCGACCAGCCCCGGCAGTGGACGTGGGAGTTCAAGGACCTGCCGATCCCCCAGCGGGCCGTAGCGGGGCAAGGGACGCCGGCCCAGGGCCGGTGGTAGACTCCCGGCGAGATGAACGGCAGGGGAAGCTACGAGCCGCGGACGTACCGGCGCCTCGCGCGCGCCGAGGGGCTGGTGCGGTTTGGCGTGACCCTCGAGGAAAGCGACCTGGCCGTCTGGGCGCGGAGGGAACTGCGGGCCGAAGCCGCCGCGGCACTGCAGGCCGTGCGGGCCGAGCTGCGGGCGTACCTGCGACGGCACCAGGGATTCGTCGAGAGCCTGCAGCCCCTCGATCCGCTCCCCGGCGCCCCCGAGGTGGTACGGCGGATGTGCGCGGCCGGCGCGGCGGCGGGGGTCGGACCCATGGCGGCCGTGGCCGGGACAATCGCGCAGAGGGTGGCGGAGGCACTCGAGACGGAGTCCCCGGAAGTGATAGTCGAGAACGGTGGCGACGTCTACCTGGTGACACAGGAGGAGCGGCGGGTAGCGATAGTGGCGCCGGGGAGCAGACTCAGCGGGAAGATGGCGCTGAAGATTCCGGCAGGGGCACGCATGGCGGTGTGCACCTCCTCGGGGCGGCATGGACACTCGCTGAGCCTGGGACGGGCGGATGCGACGGTGGTGGCGGCTACGGATGGAGCCCTGGCCGACGCGATGGCCACGGCGCTGGGCAACCGCGTCCGGCGAGCCGAGGACCTGGTGCAGGCGCTCGAGTGGGCGCGCGGCGTTGACGGTGTGGTGCAGGCCGTGGTATGCTCCCATGACCGTTTCGGAGCCTTCGGCAGTCTCGAGATTCTGCCGACGGGTAGCGATACTAATGGGTAGTCTAAGGCTTCACCAGGTTTGCGCCACAGGCCGGTCGGCCCAGTTCGACTGGCTTCCCCTGATGTGTATGGGCATGTGATGGGGCCAACCGGCCCTACCGCGAGCCCAGCTTTCCCCGTTTCTTCTGCGAGCCGGCCACCACGGGTATTCGTGTTGGTCCCGGCGCCAGGCAAACTTGACCCACAGGGGATCTGTCCATGCCCAAGACCTACGAGGAGATAAACGACAAGATACGACAAGGCTCAGTCGTGGTGGTCACGGCTGAGGAGATGGTAGATATCGTGGCCGAGCAAGGGGCGGCAAAGGCCGCCGAGCACGTGGATGTGGTCACGACGGGGACCTTCGGCCCAATGTGCTCGTCGGGAGCGATCCTCAACATCGGGCACACCAAGCCCCGGATGAAGATAGCGCGAGCGTGGCTCAACGGAGTCCCGGCCTATGGCGGACTGGCCGCAGTGGACCTGTACCTGGGCGCCACCGAGATGGTGGAGAACGACCCGCTGAACCGTACCCACCCCGGCGAGTTCCGGTATGGCGGCGGCCACGTGATCCAGGAGCTGATCGCCGGCGAGGATGTCCTGCTCAGGGCCGAAGGCTATGGCACGGACTGCTACCCGCGGCGAGAGCTGGAGACGCTGATCAACATCGAAGACCTGAATGAGGCAATCCTGTGCAATCCGCGCAATGCCTACCAGAACTACAACGTGGCCGTGAACACCCGCACCGACCGCGACGTGTACACCTACCTCGGCGTGGTGAAGGCTGATCTGGGCTCGGCCAACTACTGCTCGGCCGGCCAGTTGAGCCCCTTGCTCAACGATCCGCACTACCGGACGGTCGGCATCGGCACCCGAATCTGGCTGGGGGGCGCGCAGGGATACGTGTTCTGGCCGGGCACGCAGCACGACCCGAGCGTGCCTCGCGCCGCCAACGGGGTGCCTCGCGGCGGCGCCGGGACGCTGGCGTGCGTGGGCGACATGAAGGAGATGGACCCCCGGTGGGTCGTTGGGGTCAGCTTCCAGGGCTACGGAGTGTCACTTTGTGTGGGGATCGGCATACCGATACCGATCCTGGACGAGGACATGGCGCGGTTCACGGCGGTCAGCGACGCGGATATCGTGGCGCCGCTGATGGACTACGCCCACGGTTACCCGGAGATGACCGGCGAGCCGCTGGGATACGTGAGCTACGCTGATCTGCGCAGCGGAGAGATCGAGCTGCGAGGCAAGAGGGTGCCGACGGCGGCGCTCTCCAGCTACCCGCGGGCCCGCGAGGTCGCGAACCTGCTGAAGGAACAGGTCGAGGCCGGCGAGTTCCTCCTGAGCCGGCCGGCGGAACTGCTGCCGTCGGCGGAGAGTGGGAAGACCTTCCGGCCTCTGCGAGAGCGACCACCGGTGCGGGAGGTGAGATAAATGGGCGAAAGGCGAGTGGTGCTTCACTACCCACGGACACTGATTGACGAGCCCATCGTATCGCGCCTGGTGCGGGACTTCGAGGTCACGGTCAACATCCTGCGCGCGAACATCACACCCGATCAGGAGGGGGTGATGGTCGTGGGAGTCGAGGGTAAGCCCAAGAACATCGAAGCCGGCCTGGCATGGGTCGAGGAACACGGCGTGAAGGTGCAGCCTCTCGAGCTGGACGTGGTGCGCGACGAGGACAAGTGCACGCACTGCGGGCACTGTGTGGTCGTGTGCCCGACGGGAGCGCTCCGCGTGGACGACCGCGAGAGTCAGGTCGTGGTCTTCGACTCGGACCAGTGCATCGCGTGCGAGCTGTGCGTGGCGGCTTGTCCGCCACGGGCCATGCGGGTACGATTCTGAACATGCGAGATGAGGCCTGACCAGGGGCGGAGCCGCGGTGGAGGCTCCGCCCCCTTTTGCGTCGTGGTCGGTGCGTGCAGGTCCACCCTCTTCGAGGAAGATGGCGCGAGCGCGCGACCGGCGTCGTGCCCTGGTGGCCCCCGCGGGGGTCCGCGTCGTCCGGCCTCTTCGGCCTCTCCGCCGAGCCCGCGCCGGGGAGGAGGTGGGCCGCGGGCGCGGTACGGGGCGCGGGGAGTGCCAGAGCGGAGCGAAGACAGGCGGCAGGTGAGCCATGGCTTCGGCAGCACGACAGGATGGCGCCGAGCGGGCGAGGAAGCCCGCTCCGGCCGGGTACCTGACGCGCGGCGTAACGCTGCGGGCCATCCTGCTCGGGCTGGCGTTGATGCCCGTCAACGTGTACTGGGTGACGGTAGTGGAGGTGCGATGGTACTCGCTGGACGGGTCGTGCCTGCCGCTGTTCATCACGCCGGTCTTCGCGCTGATCGTGCTGGCCCTGCTGAACCTGTTGCTGGTGCGGTACTGGCCCCGAATGGCCTTCAGCCAGCCGGAGCTCTTGGTCATCTACCTGATGGTCGTGATCTCCGAGACGCTGGCGGGGCACGACATGGTGCAGAACCTCTTCGGCGTGATCGGGCATCCCTTCCGGTTCGCCACACCCGAGAACAAGTGGGAGGAGCTGTTCCATCAGTACCTGCCGACGTGGTTGACGGTGTCGGACCCGACGGCGCTGCGGCACTTCTACGAGGGCGGGGAGCTGTGGTGGCGGCCCGAGAATCTCGGGCCCTTCCTTCTGCCTCTGGCGGCGTGGGGCGGGTTCATGGTCGTGCTCATCCTCGTAATGCTGTGCATCAACGTGCTGGTGCGCAAGCACTGGACCGAGCACGAGCACCTGGCCTACCCGCTCATAATCTTGCCCCTCGAGCTCACCCGCGGCCAGGAGAGCTTCCGCTTCTTCCGCAACAGGCTGATGTGGATGGGCTTCGCGGTGGCGGCCGTGATAGACATCGTCAACGGGCTGCACGCCTGGATCCCGGCCGTGCCCGAGCTTAGGTACATCAAGCTGTACGAGCTGCTCCAGCACTTCCAGTCGCCGCACCTGCGCGCCATGGGGTCCACGCGCATCTCCCTCTACCCCTTCGCGATCGGCCTGGCCTTCTTCCTGCCCCTGGACCTGTCCTTCTCCTGCTGGTTCTTCTACGTCGTGGCGAAGGCGGAGCGTGTCGGGGCGTCGCTGATGGGTATGCGAGAGGCGGGGGCGCCCTACCTGGATCAGCAGGCCTCGGGGGCATGGCTGGCGCTGGCGGTGGTGGCGCTGGTGGCGAGCAGCAGTCACCTGCGGGAAGTGTGGGCCCACCTGTGGGGGCGGGAGACGACCCTGCGCGACGAAGAGGAGCCGATCCCCTACCGTTGGGCGGCTCTGGGGATTCTTGCGGGCATCACGGCGCTCACGGTCTTCTCGACCCAGGCCGGGATGTCGGCGGGCACGTGGCTGTTCTTCGTGCTCATCTACTATCTCCTGTCGGTGGCGATGACCCGCGTGCGGGCCGAGCTGGGCACGCCCCACGAGATCTACTTCGTGAACCCCCACCGCATCATCGTCGAGATAGTCGGCGTGCACAGCCTCAGCGCCCGCGACCTGACGGCGCTCTCCACCACCTACTGGTTCAACCGATGCTACCGGTGCCATCCCATGCCCTGCCAGCTAGAGGGCTTCAAGATGGCCGAGCACGCCGACTTGAACGTTCGCTGGCTGGCCGGGGCGATCGTCGTGGCGACCATCTTCGCCATCGTCTTCAGCTACTGGGCGAACCTGTCCGTGACCTTCCGCGAGGGCGCCGCGGCCAGGTGCCAGGGCTTCAAGGCGTGGGTCGGATGGGAGACCTACAACCGGCTGGCATCGTGGCTCCGGGCGCCCACGGGCCCGGACTACACCCGCATCGCGGCGATGGTCGTCGGCGGCGCGATCGTCGTGGCCCTCAAGTCGCTGCGCTACCGCTACGCCAACCTGCCCCTGCACCCGGCAGGCTACGCGCTCGCCATATCCTTCGCCATGGACTACTTCTGGTTCGCCTTCCTCGTGAGCTGGGCCATCAAGACCGTGGTCATGAGGTACTGGGGACAGAAGGCGCACCGGAAGGGGATCTGGTTCTTCCTGGGGATGATAGTGGGCGACTACTTCGTGGGCTCCCTGTGGGCGATCCTCGGGCCCGTGCTCGGGCGACAGAACTACAAGATCTTCATCTGAGGCCCTGACGCGGAGGGTCGTCCCGCGAGAGAGCAGCTCGCGGCCGGATGGGCGGGACGACGTGTTGACGCCGGCGGGGCGGGCCTTTACGCTTGCGGGCGTTACCCCAGACTTCGCTGGTGGCCCAGGGCCAGGGAGGGCTCGCAATGACCAAGGTGCTCGTGACCGGTGCCGCGGGGCAGGTGGGCAGCCGGCTCGTGCGGCAGCTCCTCGACCGCAACCACCAGGTCGTCGGGACCATCCTGCCGGAGGACCCCTGCGCGGACAGGCTCGCGGGGCTCGATATCGAGCTGCGCGAGGGCGACCTGGGCGACCCCGAGTTCGCCGAGAAGGCCGTGCTGGGCGTCGACGCCGTGGCGCACACGGCCAATCTGGTGGGGGACGCGCACTTCGAGAACAACGTGCGGGCGACCTTCAACGTCGCCCGAGCCTGCGCCGCGCGGGCCGACGACCTGCAACGCCTGGTTTCGGTCAGCTCCTCGGGCGTGTACCCGAACGATTCCCACGCGATGGCCTGCGCCTACCACCCGGTGGACGAGCTACACCCCAAGAGGCCCACGGGCGCCTACTCGCTGTCAAAGCTGCTCGGCGAGCAGATCGTCAACTCCTTCGCCCTCGCCAGCGGGCTGCGGGCGGCGATCGTCCGGCCGTCGGGGATCGTGAGCGGCGATGCGGTGCTGTCGCGATGGACCGTGGGCTTCGTGGCGGCCATCCTGCACCACTGTCAGAGCAGCCCGCGGGGCGAGATGTACCTGGGGCCTGCCGCCGAGCCCTGGGTCGAGCTGGAGAGGGTCGCGAAGGCCCCGGACCAGCCCTGCGCGGCCACGGGGCCGGACGGCAAGCCGTGGGTCTATCAGCTCGTGGACGCGCGCGATGTGGCGCTGGGGATCGTGTGCGCGCTCGAGGCGGAGGCGGCGGTGGGCGAGGCCTTCAACCTGTCGTGCCCGCGGCCGATCCCCTACCCCGAGGCGGCGGCGATCCTGGCGGAACTGACGGGCCACGAGCCGCTGCAGTTCCGCGCGCCGGCGCGCTGGGTCTTCGATCTGGACAACACGAAGGCCCGAAGCTGGGTCGGGTTCGAGCCGCGGTGGGGCCTTCGGGAGATGATCGAGGATGCCCTGGCCTTCCGCGCGGGAGAGAGCGACGGGTACTGAGGCGGCGGCGCGACGCGCCCCCCGCAAGAGCCCTCGACCGCAGCTCCTGACGAGCGGCCGACGTGTCAGGGATTGATGATGACCTTGTTGCGCTCGGGCGAGGCCATTACTTCCATCGCCTCGTGAATGGCCGAAAGCGGGAAGCGATGGGAGATGATGCGCTCGACGTCCACCAGGCCCCGCTCCATCAGCCTGATCGCCCGTGACATCGCCAGGGGCGTGGTGCCGAAGCTGGCGTCCATGCGCGCTTCGAGGAAGTGGGTGAGGCCGCCGTCGAGCTCGAAGGTCTCGTGCGTGGTGATGCCAAAGACGTTCCAGCGGGTGCCGCGGCGCAGCAGGCTCACCATCAGGCGCACCGCCTCGATGGGGCCCGCCGCCTCCACGACCAGGTCCGGGCCCTCGGGCAGAATCCCATAGACGCGCTGCTTGGCGTCCTCGCGACCCGGGTTCACGGTGTGCGTGGCACCGAGCTCGGCCGCGTTCCGAAGCGCATAGTCGCTGATGTCCACGGCGATGAGGCGGCCAGCTCCCGCGGCACGCGCGACCATCATGCACAGCAGGCCGATGCCCCCGACGCCGATCACGACCACGTCGTCGCCCACCTGGATCTGGCTGTAGTGAACGACGCCCTTCCACGCGCCCGAGAGAGGCTCAGTGAGCGCCGCGCCGTCGAAGGACAGGCCCGGAGGCTTGGCAAAGAGGCACTTGTGGTCGGTAAGCATATACTCGGCGAAGGCCCCCGGGCGCACGTCCGGTGGGCCATCGCCGCCGCTGACGAAGGAGTGCTCGCAGTAGTGCGTGTTGCCCGCCCTGCAGTGCTCGCAGAAGCCGCAGTAGCCGGAGGGCTGGACGATCACCTCGTCGCCGGGCCGGAAGTGCTCGACGCCCGGGCCGACCTGGGCGACGATGCCGCTGACCTCGTGGCCCTGGATGGACGGGAAGGTGACATTGGTGCGTATGCCGCGGAAGGCCTTGTAGTCGGTCAGGCAGATGCCGCAGGCCTTGACGCGGACCACGACCTCACCGAAGCCCTCGGCGCGGGGCACCGGGACTTGCTCCAGGCGCAGGTCGTTGAAGTCATGCAGCACGGCCGCGAGCATGGTGTCCATGGCGAATCCCTCCGGTCAGGGCGGCTGTAGGGGCCGAGCAGTGCGTTCCACGGGGCTTTCGCCACCCCTACGCGGCGGACCTTCGGCCGCGGCGACGGGGCCCCGAGCGCGTGGTCGGCAGGTGAGGCAAGGGCGTGCGGCGAAGCTCGGCCAAGCCGGGCCGGTGGGCGGACCACGGCGGCAGAGGAGCCGCGTGGGCACAAGGGGCACGGCCGATGAGGAATCCTGCCATCCTGGTCGCCGCGATGAGCCTGGGACTGGCCTGCGCGGCCCCCGGAGGTGACGACATGGCTGCGGGCAGACCCGTCATCCGCAAGCTGGGAACCCTGGACTGCGATATGGTCGAGACGACGCCGCTCGTCCTCAACGGCCGGCTGTACCGGTACGAGTACGTGCGCGCCAACTACAAGCCCAATACCACGGGCGACTCCTACTCACGGCTGGTGGACGTGGCGATGGGGCAGGCGACCCCGCCTTTCGCCGCCGGCTACCACCTGGGTAGCGCCTACGAGGAAGACGGGACAGTCTACGTCTACACGGTCACCCACTGGGGGGAGTCGCGGATCCAGGTGTTCTGGTCGCAAGACCTGGAACACTGGCAGGACAAGCCGGCCCTCGTGCTCCCCGGGTGGGGTGTCTACAACACCTCCGTGTGCAAGGGACCGGATCGCTACGTGATGGCCTTCGAGGTGGGCGAGCCGCCGGAGGTGGTGGGAGCGCGATTCACGATGCGTTTCGCCGAATCGCGGGACCTGTTGACATGGCACCTGCTGCCCGAGGAATGCGTGTTCTCGAAGGACCGGTACACCGCCTGTCCGGCGCTTAGGTACCTGGATGGGTTCTACTACATGATCTACCTGGAGGCGCGGCCGGGGCCGACCTATGAGCCGCACATCGTGCGGTCGCCGGACCTGGCGCGGTGGGAGAGCAGCCCGCTCAACCCCATCCTGCGCTTCTCGGACGAGGACAAGAGGATAGCGAATCCGGCCCTGACCGCGGAGCAGCGCGAGCGGATCGCGGGGGCGGTGAATCTCAACAACTCGGACATGGACCTGTGCGAGTTCCGGGGCAAGGTGGTCATCTACTACTCGTGGGGCAACCAGCAGGGCGTGGAGTTCCTGGCGGAGGCCGAGTACGAGGGCACTCTCGAGAGCTTCCTGAAGGGCTGGTTCCCGGAGTAGACGGGACAACGTGCGGGTGAGGGCCGGTGCTCGGGCATCTCACGGAGGTGCGGACCATGCGCTGGATCGCCATGGCCGCGGCGGCCGCGACGGCGGGGCTCGCGGTCGGAGCGCCGGTGTTCCAGGAGGACTTCGAGACCGGGGCCGAGGGCAAGCCCGCGGACTGGGCCTTCGTCCAGAGCCGTGGGGACTGCTCGGGCGCCTGGGACGCCCAGGAACCGCCCCCTTCCGGGCACTCGATCCGCCTGAGCATCGCGGAAGACGCAACGGCTCGGGCCACCTGGACCTGCGTCAAGCGTGTCGCGGTCAGGGGCTCGACCTGGTACCGCCTCAGCGTGCGCGTAATGATGGCCCAGGTGACCGCGGGCGCCAAGGTGTACCTCATCGCCTACGAGGACGGCTTCGAGGACCCTGCCCACTGGCAGCACACGCCCTTCCTCAGCGGCACCGAGGACTGGCGGACCCATACCATCACCTTCTCCACCGGCCCGGAGGCAACGTGGCTCAGACTGCAGTGCAAGCTGTGGGAGGGCACCGGGTACGCCTGGTTCGACGACATTGTCGTCGAGGAGCTGGCTCCCGACGAGGCCGCGCGCGCGGAGCAGTTGGGCCAGCGCCGGCCGCCGGCCGACGACGCCTGGCCCCTGCAGATGTGGTGGTATCCGGCGCAGAGGAGGCCGGACAACACGCTGTACCTGCTGGAGGGGTCGGTGAACCCGGTCGGCGTGTTCTTCTGGGGCAGGAAGGACGAGGTGAAGGACCCCCATCTGGTGATCGAGGCGCCGCCGGGGTTGAGCGTGGACGGGACGGTGGTGCGGGGCCGGTCGCCGATGCCGGAGCCTGTGCGGATCACGCCCGAGGCGGTGGAGGGAGCGGGCGGGCGGATGTTGCGATGGCGACTGCCGCTACAGGAGGCAAAACTGCGGGAGGCGATGGGCACCACGGGCCCGGCGTGGACGCAGTACCACTACGTGTACGTCGAGCCGACGGACGGCTGCCCGCGGGAGTTCGAGTGGCGCTGGCGACTGGAGACGGGCGGGCAGCTCGGGCCCGAGCACAGCATCCCGGCCAAGCTGGTGGCCAGGCAGGGCGAGGCTCTCGAGCCGGTGCCCGGCTTTGACCTGTACGCCCAGCACACCGGGGCCCTGCGGTACCCGACGGCGGAGGGACGGCGGCGGGTCCTGGACTACCTGTACTACGCCGGCATCCGGGGCGGCCTCTCCCTGACCCACTACCAGCCCGACTATGCCTTCGTGGACCGGGAGCTGGAGCAGGCCGGGCTCTTCCTCTGGGCCTGGAACTGGAACGGCTACGGCGGCTCGGGCGAAGAGGACCAGCGGCTGGTCTTCCAGGACGGGGAGATATCGAAGTCGCTGCTGTGCCCGGAGCTGCAGGCCCAGCGTTGGGAGCCGTGGTGGGAGCAGCAGGTCGCCCTCTACCGCAGGGCCCTGGCCTCGGGGCTGAAAACGCTCATCATCAACTACGAGCCGCCCTACTTCGATTGCTGCTTCTGCCCGCGGTGCCGCGCGGCCTTCGCCAGGTTCGCCGGGAAGTCGGAGGAGGAAGTGGCGGCGATGGCCCCTGCGGACCTGCAGCGGCTGCCGGGCGACCTGTGGGGGCGATTCCGGAGCGAGCAGAACGCACGGATCGTCAAGAATCACGCCGCGGCGATCCACGAGGTGGACCCCGAGGTCCGCGTGGGAATCTGCGGACCCGCTTACCTGGACTACACGGCCAGGCGCGGGATGGACATCAGGCTCTTCGAGCCGGAAGTGGTTATCCACGCGCCGATGATCTACGTGGTGGGCACGACCTACGAGCAGCAGATCCGCTCGACCTGCGAGAACACCACGGCTCCCGTGCTGCCCTTCCTGCTGGCCTCGGACCTGGCCGTCGAGCAGGTCTTCCCCCTGCCCGACGATGTGCGGCTGAACATGTTGGCCACGGCCCTGAGCGGCGGGCGAGGCGCGATCCTGTGGGTGGGCATCGAGTCCCTGGACGGGCAGTACCTGCAGGCTCTGCGGCGCAGCATGGAGGAGATCCGGGAGCTGGAGCCCTACATCCTGGGCGGCCAGCGGGCGGCCGACGTCAGGATCCAGGGAGACGCGGGCGAGGGTCGGGCCGTGCGCGTGGACGGCAGGACGGTGATGGTGACCCAGCGGAACGAGCTGTCGCCGCTGCGGTGGTGGGAGTGGAGGTCCGCGAAGGGGCGCTTGGCCGGCCTCATCAACTACGACCGGGAGAGCAGCCACGCGGCGAGGATCTCGGGGGAGGGCGTGGCGAAGGCGCGGGCGCTGTTCGGGCCGACGCCAAGACTGGACGGCGGCGAGGCGCTGGTCGAGCTCGGGCCCTGTGAGTTCGGGGCCTACGTGTGGTAAAGGCGGGCGAAGCGGGATATCCTACAGGCTCCGTTGCGCCGTCAGGGGGCCGGAGCAGGACTCGACCCGTGGGGTCGGGGTCCGGTGGTCCCCGGAGCGGGTCGGCCCCGGCAGGGCCCTGGCACGACACTCCGAAGGAGGGCAACCATGCCTGAGCGCCTGAGCTTCCTGGCCATCATCACCGATCAGATGCGCGTGGACCACATGGGGTGTTCCGGCAATCCCGTCATCCGGACACCGAACCTGGACCGACTCGCCGCGAGCGGCATGAGGTTCACGCGGGCCTACTGCAACAACCCCCTGTGCATGCCGTCGCGGGCGACGCTCTTCACCGGCCTCACACCGCGGGGACACGAGGTGCGGACCAACGGCATCCGCCTGGACGAGCGGCACCCGAGCATCCTGCAGGCTCTGGCAGGGGCGGGATACCGCACGCACTCGGTGGGGAAGCTGCACCTTCAGCCCTTCCAGACGCCCCGTGCGGTGGATCCGGCCACTCTAGACCCGGAGGAATGGGCCGAGTCCTACACCTTTTGGAACAACGGGGCGCTGAAAGCAGTCCCCACGCCCTACTACGGATTCCAGACAGTTGAGGTGAGCGTCGGGCATGGGCCGGGCACGACCGGGGACTACCGGCGGTGGCTGCTGAACAGGAACCCCGAGGCCGCCAAGCTATGGCCGGCCGAGGCCGGCAGGCCCACGCCCCACAGGGCCGAGCAGGCGTGGCACTGCGCGATCCCCGAGGAGCTGCACTACAACACCTGGGTAGCGGACCGTACCATCGAGTTCCTGGAGAAGCGGCCCCAGGACGAGCCCTTCTTCGCGTGGTGCTCCTTCCCCGATCCGCACCACCCCTACTGTCCGCCGGAGCCGTGGGCGAGCATGTACGACCCGGCGGACGTGGTGATGCCCAGCAGGCGAGCCGGTGAGCTTGACACACTGCCGCCCTTCTACCGGGGCATCTACGAGGAGGGGATGCCGCTGAGCGGGCGGTTCGGGCCGACGAAGATGGCCGACGAGCAGCTCCGGGAGATCCTGGCGCTGACGTATGGCATGGTCTCGCACGCGGACCACAACGTGGGGCGGGTGCTGGACGCGCTCGAGCAGCTGGGGCTGCGGGAAAGCACGGTGGTGTGCTTCCTGTCTGACCACGGCGACATGATGGGAGACCACTGGATCATCAACAAGGGGCCCTTCCACATGAACGGGCTACTACACATGCCCTTCCTGTGGAGCTGCCCTGGGCTGATCCCGCAGGGCGTCACGAGCGAGGGGCTGGTCAGCTACCTGGACTTCGCCCCGACAATCCTCGACCTGGCGGGGGTGCCCGTGCCCGAAGGGCTGGTGCCCGGCGAGCCGGAGACGGACAACCAGCTCCCGCCGTGGCCGGGGATCTCCTTCGCGCCCCAGCTTCAGGGCGAGGCGAGCGCCTCCCAGGACAGCGTGGTGGTGGAGAACGACGAGGACTACCTCGGCCTGCGACTGCGGACGCTCATCACGCAACGCCACAAGATCACCGCGTATCCGGGGCAGCGGTACGGCGAGCTGTTTGATCTGCAGGAAGACCCGGGTGAGCTCAACAACCTCTGGAAGGATCCCGCGAGTCAGGACCTCAAGAAGGAGCTGCTGATTCGCCTGATGGAGCGGCTGGTCGAAACCGACAGCAGGCTTCCGCGGCGCACGAGTCACGCCTAGCCCCGGCACTGCGTCGTCCCGTGGGGCGGGTGCACGCTTGCCGAGCTGAGGGGAGCGTCGCCAGCGCTCCCGGCTGCTACCAGGGGGCCGTGAGTAGTCAACGCCCTTGTCGGCGAGGCGGCCACCGTCGTCAGACGCGACAGCCATGCCCTGCAGGCCACTGCGCCATTCCCGCGCGCCAGCGCCGGCCGAGACCGCGAGGAGGACTGTACCCGGCCTTGCGCCGCAGTCGGTGTAGGTGCGTTAGAGAAGGGCTGAGGCGGCTGTTGTGTCCGGCGTCTGCCGCCGGGCGGGCACAGGCGGGGCCAGTCGGTGCTCTGGGAGCGTCGGCGCGAGTACTGCCCAGAGGGGACAGCCTACGCAGCAGGATGGCCGTGGTCGGCACGACGGGCGCGCAGAATCGCGTGGGGAGGTATGCGGCCATCCGCGGGCAATGCTGCCCCTCAGCGCGGCCTCGTCAGGAGCGGCAGCCTGTGGCTGTTTGCAGTTCCGGGGGATATGGGAGAGCCTATTGACGTGCGCATACTGGAGGGAGCTCTATAAGACTGCTCGTAGCCTTCAGCACCAATGACGGCGAGACTCTGATCAACGATGATCATGCGGGAATGGCGCGCTACTTCGACGTGTACGAATTCGCCGATGGCGAAGTACGGTTCGTGGAGCGCCGTGAGAACTCGAAGTACGGGGGAGACGGAAGGATGAGGCACGGCGACCCGAGGAAGGCACAGGAGTCGCTCAGGGCCCTCGACGGGCTGGATGTCTGGGTCAACGCCCGCTTCGGTCCCAACCTGCCCCGACTGCTGAGGAGAATCCTGTGCGTCGTCGTCAGGGTCGAGACTGTCCGCGCCGCCGTCGAGCTGGTACGCAGCAACCTCGACGCAGTGGCCGAGGAATGCGCCAAGGGCGAGGAGAGGAAACACCTCGTCCTGAAGCCCAGCTAACCCGACTTCGACAGCGGAGTGGGGTAAGGGCTTCTGACCTAGCCCCCTGAAATCAGACCGGGTGGAGTGAGAGGATCCGAGTAGAATA
>CAZSOQ010000022.1:0-34079 GCA_964608495.1 uncultured Armatimonadia bacterium | reverse complement strand
CACTACTACGCTGCGCAGTGCTGCTTCTCCGGCGCTTTCTGCGCAGCCTCGGGCTACTTCCCGCGCCCGGGCTGGTGTCCTGCGGAGGAGCGCCGCAGCGAACGCCGAACCCCAGGCCAGGACACGCAGCCCAGGAGGACCAAGCCCATGCCCAGCCTTCGTCTAGGCACCGCCGTAAGCGATATCACGCCGCAGCTCGGCGTCAGCATCCCCGGCTACTTCAGCGACCGCATCGCGGAGACCACCGCCGACCCCATCCAGGCCAAGGCCATCGTCTTCGAGGCAGGCGACCAGACGGCGGCCTTCGTCGTCTGCGACGTGATCTGCCTGTGGGAGGAGCACACGCGGCGCGCCAAGGCGCGGGCGGCCGAGCTCACGGGGATCCCGGCCGAGAGCATGATGATCAGCGCCACGCACACGCACTATGGCCCGGCCACGATCACCGTCTTCAACACGGAGGTGGACGAGGGCTACATGGACTGGATGACGGACAAGATCGCCGACGCGGTCCGCCTGGCTCAACTGAACCTCCAGCCCGTCGTGGTGGGCCACAACTCGGGGTCGGAGCCGGGCGAGTGCCACAACCGCCGGTGGCACATGAGGGACGGCACAGTGCGAATGAACCCGGGCTACCTCAACCCCGAGGCGGTCCGGCCCGCGGGCCCGACGGACCCCGAGGTGGGTCTGCTGGCGGCCATGACGCCGGACGGCGCGCCGGCCGCCGCCATCATGAACTACTCGCTGCACTACGTGGGCGGCCCCTACTCGAACAGCATCAGCGCGGACTACTTCGGGCACGCCTGTCGGGCCCTGCCGCGGATGTGGGGCCGGGACTTCCTGGCCGTGCTTGCCAACGGGTGCTGCGGCGACATCAACAACTGCGACTTCACCCGCGCGGCGCCCGAGTACCCCGACCCCTTCCACCAAGCGCGGCGAGTGGGTAACGTGATCGCCGCGGAGGCCTACCGGGCCTGGAACCAGATCCGCGGCTGGTCGGGGGATGTGACGCTTGGCGTCGCCAGTGCCTACCCTAGCTTCCGGCGGCGGGAGCTGAGCGACGAGCAGCGCGCGCGGATGGAGGAGCTGCTGGCCGGGCCGGCGCAGCCGGGGAACGCCGAGTGGATGTACGCCCTGGAGCGCTCGCGAGTGGACGCCAAGCCGCTGGAATGGCCCGTCCAGGTCCAGGCGCTGCGCATCGGCGATCTGGCGATCGTGGGCCTGCCGGGCGAGGTGTTCGTCGAGATCGGGCTGGCCATCAAGCGCCAGTCGCCCTTCGCGCGGACGATGGTCGTCGAGCTCGCCAACGACTGGGTGGGCTACATCCCGACGGACAAGGCCCTGCAGGAGGGCAGCTATGAGACGGAGCTGGGCACCAACTCGATGGCCGCGCCCGGCACCGAGGGCCAGTGGACCGAGACCGCGATGGGGCTGCTTCGTGAGCTTGCCGACCGGTGACCGGGGCGTTGCCGCCGGGCCCGGCCGCCTGGCGCGGAAGGTGTCCGCGCCCTGACGTCGAATTCCCGTTCCCCCGCAAGAGGTGATGAACATGGCTATCCCGACCGTGAAGCTCAGTAGCGGCTACGACATCCCGGTCCTCGGCCTGGGGACCTGGGAGCTGACGGGCGACGCCTGCGTGCGCGCGGTGCCGATCGCCCTGAGGCTCGGCTACGACCACATTGACAGCGCCTTCTGGTACGGCAACCACCAGCAGATCGCGCAGGGGCTGGCCCAGGTGGAGCACGACCGATCGCGGCTCTTCGTCACCACCAAGGTGCCGCCCATCCACCTCGAGCCGGAGAAGCTGCTCCACATCGGCAACCTGTCGCTCGAGCAGCTAGAGATGGACTACCTGGACCTGCTGCTCATCCACTGGCCCAACAAGAAGGTGCCGATGGCCGACAGCCTCGCGGCCATGAAGCAGCTCGTGGACGAGGGCAAGGTCCGCAGCATCGGGGTGAGCAACTGCTCGATCAGGCACCTGGAGAAGGCCATGGAGGTCAGTGAGATTCCGATCACGGTCAACCAGGTCGAGTTCCACCCGCTGCTGTACCAGCGCGAGCTGCTCGAGTTCTGCCTCGCCCACGACATCGTCCTGGAGGCCTACTCGCCTCTGTGCCGCGGGGAGATCCTGCGCCACCCCGTGGTCACCGCGATCGCCGGCAGGTACGGCAAGACAGCGGCCCAGGCGTCGCTGCGCTGGCTACTGCAGAGGGGCTGCGTGGTGATACCCAAGGCCAGCTCGGAGCCGCACCTGCGCGACAACCTGGGGGCGCTGGGATGGGAGATGGAGGCCGCGGACGTCGAGGAGATGGACGGGCTGGACGAGCACAAGCGGATGGTGGACCCGGACTTCGCCGAGTGGGATATCACGGCGGACGAGATCCTCTAGCGGTCGTGCCTCAGGCTGGCGCCCTGCGGCACCACCACCTCAGACCAAAGCGGACGGCCTGGCCTTGCGAGGCCAGGCCGTCGTGTTTCCCGGCGCGGGGCTCCCTCACGGCGTCTCGGCAGCCACCTCCGCGCAAGTGAGAAAGCGGGCCCCCCTGGCCTGCAGGCCCTCGACCAGCAGGCCGAATTGCTCGAGCGCGTGCGGCCCGCAATTCTGCACGATGAAGGGGTCGGGCACCGCGAAGCCCTCGCTGATGTGCATCCTGTCGGGCTGGGTCACGAACTCCCAGGGATGGAAGTAGAAGCACAGCACCGCGGGAAGTCCTCGGGCCGCGACGAAGCCCACGAAGCTGTCAATATGCGCCAGCAGCGCGTCCGCGCCCTCGGTCCTGAACAGCGGCCACTGGTCCCTGTCGCGCCCGTACTCGTCGTGGCTCTCCATGGCCATGTCGGCAAAGTTCGGGATCTCGACGATCCGCAGGTCACCCTCCTGCGTCCAGTCCTCGGCGCTGGGATGGTAGGGCACCAGCCTCTCCCGGTAGAAGTACATCGGGTAGCTGGCGTCCGCGAGGTACCCCATCTCCTCGAGCGCGTTCATCACCCCCGTGCCGCCGAACAGCCGCGGGCAGCGGAAGGACACGGGCTCGACCCCCGCCACCTCCGCGACCCACTCGTGCGCCACGCGGAGCCGGTGCGGGACCTCCTCGGGCAGCAGGGGCGTGACGCCGGGCACCGGGAAGAGCGGGTCGCCCACCGTCTCGTGGTACAGGGAGTGGCAGCCGATCTCGAACCCCGCGTCCCTGGCAGCCGCCACGGCCTCGGGGTCCTCGCGCGCCGCCGCGCCGGTGAAGAAGAAGGTCGCGTCCACACCCTTGCTCGCCAGCAGGTCGAGCAGCAGGGGCGTCCCCTCCCGCACCCCGCGGTAAGTGTGGTAGAAGCTGCCGACGTCGGTCTCGCAGTCGAAGCCGAACACGACCGTTGGCTGGCTGGCCACGGCTGATCCCATCTCCTAGACGTCAAGCTCGATGACTTCCATCCGCGCGTCCGAGAGGCGCTCGACGCCGCCCTCGGCCACGCGCACACCGTTCTCCCAGCGCAGCCCGAAGTCCTGCGCGTAGAGGAAAGTGTCCACCTGGAAGGTCATGTTCTCCTGCAGCGGGTACTCGGAATCGCTCTCCATCCAGGGCCGCTCGACCTCCATGAGCCCGATCCCGTGGCACGGGCCGTAGAGCAGGTTCTCGCCGCAGCCGGCCTCGCGCACGAAGTCGTAAAAGCGCGCCACGACCTCCTTCGCCGGGAGGCCGACCTGCATCCACTCCTGCGTCTTGTAGTGCGCGTCCAGCCCGACTTCCGTGAGCCGCCGCATCTCGGCCGTCATCTTGCCCAGGCACAGGGGGCGCCCCACGCTGGACGAGTAGCCCGCCACGCGCGCCCCGATGTTGAGCTGCACGTAGTCGCCCCTCTGGAGCACGCGATGGGCCGGGCGGCCGATGGCGTGAGTGCTGTTCACGCCGGAGAGGACGTAGGTCGGGTGCCCCTCGTACTCGGCGCCGTTCTCGTACATGGCCCGCTGCGCGATGCCCACGGCCTGCAGCTCCGTCATCCCGGGCCTGATCTCCGCGAGCACGACCTCCAGCGCCACCTCCGAGATGCGGAAGGCCTCGCGCATGCAGGCCAGCTCGGCCGGGCTCTTGCGCACGCGCAGGTTCACGACGACATCGTCGGCCTTGACGATCTCGGCGTCCGGTGCGCTCGCCCTCAGCGCCTGGTAGATCGTCACGGGCAGGATGGACATGCCCGCGATCCCGATTCGCCTGGGCGTGATCCCCAGCTCGGCGAAGATCGAGCCGAAGGTGTCCAGCTCCAGCTCCGGATAGCCCGGCTCGGCCGACTCGCGGTACTCGAGGATCTTGCACACCTTGCTCAGGTTGCTGCGGTCGCGGGCGAAGGTCTCGCTCTCGGGGCCGATGATCTGGATGGCCTCGCCCTCGGGCGGGACCAGGATCCCGGCCGTCTCGAAGATCGGCCAGTAGTTGGACAGATAGCGAACGTTGGCCAGGTCCGCCTCGTTAGAGTGCACCAGCAGCGCATCCAGCCCCTGCTCCTTCAGGGCCTCCTGCACCTTGCCGATGCGCTCCGCGAACTCGCTGGTGGGTATCGCAACGCCGGACATTGTCTTCGCCTCCCTGGGTAGGTCGTTGTCATCCCTTCATCAACGGGGGTAGATACCCTTCCTCAGGTCCACCCCGTGCAGGTGCTCTCGCAGGCGCTCGTAGGCCGCGTCCGTGAGCGGCTCGGAGTATTCCTGCACGGCCACAAGCCCCGTGCCCGCCTCCAGCCAGCCCGGGATGGTCACCTCAGCCATCTCGCGCAGCGCAGCCACGCGCTCCCGTATCTCCTCGGGCGTGAACTGGTACATGAAGCACTCCGAATGCCAGCCCAGGCGGGAGTCGGCCTCGACGTAGGGCAGGCAGGCCTCGGCGTTCTCGATCTCCGCCTCGATATGCCCCCGCAGGCGCGCCAGGATCGCCCGCCTCTCTTCCTCGCTGGGCGAGCGCAGCAGGAACTCGCGCTCGACGTAGAACCGCACCGTGTTGCGCAGGCTGACGATCTGGTGGTACGCACAGCGGGCGACGCCGTACTCCAGGTACTGCCGCCGCGTGGGCTCGGCGATTCTGTCGAAGGCGCTCTCCAGGGCCAGCAGCCCGCGCTCCCACGCCGCGAGGAGCTCGCCCAGCGCGCGGTCGAACCACAGCGCGTCGTGGTCCGGGATAAGCTGCACCAGGTTGTCACCGGGCGGCTGGTTGTCGCGCCAATTCGGCGGGACCGGCTCGTGGATCGGCTCGAGGAACCAGGGGAAGGCCGGGCCCTTCACCTGTGGCCCGCTGTAGAGAATCGGGATGTGGAAGGGATAGTAGTCCCACGCCTCGGCGAAGCACTCCCAGGCCACCAGCACGTCGGGGACGGCCTCCGGGCCGAAGTACAGCCGCGCCAGCTCGGCCAGCGCGCCGGCGCGGTCGCCGTCGAAGGGCTCCAGATACAGCCGCCCGGCAAGGTCAGTGATCAGGCCCGGGTAGTTGCCGAAGATCCAGCAGCCGAGGATCCCGGCGGCGCCGGCCTCCCGCAGGCCCGCGAACTTCTCATACACCACGCCGGGCAGCGGCAGGTACGGGATGTTGGCCAGCTCGTGGGTGTTGACAAACTGCAGCTTGGCGTACACCGGACGGCCGCCCTCGCGCGCCACGGCGTTCGCCGCCCGGAAGCGCTCCGACGGCCCGACGAGGCTCAGCGCATACTCGTCTATGGGCACGCGCCGCCCGAGGATGGTCTTCACGTCGCCGCGCTCGAAGTCCGCCATGTAGACCACGTCGGGCGGCAGCGACCGGATGATCTCGTGCTCCGCCTCGCGCCCGTAAAGGCCCTCCCAGGACCAGTTCCAGGCGATCACCGTGGCACCGGGCGCGGCCTCGTGGACCCCCTCCGCTATCGCCCGTACCGTCTCCACCACGACCTCGACAGGGCGTCGCTCGCGGCAGCGGGGGCAGGCCAGTTGCTCGTAGGGCGGGTCGCCCTGGGCCCGCGTGTGCGAGAAGCAATGGGTGTGGTGCTCGGAGGCCGTGATGAGGAACACGCCGCCGAGGCCGGGCACGTCGGTGAACAGCCGTCGTGAGCTATCGCGCAGGAACGCCAGCGTCTCGGGCCGGCTGGTGCACAGTGCGAAGGTCGAGGGCTCGTCGTCCATGACGGAGGCCGACGGCGCGCCCCGCAGGTGCGGGTGCGCCCGCCAGAAGGGAGACGCCTCCGGCAGATTGCGAGGCTCGTTCAGGTAAAGGAACACCCGGATGCCGTACCGGGCGGCCCGCTCGACGAGCGCCCTTAGCCTGGGCAGCGCCGCCTCCGCGTCCTGCCCGAACTCCGGGAAGACGGCCGAGGGGACGATGTCGCGCAGCTTCACGTGCAGCCAGACGCCGTTGATTCGGTGGTGGGCGAGGCGATTCAGGTACTCCTCGGGGTAGTAGTCCTCGTTGCTCAGCAGCTCGTTCCTGTAGTAGGGCGAGAAGAAGGACCGCAGCAGGCGGTTCTCGAGCCAGGGGTGGCGCAGAAGACGACAGGGTTCGAGGAAGGGCCCGCCCGCGCTCGCCATCCGCTCCTCGAGGTCGTAGAGGGCGTACTGCAGGCCCGTGGCATCGGCCCCGCGCAGGAGGACGCGCTCGGGGCCGGCGTGGATCACGTAGCTCTCGGGCGTCCTAAGCTGATGCGGCGTCAGGGCCAGCACGACGGCCCTGTCCTCGGGGCCGGCCGACCCCGGGTCCGCCTGGGCCACTTGCAGAGGGCACGCCATCGCCACTGCCATGAACCTGGCGAAGTCGGCGGCAGCCGTGCGGAGCTGGTCGTCGGCCTCGGCCGGCAGCACGAGCCGCCAGTCCGCCCCGAGGATCACCGCGCCGGCGGGCGCGCGGGCATCGGTGCGCACCACGCACTGGCCGTGCAGCGGCGACCGCAGCTCCTCCCTGTAGGCATTGCGTGGCTCGGCGAAGCCCTCCGGATAGCCTCTGACGCCCGCGATACGACTCAAGGGGATCACCGCGCGACCAGTTCGGTGCGGACGGCTTCGGACCTGCCTGCGCGGCCGGTGAGCCGCGGGCCAGGCAGGGACCAGACGGACGGCCGCCGGCGCGGCGACAGGTGCAGGCACCCGTCGCGGCGAAGGGGCCCCCGGGAGAGCACGGCGCGGCCGCGCGAGCCCTAGGCCAAGCCTGGAGGCGATCGCCCGATGCGACTGGTGGACGAGTTTCCCTTCTACGCGGACCTCACGCAGGCGGTCCACGACCGGCAGCTTCGTCTGGAGGGCGTCGAGCCGCGACCCGGCGAGACGGTCGTCGCCGACTCCTGGCACCTCCTCTGCGCCCTCGATGATCCCACTACCGGAATCGCGATCCGAGACTTTGTGGACTTCCTGGATCGTGCCATGGGCGTGAAGCTAGGCTCGGGTCCGCTGGGCGGCCCGGCCATCATGGTCAGGCTGAACCCGGAGCTCGGGGAACGAGGGCCCGAGACGCACTGCGTGATGGTCGGGCCTAGCGAGGTCCTCGTCTCGGCGGCCACGCCGGCCGGTCTCTTCCAGGCCTTCGTGTTCATCGAGGACACGATGCGCACCCGGCGCGCTCCCTACCTGCCCCAGGGCATCCACCTCCGCTCGCCGCTCTTCCAGCGACGCATCCACCGATCGCCCTTCTCCACCTTCATCACCGAGGAGACCGTCGGCCTGTCCGGCCCACCCTTCGGCGCGGGCACGCCCGACAAGCCGCTCACCTACACGGGCTGGACCCACTCGGACGCGGGACCTGACGCCTTCTACCACGACAACCTGCTCTCACGCCTCGCCCACCACGGCATGAACGGCGTCTGGGTCCGCGGCGGCCTGTGCGCCTACTCGCGCACGGACGCCTTCCCTGAGTTCGGCGAGCGCGCTGACGAGATCCTCGGCGGGCTGCGTCGCCTGTGCGAGCGGGCCGCCCGCTACGGGATCTCGGTCTACCTGTTCTTCAACGAGCCCCTCGGGTTCCCGGTGGACAGCCCCCTGTGGGAGCGCTACCCCGAGTGCCGGGGGTCCTATGTGGGCTACTTCGACCGCAACTGCCTGTGCACGTCCATCCCCCGCGTCCGCGACTTCCTGCACGACGGCATGAGGTACGTCTTCGAGCACGCGCCGGAGCTGGGCGGCGTCATCCTCATCACGGCCTCGGAGTATCCCACGCACTGCTATTGCCACGTGCCGACCCGCCCGGGCGCTCTGCCCAAGTCCGAGTACGTGGCGAAGGGCATCCTGTGCCCCCGCTGCGCCGAGCGCGAGCCGCAGGAGATCGTCGGCGAGGTGGTGACACTCATCCGCGACGGCGTCCGGTGCGCGAGCCCCACCGCCGAGGTGATGGCCTGGAACTGGAGCTGGTCGGCCTACGAGCCCGACCCGCAGGAGGGCATCCTCCGCCGCCTGCCCGAGGACGTCATCGTCATGGGCGACTTCGAGCGGGGCATCATGACCGAGGCGTGCGGCTTCGCGTACCAGAACGACGAGTACAGCCTGAAGATCGTGGGGCCCTCGGACCGGTTCCGAGGCCTGGCCGACTTTGCCCATGCCCGGGGCCGCCGCGTCTACGCCAAGATCCAGATCGGCACGACTCACGAGAACGGGTCCGTGCCCTACCTGCCCGTGCTCCAGCGGATCGTGCGCAAGTTCCAGGCCCTGACCGCCTCGGGCGTCACGGGCCTGATGACCTGCTGGAACTTCGGCAACATGCCGTCCCTGGCCACCGAGCTGGCCGGCCTCCTGGCCTGGGACCCGCAACCCGAGGACCCGGACGAGGTGCTCGCCCAGCTCGCCAGCCGCCATTTCGGCCCCGAGGCCGCGCCGCGCGTGGTCGAGGCCTGGAACCTGCTGTCCGAGGCCATCGAGGACTTCCCCGGCAGCATACCCGTTCAGTACCACGGCCCGGTCAGCCGCGGCCCGGCCTTCCCCTTCGTCCTCGAACGCATCAACCAGACCTTCCCGCGCTCCTGGCTGCTCGACTGCGATGTGGACGGCGACGACATGAGCAACTGGCTGTCACCCTTCACGGCCGAGCACGTGCTGACGTGCTTCCACTCGCTCTGTGGTCGCTGGCGGGAGGGCGTGCGAGCCATGCTCGACGCTCTGCCGCTGGCTCAGGGCGGCGACGCCGAGGCCCTCGCGCGAGAGGCCGGCGCGGCCCGGGTCTGTGGCTGCCAGTTCCGCTCGGCGGCGAACGTCGTGGACTTCCTCCTGACGCGCGACCAGTGGTATGAGGCCGAGGACGCCGAGGCGAAGGAGAGCCTGCGCGGGCGCCTCGTCGAGATCCTGCGCGACGAGGAGCGGAACTGCGAGGAGGCCCTGCCGCTCGTGGACGCCGACTCCCGCCTGGGCTTCCACGGTGAAGGCTATGGGTACATGTTCAACCGCCCGCTCATCGAGGCCAAGCTCTCGCGCCTGCGCGACGCCCTCGCCGAGCTGGAGCGGCAGGGGACCCAGGGCCGTGGGCCCACGGGCCTGGGCGCGGCGGACACGGGGTAACCGACTCGACCGGCCCTGCGGCCTAGCCGAACCAGCCGATTGACTCGCCGGAGACATCCATGATGACGTTCTTGTACCGCACGTTCTCCAGCAGGCCGTGCATCCCGCGCTCCACGCCGGTGCCCGACTGCTTCCAGCCCGGGAAGGGGGACTGCGGGTAGACCTGGTTGTAGGTATTCACATAGACCGTCCCCGAGTCCAGCGCCCGCACCATCCGCTGCACCCGGTCCGCGTCGGTCGTGAAGACCCCGGACCCGAGCCCGTAGGGCGTATCGTTGGCGAGGCGCACCGCCTCCTCCTCGTCCTCGAAGGGGATGGCCACAAGCACCGGGCCGAAGATCTCCTCCCGGGCGACCTGCATGTCGTTGGTCGCGTCCGTGAAGAGCGTCGGCTCGATGAACCAGCCGCGGCTGAAGGCCTCACCCTCCGGGACCTTGCCGCCACAGGCCACCGTGGCTCCCTCTTCCCTACCGATCTCGATGTAGCCCATGACCTTGTCGAACTGCTCCTGCGACACGATGGCCCCAAGCTGCGTGGCCTCGTCCAGCGGGTCGCCGATCTTCAGTGACGCCAGCTTCGCCGCGACGGCCGCGCACAGGTCCTCGTAGAGGGAGCGCTCCACCAGCAGGCGCGTCCCGGCGATGCAGTTCTGGCCATTGTTCAGCAGGAGGCCGAACACGGCGCCGGCTACCGCCTGGTCGAAGTCCGCGTCGGCAAAGATGATGTTGGGCGACTTGCCGCCCAGCTCCATCGAGGTAACGGTTATGTTCCGTGCCGACAGCTCGATCACCCGCCGGCCGACCTCCGTCGAGCCGGTGAAGAAGACCTTCCGGACGCGCGGGTCGGTGACCAGCACCTCGCCGACCACGCCGCCGGGCCCCGTCACCACGCTGAGCGCGCCCGGCGGCAGCCCTGCCTGCGCGAAGCACTCGCACACCAGGCACGTTGTCATGGACGTGATGCTCGCCGGCTTGAGGACCACGGAGTTGCCCATCGCCAGCGCCGGGCCGATCTTCAGCGTCCCCAGGAATAGCGGGAAGTTCCACGGGGCGATCGCCCCCACCACGCCGTAGGGCTGGTACAGCGAGAAGTCCACCTGCCCGGCGTTCGGTATCTGGATCGTCTCGCCGACGGCCGCATCGGTCACGTCCGCGTACCACTCCAGGTAGGTTGCGGCCACGGGCACGTCTATGTTTCGCGCCTCGGTAAGCGGCTTGCCCACGTCCAGCGTCTCGAGCAGCGCGAACTCCTCGAGGCGGCTCCTGAGGATCTCCGCCGCGCGGCCCAGGATCGCGGAGCGGTCCTTGCTGGTCATCGCGCCCCACTCGCCATCGAAGGCCGCCTGGGCGGCCTCGCAGGCCCGGGCAACGTCCTCGGGCCCTGCCTTGGCGATCCTCGCGACCACCTCGCCGGTCGCGGGGTTCACCGAGTCGTAGGTCTCGCCGCTCGCGGCGTCGCAGTACTCGCCGTTGATGAACAGCCTGAACTCGCGCATAACCACCATCCCCCGGGTTGGAGACTGCGTCCAGCCACTTCCCCCCGACAGCACCCGAGCCTCCCCGGACGCCCGCAGAGCCGAGCGCTCCCGGCTAGCACCGGCGGGCAGGATTGGCCGTCCGGCGCGGAATAGCCCTCACGTGGGGGGCGGCGATGGTGCCTGTGCATGGTCGTCGGCTCCCGTGCACCGAGACCGGGTCGTGCGCGCGCCGGCCCGACATGGGGGGTGCCTCATGCACCTGGCGCTTGCGTTCCTGGGAGGCTGGTACCTGATGACCGCCATCAACCCGCTGGACTTCGGCGCAGTGGCCGACGGACAGGCCGACGCGACGGCCGCTCTTCAGGCCGCACTGGACAAGGCCGGCGAGACCGGCGACGAGGTGTTCCTGCCCGCGGGGCAGTACCGCATCGAGGGAAGCCTGTTCGTGCCGCTGGGCGTTGCCCTGGCCGGCACCTGGCAGGCCCCGCACCACAGCCAGGGCCTGAAGGGCACCGTGCTGCTCGCCTACGGCGGGCGAGGCAGCGCCGAGGGTGCGGCACTCATCGAGCTGGGTCCGTCGGCCGCGGTGCGCGGCCTCACGATCTTCTACCCCGAGCAGCGCTGTCCCGACGTCACGGCCTACCCGCCGGCCATCCGTGGCCACGGGATGCACTCGAGCGTGATGGACGTGACGCTGGTGAACCCGTATATAGGCATTGACGTCACGCTGCCCCACGAGCTGCACTACATCCGCAACGTCTTCGGGTGTCCCCTGTATATCGGGGTCAGCATAGACGCCTGCACGGACATCGGCCGCGTAGAGAACGTGCACTTCAACCCCCACTACTGGATGAGGCTCGGGGTCGAAGGGGCGCCCCAGGAAGGCGTGCCCGGCTGGGACGGCCTTCGCCAGTGGCAGTGGGACAACTGCACGGCCTTCCGGATCGCCCGCACCGACTGGGAGTACCACCTCAACACCTTCAGCTACGGCTGCCACGTGGGCTACCACTTCGTCCAGACGGACCGGGGCGCCTGCAACGGCAACTTCGTGGGGATCGCCGCGGACTGGGCGTGGCGGGCCCTGCTGGTCGAGCAGACCCAGCGCGCGGGCCTGCTCATCACCAACGGTGAGTGGGTCGGGGGCGCCGGAGCAGAGGCGATGGTCGAGACCACGGAAGGCTTCTCGGGCGTCCTGCAGCTAGTGAACAACAGCTTCTGGGGGCCCTCACAGAGCATCGCCCGCCTGGGGGGCTCGGGCCATACCGCCTTCTCGCAGTGCAACTTCTGCGACTGGGACGCGGGCAACCAGGGCGCGCCCGCCCTCGAGGTAAACGGCGGCTCGGTCGTCGTGCAGGGCTCGCGCTTTTGGCGCAACAAGCCCGCCGTGGTCCTCGGCGAAGGCGTCCAAGCCGCGGCTCTCTTCGGCAACGTCTTCACCGGCCAGGTGACGATCGAGAGCCGAAGCCAGGGCCAGGTGGACCAGGGCCTCAACGTCGCGATACCCGCCGGCTAGGGTGCACCGGGGCACTGCGGCACCGCGCCGTGAGCCGACCAGCGACCCTCCACGCTTGCCCTCGCGGCGAGAGCACGGCGCGAGCAGGTCCCCCGCGGCGGCGGTCAGCGGCCGCCGCCCGGGAAGTCACCGTAGCGGCTGACGTCCACGACGTCGCCCGCCTTCGCCCAGGACAGGCCCATCTCCGACGGCAGCTTCCAGGCCTCGTAGCTCGCGTCGAGCGCCTCCGCCAGGCCCTCAGCCCAGGTCACCCGCTTCTCCCCGTGGCCGCTGACCCGCACCAGCTCGGACGGGAACTCAACCACCTCCGGCACGGAATCGTGCATCCCGTTGATGCACAGTGTCTGGGCGGAGGCGGCCTCAAGCCCGCACACGGGAGGCGTCCCGGTCCTGACGCTGTCCAGAGCATCCCACAGCTTGCGCATCATCCTCTCCCAGCTCTGGTCCACAGGGTAGGTCTTCTCCGTACCGTCGGCGGCGCGCGCCCGGATGTCACGGTTGCCACCGTCCCAGGCCACCGTCCCCTCCTCGAACTCGAAGAGGAACCGCACGCCGCTTCCCCCGGGCACGGCCTGCGAGGTGTAGAACAGCACCTCTGCCTCCGTGTCGGTGTGCACCCTCACGATGCCCGTATCGAAGTTCGTGATGTCGTTGACACGGTACAGCTCCGCCACCACGTCCACAGGCCGAGCGCTGCGATCCACAGCGTCGCCGAGCAGGTAGAGCATATTGTGCAGGTAGTGGGAGAAGGCGTTGTTGGCCGGGCTGTCGAGGATCCACTCGCCGGAGGCCGAACGCGCGGCGCCGGCCCAGGTATTGCGCCCATAGTAGGCCGCGTCGCGAGCGCCCACGCCGAGGCACTTGAGCCGCACGGGCCGGCCGAAACGCCCCGCCAGGATGTCAGCCTTCAGCGCCTGTGTCTCCGGGCTGAAGGACCAGTTGTAACCGATGGACACGAAGCGCCCGGCCGCGTCCCGCGCCTCGATCATCCGCCGCGCTTCCTGGATCGTCCCGGCGATGGGCTTCTCGCACAGCACGTGGCTGCCGTGGGCCAGCGCCGCGCAGGTGTGGGCGCAGTGGTAGTGGATGGGGCTGGAGATCAGCGCCAGGTCGGCCTCGTGCTCCCCGTAGAACTCCTCGGGCAGGTCGTAGCGCGGCACGCCGAGCTCCGCCAGCCGGGGCAGCCAAGCCGACCGATCAGCGAAGGGGTCCACGACCCCCTCCAGCGAGAAGGCCTCCGGGGCGGTCTTCTCCAGCAGTCCCCGGACGTAGTTGGCGCCATAGCCCCCGATGGCGATGATGACCACTCGCACGCGATCTTCCATGCTGATTGCGCTCCTTGCTTGGGCTGAGCCGCCCGCCTAAGTGCTTTCTCGTGACGACATGGAGCGAGAAGCGGGTCAAGGGAAACCCTGTGACTGCAGACACCCTGGGGCTCTGCCCCAGACCCCGCAGGGGCCGCGGGCCCCTGACCCCATTATCCGCGCAGCCACGTCTGGGCCGTGCCAAGGCCTCGGCCGCGGATGACACGGTGGGCTCGCCCGCCCCTGCACACCTCGCTCTGTGTCAACGTGCGCAACCACTTACCCACCTGCCTTCAGGTCGCAGTCGAACCTCTCCAGGTAGGGCCAGCCGTTGGCCGCCGTGTGCTGGCAGACACCCCAGCTTATGCCTTCCCCGAAGGCGGGGTCGGTGAAGGCGTCAGGGCGGAAGGCCCCGGGCGCCGGTGGCACACCCCGGACCTTCGCCCGGACCGAGAAGTGCAGGCCGTCCGGGCTGTACTGCACCGTGCTCCCCTCCGGGCCGCAGGGCTGGATCAGGGCCGCCACGCCCTCGCCGTGGGGCCACACCAGCACCTCATGCCCGCTGCGCACGACCGGATTCCCCTCATACTTCACATAGGGCCCTTCCGGTCGGTCGGCGATCGCGACGCCCATGTTCGTCTCGCGCGGGCTCAGCCCCATCTGCCGCCCCTTGAAGTACAGCCAGTACCTGCCGCCACGCACGATCAGGCACGCATCATCAACCCGATGGCTGTCCCACGCGCCCTCGGGCCCCGTGACCAACAGCGGATTGGCTGCGAGCTTCGTCCACGGGCCGCAGGGCGAGTCCGCCACGGCCGCGCCGATGGCGGTCTTGGCCTCCTCCGAGAAGGGCTTCTCGACGGAGGTGTAGAAGAGGTAGTACCGGCCCTGGGCAACCAGGACGTTGGGCGTGAAGACGCTCTGCTCGTCCCACTCGCCGGGCCCACCCCGCGCGAGGGCCTCTGCGCGTTCCTCCCACTGGTCCCCGTCCTCCGACGTTGCATGCCAGACCGTCGCATCATAGCCGCTGGTGCACCGGTCCGTGCGTGAGTACCAGGTGTGAAACAGCGACCCGACGCGTATCACGCAGCTCGGGTCGCGCCAAGCCAGGCCCTCCCTGGGGCCGAGCCCGTGGGCAGGCCTGTAGCGGAACTCGGTGAAGAACTCGCCCTCGGTCGTCATGGGTTCCGCCTCCGGCGTTCGGTGTGGTCTCTCGATCTGCGGCGGTTGAGCGGCCTTCCCGCGCCCGCACTTGACGCCCGGGACCGCCTCAGGACAGGACGGCGTTCGGCCGCGCCCAGCCGATCCTGCCCAGCAGCGTGTCGCCGGTCCACGTCTCCGGCAGGCACTCGCCCACCGTCACCCAGGCCTCGTCGCGCGAGTAGCTCACAGGCATGAAGTTGCCCAGCCGCGCGTCGTCGCGATTCGGGAACACGACCCCCTCGCTCTCCCGCAGCAGGCAAAGCCTGTCCGTGTCCACGCGGGCCAGGAAGAGCGGCGCCCGCCAGCGGAAGACGTGGACGTTCTCCTCCGTCCGCCGGGTGTAGACGAGGAAAAGTGCCTCCGAGTGGACCAGCCAGCGCTGCTGGGTGGTGCTCATGGTCAGCCGCTCGCCGTCCTCCCAGGCCCAGGGCTTTTTCTCGTGCCACCGAAGCCCGTCCTCGCTGCTGGTGACGTAGCCGTGACCGTCCTCGGCGCGGATGCTGAGAAAGAACCGCCCGCCGTGGCGCGCGACCGTGGGCTCGAGCAGGCCTCGGTCCACCGGCAGGCGCAGCTCAGGCCCGGCCTCGACGAGCCCCAGCTCATCGCCGTCGAAGCTGCACACCAGCGTGCCCACGGCGCGGTCCTTGCGCCCGCGGGGCCCCCAGCTCGCCGGCAGCAGTAGGCTCCCGTCCTCGAGGGTCAGGCGCTGAGCACACCCCGCGGTGCACACCGAGTCCATCCGCGGGTCGTGCACGGCCAGCACGCGCCAGGGCGTCCATTCGCCGGCCTCGTCGCGCACCGACCACACCGTCCATCGGTCGTCGCCGGCGGCGTGCAGCGCCCCGTCCCGGTACTTCACCGTGTGCCCTAGCGCCAGGAGCTTCCCGCTGGGCGCGTGGTAAGCGGGCACCAGGTCACACACCCCTTCCTCGACGCCTCCGCCTAACGGCCGTCGTCCCAGCGCCTCGATGGGCCGCGGAGGGGACCACGTGCGCCCGCCGTCGGTGCTCACCGACTCGTGCGCGACGTGGAAGATGTCGCTGCCCGTGATCTGCTGGCACAGCATGACCGCGACCCGCGGCTCCCCCGGCAGAAAGCCCACCTTCGGGTGGAACCACGTGATCCCCGTCCGCCGACCGGGGAAGACGACCTCGCGCTGGATGTCGGCTATCAGAGGGTCCATGGCACTGCCTCCCTGCCTTCCGCGGGGTCCCGCTGAGGACACCGCCCGCCGGGCGCCGCACTTCGCCGGGCGCGGTGCGGACTCCTCGTCGGCAGGAACCGCCTGAGGCGTCCAGAGTCCCGACGGCGCGCCATACTTGCCGGCCTCAGGCGGCCGGACTATCCTACGCGGGAGCCTGCGCTGGCGCGCAGGGCAACATCAACGCTATCGCGGGAGCAACGTAGGCAATGGCAACCGCCGCCCCCTGCCTGACCTCTGGGCCGTCCGCGCGCCTGGCGCGGATGGCCGCCGCGTCACGCGAACGGGGCGCCAACCAGCCACCGGACAATGCCCGCTTCCACACCGACCTGAGCCACGCCTTCCACGAGCTCTACGCCGATCTGCCGGTCCGCGAGCGGCAGGCCCGTGCCCTCGCCTGGGCGCTGGAGAGACTGCCCGTCTACCTGTTCCCCGAAGAGCGGCTGGTAGGCATGGTCTACCACCGCGGCGAGCCGCCCACCGTCGCCAACCCGCTCGACTACAACCCCTGGGCCTGCGAGGAGACACGCCGGCGGTTGCCCGACAACGAGGAGCTGGTCGAGCTGCGCCTGGTCACACCGGGCGCGGCGCCGGGGCACGTCACCTGGCACTGGGACTGGATCCTGGGGCGCGGCGTGCTGGGCTTGCTCGGTGACCACCGCCGCGCCCTGGACGCCGCGACCGGCGACCGCGCCGGCGACTTCCACAGGGGCGTGATCCTTCGCCTGGAGGCCCTCCTCGCCTGGAACAGGCGCCACGTGGCCGCGCTGCGCGCCGCTCTGGCCGAGGCAGGCGATGACGAGCGCCCGCGCCTGGCGATGCTCGCCGACCTGTGCGAGCGCGTGCCCGCCCATCCGGCCCGCAGCTTCCACGAGGCAGTGCAGAGCTTCTACTTCCAGTATCTGGGCGTGATGCGTGAGAACCCTCACGGAGGCAACGGGCCCGGGCGCCTGGACTACTTCCTCTGGCCGTACCTGGAGCGGGACCTGGAAGCCGGGACCATGGCGCTTGACGACGCTCGCGAGCTGGTGGACGAGCTCTTCGTTCGCCTACACGAGCGCATCCTGGACGCCGACGGCTGGGTCGAGACGATCGTGGTCGGGGGCTGTCACCCTGACGGCTCCTCGGCGGTCAATCCGCTCTCGCACATCATGGTCGAGTCCATCATGGCCCTGGGCCAGAGCCACCCGTCCGTCTACCTGCGCATGCCGGCCGATCCACCCGACGGCTTCGTGCGGCTGGGAGTGCGCTACCTGCTTGAGGGCGGCAACCTGGGTCTGATTCTGAACGACTCGGCCATCATAGCGGCCATGCAGACCGGCGGGATGCCCGCCGAGGACGCCAGCATGTATACCTGCGGCGGCTGCATGGAGATCGGCCCACAGGGCATGCAAAGCGACCTGCTCTACGCGGCGTACCACAACGTGCCCAAGGTCGTCGAGCTCGCGCTGACGGGTGGCGAATGCCTGCGCACGGGGCGACGCTTGGCCGCCGTGGACCTGCCACCGCTCGCGGCCCACGCGAGCTTCGAGGACCTGTACGCCGTGTTCGCCGCGGAGCTGCGTCGCGAACTCGAGGTTCTCTTCCGGCGCGTCGACCTGTTCGGGGAGTCCATGGCCGCGCACCGGCCCGCCTACCTGCTCTCGAGCATGGTCGGCGACTGCCTGGCGCGCGGGCTGGAGCTGCAGGACGGTGGCGCCCGCTACCCTGACTACGGCTTCACGCCTCTCGGCATCCCCAACGCCGGCGACGCCCTCTACGCGGTTAAGGGCGCGGTCTTCGACGACGGATTCTGCACGGGCGAGGAGCTGCTCGCCGCCCTGCGCGCCAACTTCGACGGCCACGAGGCCCTGCGCGTGCGGCTTCGGGCTCTGCCCAAGTACGGCCAGCAGCATCCGGAGGCCGACGCCATGACCGACCGGGTCCTGGGCGAGGTGTGTGGGATCTACCAGTCCTACCGCAACCGCTGGGGCGGTCGCGCCAAGCCGGTCATCATGACCTTCGTGTGGGCGCCCGAGGCCGGCGCGGCGCTGGGGGCCACGGCCTACGGCGACTTCGCCGGCAAGCCCATCGCCCAGTCCCTCACCCCGCAGAGCATGGCCATGACCCAGGGCCTTACGGCCGCGATCGCGTCTCACACGTCGCTGTGCCTGGAACGCGTGACGGGCGGCGCGTCGAGCATGTGGGACCTGGACCCGCAGTGGGCCAGCCCCGAGACGGTCGAGGCCGTGCTCAGGACCTTCCTGCGTCTGGGCGGGCACATCTTCCAGGGGAACATGACGGACGTGGCGCGTCTGCTCGAGGCGCGCGAGTGCCCGGAGGACTACCCGAACCTGATGGTCCGCGTGGGCGGCTTCTCGGCGCGCTTCGTCACGCTCGGCCCGGCCCTGCAGGACGAGATCATCCACCGCTACCGGCACGCGGGGTGATCGGTGGCGCGGGGAAGGGCTGCACGGGGCACCTAGGCCCTTGCGGCAGGCGACCACTGCCTGCGACACGGGGGCGGTCGTGCGACGGCGCGGCACGGGGCCCCGCCTAGAGCCTCACGCCCTGCGCGCGGAGCTCCTGTTGCACATGGCTGATGTCCACGTCGCGCGGCGTGGCGCCGTCCCGCACCGCCACCGCCGCCGTCACCCCCGCGCCCTGCCCCACGATCATCGTCACCGGCATCGTCCGCAGCAGCTCGCAGGGCACCGCCGAGGCGCTGCGCCCGCTGCCGATCAGCAGTCCCTCCACCTTGCGCGGCATCAGGGCCCGCAGGGGCACGTCGAAGGTCTCGTCGGTCCTGTACAGCGGGTGCTTCTGGATGACGACGCCGCGCCCCACCGCGTCGTCGAGCCTGGGCGCTGTGTCGTAGAGCTCGCGCGTGAGGACGAAGTCCACATCCAGCCACCGCGTCCGGCGCAGGCCCGGAGCGTTGGGCGTCGAGAGCACGAAGGCCTCCTCGCAGCCCGGGAAATGGTCCCTGAGGAAGGCCGCCACGTGGTGGGCCAGCTTCCGCCCCTGCCTCAGGTGCCACGACAGGGCCGCGCCGTCGGGCTCGTGCAACTCGAACCAGCCCGTGTTCACCACGAGCGTCCGGCTCGCGCGGATCCCGTGCATCTGGAAGGCGTCCATGTGCTTGTACGGGCCCCACTCCCGCTCGTACTCGCCACGCCGTACCGGGCCCTGGATGGCCTCCATGTCCTTGTGGCCGTGGTGCATGAACTGGACGATACCCGTGTCCTCGTAGAACTCGACGGCCTCTTCGAGCGTGAGGGCGATGTCGCTCGCCGAGCCGTACTCCGAGGGGTTCTCCTTCACGTACTCGATCATACGGTCCAGGTCCACGTTGCCCAGGCGGAACAGAAAGCTGTGGGGCATGGCCTCCCCCTCGCCCATGCGCAGCGGAACGCCGGCATAGTGCGCCACGTCCGCGTCGCCCGTGGCGTCCACGATGCAGTCGCCGAGCACGGCCTGCACGCCCGACCGGCTCGCCACGTACAGCCCTCTGATGCGGTCGCCCTCCATGATCGCGTCGGTGACGAGAGTGCCGTAGAGGATCTCGACGCCCGCGTCCTCGAGCATCTCGTCCATCGCCAGCTTGCCCAGCTCGATATCGAAGACGACGTGGCCACGGTGCTTGTCCCAGTTCCTGCTCGCGGCACCCAGATTCACCAGGCGCTCGACCAGCTCCAGCGGGCAGCCGCCCACGACCAGCTCCTGGCGGGTGTTGTGGAAGAAGTTGCAGATGGAGGGCTCACCGGACGCCGTGGTGACGCCCCCGGCGAAGGGCTCGCGCTCGACGAGGAGCGTCCTGGCGCCCGTCCTGGCGGCCGCCGTCGCCGCCGACACGCCGGCGATCCCACCGCCCGCCACAATCACGTCGTACCTGCCCACCACCTTCCGCCGCGCCGCGCTCTCCTCGATGTACTCGGCCTGCCGTGTCTCGCTCATAGCTTGTGCCTCCGTGCGCGGCGCGGGCAGACAGGCCGCGCGCCCAGCGTCAGAGCCCCTCTGCCGGCCCGCCTACTGGGCCAGTCGGTCCAGCACAATGTTGTCCAGGTAGAAGACGCCGGCCTGGGTGCCCGCGCCAACGAAGTACACGCTATCGCACCGGAAGAACCATTCGCTGGCGTAGGGAAGGCCCTCGAAGCGCTGGGGCTCGCCACCGGCGGGCGTCACCGTCAGGCTGTAGCCGGGATCGGGGAGGCCGAGCACATACTCGACTTCGACGTGCATCCAGGCGCCCGGCGTGAGCTTGGCCAGGTCCCCCTTGCCGGCGGCCCAGATCACGCCCTGCTGGCCGTCGAAGCGGACGCAAGGCCCGGGGCCCCTCCCCTCGTAGCGGACCTCCAGCAGGCACGCGGCCCCCTCGTCAACCCGCACGTCGAAGGTGAGCCTCGACCGCCCGCGCCGATACGGCGCCACCGAGCGATGCAGGAAGGGCCAGAAGCTGGAGTCCGGCGCGTCAACCATCTTCAGGCACTGGCCGCCCGGGCCGGCGGCGGTCTCGTTCGTGATGACTATCGCCGTGTCGCCACTCACCTCGGGCGCCCAGCCGCCGCCAGGCTTCTCGCCGGGCCTGTAGCCCTCGAAGTCATCGGCGAAGACTCGCCCGCCACGCTCGCCTTCCGGGTGGGCGTTCGCCACCGGCCCCATGCGCTCGGGAGGAAGCAGCGTCGTGGCCGGCTCCCCGTCCGTCTCGATAAGCACCGCCGCGTGGGTCTGCAGCATGTCCACCACCAGCGTCAGCACACCGTCGGCGTAGGAGCTCTGGACGCAGGTCGGAGCCGGCACGGCCACGACGCCCCGCGGCTCTCGGTCCAGGGCCAGGGAGATGCGCAGGTTGCGCAGCGGCGGGTTCCAGTCGGTGTACTCGGTGGAGTCCACGTCGCAGGTGATGCCGTTCACGCGGGTCGTGAGGTTGCACAGGTGCAGGACTAGCCGGCCCGGCTTGCGCCGCAGGGCGCACAGGACGGGCGCATCGCCCACGCCGTCCACGGTGTAGGACGGCCCGCGCCCGAGCAGACGCAGAGCCGCGCCGTACAGCCCCTCGTCGGGGTAAGGCACACGCGCGGCGCTGAGGTAGGCCACGGTTCCCTGCCCGACCGGGTTCGCCGTTAGCGCCGGGCGACCGTCGGCGAAGCTCGCCAGCACCTTCGCGCCCGTCGGCTCCACCGGCCACACACCCACCACCATGTAGGTCGCCTGCCCGAGCGTTAGCGAGACAGGCTTGCCGTCGGCCTCGCCGCCGCGCTTCACGCCCAGCAGCCGGGCCACTTCCCCGACTTCCTGCTGGCCATCGCCCCGCAGGGCCTCGCCGGCCACGACCAGGAGTCCGCCGGCCTCGACGAACTGCCGCAGCTCGGCCAGGGTCTCAGGCGCGAGGGAGCGCCCCTCCGGCATCACCACGACCTGGTAGGGCGTGAGGTGGGCGCGATAGGTCTCCTCGTTAACGATGTCCGCCGTGTACCGCGCCTCTTGGAGGCAACGCGCGACCTCGCAGACGGGGCGGTCGGTGCCGCCGCGATCGCTCTCGCGCCACGCCGTCTCGCTGTCCAGGACGGCGACGTGCGCCATGGAGACCGAGGGCCCCAGGGCCGCCTCACGCTCCCGCGCGAAGTCCGCCATGTGGCGCGTGACCTCCACACCCCAGGGCGGCACCTTCCCACCGCTGAAGGTCCAGGCGAACCAGACGCCGCCCGCGGCCATGGTCAAGGCGCCCTCCTGCAGTGTCCGCTGCAGCGAGTACTGCCTGGCCAGGGAGCGCCCCTCGGGCGTGGCGTAGCTCATGATGTCCCAGGGCGTCTTCTGCTGGGCGCCCCAGCGCGAGGTTGCGGCGATCACCTGGCTCAGCCGCCACGCGTCGCCGCTGAGGGTGTCCACGAAGTCCGGCGCAGGCTCCGGCGACCAGGCCCAGGACCAGTTGCTCGTGTACAAGGCCTTGGGGCTGGCGTCGTGAATGGCCTGCGCGACGAGCCGCAGGTACTCCTGGTAGCGGGCGTAGTGCCAGTCAACCCACCGGTCCCAGTCGGGGGCCCCGGGGTCGCGCGGCGCCTCCGTGCCCGTGTCCTGCTTCCATTCGCTCAGGCAGCGTTCGCACCAGCAGGGCCGCGTGAGGATGTAGTCACCGTCGAACCAGAAGCCGTCGGGGTCGTACTTGGCGATGATCTCGCGGATCTGCGGAAGGAAGCGCTCGTAGAGGTAACCCTTCTGCTCGCGGTTGGGGCGCTGGCAGACGATGGGGTCACCGGCCACGCTGGGCTTGCCGTCCGCTCCGACAGCCGCGAACTCCGGGTGCTCCTTGAGCTCCAGGGGGCGACGGTCCACCGACATGTAGATGCACAGCTTGAGGTCGAGGCGGCGGGCCACTTCCTTGAAGACCGCCAGCGTGTCCCAGCCGCCCAGCGCAGGGTCGTTCAGCCCCACGCTGGTGGGGTAGGTGGCGTAGCCGTTGCTCTGCGCCGAGACCTGGATCATCGAGACGGGCACCGTGCCCAGGGCCTCGACGAGCTGCTCGACCGTCTGCCCCTGGCCCAGCAGCGACGAGTGGTTGTCGAAGTGGATGTTCACCACCGAGTCGCGGTACCACTCGTTCCGGGCTGCCTGCCCGCCGGGCCCCTCCTGGCCCCAGCACGGGCACAAGCACAGGGACAGAAGCGGGACCGCCATCGCCCCGCGCGTGAGGCAACCAGGCTTCTGCTCTCTCATGGGACGCCTCCTCCCGAGCCGCTGAGTCGGCGGGTCAGCCGGACGCCCGGCACCGTCCCGGCCGCTTGGCGGTCTCGGCTCCCGCTAGGTCTCGCCGAAGTCCGTGTCCACCTTCTCGATCAGCACTCCGCCGACCAGGCGACGCGCCTCGACGAGGGCCTCGGCCCTGGTCGCATACTCGGACGGGTAGAGCACACGCAGGGCGGGATCGCGCAGGGCCGAGACCTCGCGGGACTGGGCTATCAGCGCCCTGGCCCGACGCGCCCTCTCCACCTGCTCCGCCTCGCCCGATGCCTCGAGCTCCGCCGCCTTCGCGAGCACCAGCTCCTGCTGGGGGCCCAGGATATCCTCGAGCGTGGCCAGCGGGTCGGTCTCCAGGGCGCTCCGGTACACGCCGCCCACCACCTCTTCGGCCTTGAGCAAGTGCTCGAAGCAGTAACGGTAGTTGAAGGGGTGGACGATATGCGGCGCGTCGGGCAGCGTCGGCGGCCACTGACCGTCGGAGTTGTACGAGCAGGTCAGGTGAAACCAGGCCAGCCGCCGCGCCTCATCGCTCATCTCCGGCTCCAGCTCGTGGAGCCGGTCCCGCACCAGGTCCTGCCACGGGCGCAGGATCCGAGCCATGGGCGTGCCCGCCCACGTCGAGGCCCGTCCGCCGTGCCAGGCCGAGTCGTCGTCGAAGCACGCCAGCTCTTCCAGGGGCGGCAGGTCGTTGCAGGCCTCGTCGAAGGTGATGAACTCCCCCATCTCCTCGCAGGCCGAGAGCAGGGCGACCAGCTTCTCGCGCGCATCGGGCGTGCGCTCGAAGACGTTGTCCGGCTTGTTCTGGTACTTGAGGCGGAACCAGCCGTTGGTGCCGATGTACTCCGCGTCGTCGGCGAAGAGGATCAGTGCACCCTCGGGCTCCCCGGGCTGCTGCTCGGAGTACTTGCGGATCAGCCTCAGGTACCGATCCAGCGTGTAGCCCTCCATACCCATGAAGAACCGCACGCCGAACTGAGCCACCCGGTCGGTCCGCAGGAACAGGCGCAGCGCGCCGTCCTCGACGCCGTGGATGCGCTCGAAGGGAAAGTGGATGGCGCGCTCGTGTCCGGGCAGCGGGTAGTTGAACCCGAAGCTATAGAAGCCCTGGGCGTCGCTGTGCTCGGCCTCGTAGATCTCGGGCCGCAGCGGCCCGCCGTCCGGCCCCAGCGACCGGCTGTAGGCCTCGAAGTCGCCGATGATGTTGCTGTAGCCGGTGGCGAGGGCTTGGTGGGGCACGTAGGAACGCCAGCCGCACTCGGGATTCCAGAAGCTGCGGGGCCGCAGGCCCAGGTGCCTCTCGTAGGACTCGTTGGAGAACCGCGTGGCCCAGACGCCGTCCTCCTCGGGGAAGTTGGGCAGCATGGGGTGGGCGTAGGGCGATCCCATGAACTCGCATTCCCCGCCGTCTATTGCCGCCTTCAGCTCCTGGAGCACGTCGGGCGTGCGCTCGGCGATCTGGTCCAGCGTGTAGCCCGACGCCTCGAACACGAAGCGCGTGTCCGGGAACTGCTCGCGCATGGTGTCCAGGATGAGCTCGTAGCTGGAGCGGATCACGAACTCGTACCGGTCCGGCACCAGGTAGGCGTAGCTCAGGTTGGCGTGGAAGATCGCGACGTACTTCATGCGTCCCAGCTCCCGGTGGCAGACCGAGTGTTCAACCGCCAGCCCCCCTGCGGGGACCGGCGTCCGGCCGCCCCGTGCCTGTCAGCTTCCCTAGGGCCCCGCCATGCCCTCGTCGCTCGCGTAGCCTCGCACGCGGTGGAAGGTCAGGTAGTTGGCGTCGTGGCAGGTGTGCGCCCCGTTCCAGGCGGTCCGCGACGCCACGATGATGTCCGGGTCGTCGAAGAGCCAGTCCACGTACTGGAAGCCCGTGTACCTCGGCGCCCACTCGCGGTCATCGCGCAGCAGGTCGCGCCGCACCTGCCAGTGATCCAGGTCTGTGGACGAAACCAGCGTCAGCACGCTCCTCATGCCGGCGGCGCCCGGCCGCGTCACGCGGTTAACCAGCGACCAGTACACGCCCGTCTGTGGGTGCCGGCGAATCATGAACTTCGTCATGCCGCCATAGAAGTCTATCACCCGGCTGAAGGCGAGGCTGCGCCCGTCCTCCGCGATGTCCAGCACCACGGCCTTACGGTAGTGCGGGGCCACGTTGTACCGCAGGATGTTCAGCAATCGGCCCGCCGGGTCCACCACAGCGTTGCCCTCCAGGTACCCCTGCTGCTGCTCCGGCACCTCCCAGCCCTCGGGTAGCCACGCCGGGTCGTAGGGCAGCGGGGGGCTCACCGTCCACCGCGACGGGTCCATGGGCTCCGCGTCCTCGGGCACCGACACCACCACCGCCTGGAAGCCCCTCGGCCAGCCGCCCGTCTGCAGCTCCACGCAAGTCCAGAGCCTTCCGCGGTGGGAGATCACCGGCACGGGCGCCTTGTGGTACGTGCCCGGCGCGATGACGACCGGCTCCGTCCACGTGAAGCCGCCGTCGGACGATCGCCGCAGCAGCAGGTCGCCGTACTCGCGGGCACAGGCCAGCAGGTAGAGCTCCCCGCTGTGGGCGAACAGCTTCCCCCAGAAGGCTTTGCGGAAGTCGGCGGCGTGCCTCCAGGTCTCGCCGTGGTCGTCGGAGCGGAAGACGCGCGTCAGGTCCTGGGTGCCGGGGCCGAAGATGTCGTGGCTGGCGACGAGAGTGCCGTCATCCAGCCTGGCAATGGACGGGCTCCCCACGTACTGGCCCGACACGCAGTAGACCGGATCATCCTTGTGCAGGTAGTCAATCACCACGCCCGGGACCCAGCCAGGGGTGAACATACGTTCAGCACTCGCGGCCACCTGTCGGCCCGCACCCGCGGCCTCGCCCACTACCCGCAGCTCGTAGTCCGCGTGGTTCATCAGCCCGGAGAAGCTCGCCGAGGTGGCGTCGCCCGGCACTTCCTTCGTGAGCGCTCGCGCCCAGTCCGCCCCGCGCAGCTTCACCGAGACACGGTAGCGAAGGTCCGATGTCGCCGCGGCGGCCCCCGGCCGCAGCCACTCGACGCTCACGGCCTCGTGGCCTGGGATGATGCGCGTGATGGTGAGTGAGGGCTTCTCGGGCGGCACCATGGCGTACTTCGCCCGCAGGTAGGCCTCCACGCCGCGGCGCTGCCCGTCGCTCAGGGCTGCGCTGTAGATGAGCAGCTCCGCCACGTCACCGTGGAGGTTGCCCTCGTTGCCGCCGCTGTCGCGCTTGCCCAGGTAGACCGGGTCGTCGTTGGGCTGCTGGGGCGAGACGCCGTCGAGCTCGTCCAGCAGTTCGCCACAGTTGAAGACGCGCAGCCGGCGGGCAACGCCCTCGAAGACGCTGGCCTGGAGGTGCGGGCGATTGGGCGGGAAGATGCGCGCGGGGGAATACCTCCCCGCCACGCCCAAGCCGCCTGTGGGCGTCAGGAACCAGGCGTCGGCCGCCAGCCCCCCGGATCGGCTCTTCTTCTGGGCGATGCGGAAGCCATCGCTGAAGCGGAAGACACAGAAGACGCTGAAGGCATCGCCCGCGTTGAGTTCAGGGGACGAGGACACGACGAGGAAGCTGCCGCTGCCGTCGAAGTGCACGGCAGGGAGGCCGTTGATGGTGGCGCGCGCGAGGTGAGGCCCGCTCGCCCCCTGGGCGACGGCGTCGTGGCCGCGCCCCGACTGGTCCCGCCAGAGCACGACACGGTCGCCGGCCAGCTCGACTCCCGCGTCGGCGCGCAACCAGAGCACAAGCCCGGCGGCGGGCGGCACGAGACCCCCACCGCCCCCGTCGGCCGCGACGAGGGCCGCCGCGACTACTGCCGGTCCCGCAGGCCAGAACATGGAAGCTGCCTCCAGTCGGGCGGACCCAGGCCGCCCAGGTATGGCCGCAGGGCCCGGCTCTACCAGCCGAGCACCGTGAGCAGCTCGACCGCCATGACGAGATGTCCAGCCGGGCCGGGATGCACCGGCTCGGGGCAGAAGGTCTCGGCCGGGCGGTGCTTGAGCTGCTCCATGTACCGGTCGTGCATCGGCACGTGATGCAGGCCATACTCGGACGCGAGCTTGCCCACGACCGCGATGTAATCGGGCAGCGCCGCCAGCACGCGCGAGCGGTGCGAGCCAGTATCCGTGTCGGTGCTGATGTAGAAGGGGTCCAGCAGAACGACCGAGGCCCCGGCCTGGTTGATGGTGAGCTCCAGGATCTCGCGGTACAGCCGCTCATACTTGTCGGGCGGGATGGCCGCGTCGCCGGAGCGGTGCAGGTCGTTGATGCCGGTGAGGATGGTCACCCAGTCGGGGTCGTGGAAGAGCACGTCGTCGTGCCAGCGGTTGCGCAGGTCCTCGACGGTGTTGCCGCCGATCCCGGCGTTCACGTAGCTGATGTTGCGCTCGGGGTAGCGGGCCGTGATGAGGCTGATGGCAGCCTGCACGTAGCCCGCGCCATAGGGGGCGCTCTGGGCGCGCCTGCCGCAGTCGGTGATGCTGTCGCCCGCGAACACCACGGTCTGTCCGTCCTGGATCATGAACTCGCCCATCTTGTTCGCTCCTTCACAGGGCCCGCGCTGCCGGGTCAGGCAGGACGGGTCAGGGATCGCTGTCCGGGGACCAGCCCACGGGCCGAGGTCCTCCCCCACGCGCCCACGCACGCCGAGGCCCCGGCTTCGACCCGGGCAGCCCACGTCCTCCGCGCGCACGCCGCGAAGCCTACAACCTGGGGCAGAAGCGTGCAAGCGTCGCCCGCCGGGGGAGCCGTGAGCCTGTGGCGGCCCGCGCCGCCGGTCCCGCCCCGCGTCGTGCCTGTCACGGCGTGGGCGGGTAGCGCGATTCGAGGTCGGCGGCGGCCGCGCGCGTCGCCGTCCAGTCGCCGGTCTCGCCCGGCACGACCTTCACGACCATCGTGTAGTCCAGCTCGTCCCCCTGCTTGAAGGAAGCCCCGTCGTTGTGCTGCGTGTAGTACTTGTGGTAGCGCTCGTGGTCCCAGATGAAGCTCATGCTCGTCGGGGTCACCAGCGTGTGGGGCGTATAGCAGAGCAGGCCCAGGTCGCGCCCCGGCAGGTGCTGGGCCGTCCACCGGGTGTTGGCCCGCACCTGCTGGCCCCCGTCGTTCGCGAATCCCCCCTGCACCACGTCCCCCTCGAGCGGCTGCGCGATCCACGCGTCGGTCTCCTTGGGCCAGCAGTGCATGAAGAAGTATAGCTTCTTCAGATCGTGGTCCTCGGTGGCACGCAGGACGGCGTGCTCGATGGTCTCCGCGTCGGTGACCGTGATCGTGTGGGTGGCCGCGAACTTGTGGATCGTGGAACTCTTCGTGAGCTCGATGCGACGGCCCTCGACCGTGGCCCCGGGCTCGACGGCGCAATCCCGGCCGTCCACGGTCAGCCGCAGCGAGTGCACGATCTCCCGTCCGCCCTCGCTGTGGCCGGTGCCGATCCAGTTGCCGCCCTTGGGGGTCAGCACGGTCCCATAGTGCCCCGTGGCGCCGGCCAACAGCTCACCCGCGTAGTGGATCTCGTAGATCGTCCACGCCTTGGCCGCCGAGAGCACCACCTCGTAGTCGCCTGCTCTTACGCGAAGGTAGCCGGTCTCGGGAACACCCTCATCATACAGGCGCGGGGCGGCCGCCGCGGCCTGCTGGCCCGGGGGCAAGCCCTCCTCGCGGCCCGCGGTCATGAAGGCCCCGGCGACAAGCAGAGCGACAGGGAGACTCGCCAGCATGGTGCTCACCTCACCTGGACACGGCCAGCGAAGGGTATGGCGACGGCGGCGCCAGTGCCCGCCACCAGGGACGACCGGCGCCGGCGCCGTCAGGCGTGCAGCAGCGCCTCGCAGTGCTCGGGCGAATACCGCAGACAGCGGTAGACGCTCTCGTGCCAACGGCTGCCGGTCGTGGAGGGCTCGCCCCAGGGATTCACGAAGCTCCACACGACCTCGCCCTCGGGCGTCACCTCGAAGAAGTGGGCCTTGCCGCCCTCGCAGATCAGCGTGTTGCCGTTCGGCAGGCGCTGCGCGCCCGAGATGTACTTGCTCAGGAACTCCTCCCTCGGGTCCGCCGTGTACTCCCACTCGATCTCCTCGGTCAGCGGGTTGAGCTCGATGACCCGCGACCAACCGCGAAGCGTGCCGTTGTCGAAGACGAGTATGTTGCCGTTGGGCAGCATGTGAGGCTTGTGTTGGCCATCCAGGACGCCCGGGCCCCAGGCCCAGACGATCTTGCCCGACGGACGCTCGATGACGCCGATGATGTCCACGCTGCGGTAGGAGAAGACGATGTTGCCGGGCTTGAAGCGCACAGGCCCGCCCGCCGCCAGCTCGCGCTCGTAGGTGGCGTTGGGCGGGATGATCTGGCACGTGTTGTTGTGCGCCCAGTCGAAGGAGAACTGGCCGCGCACGCGGTCCAGGAAGTGAGCCCAAGCCGCCGGTGGCAGCAGGGCCTCGAGCTCCGCCAGGTGCTCCTCGCCGCGCCACCGCCAGACCAGGTCCTTCTCGCGCGTGATCTCGATGAAGTACGGATGGCGCTTGAGCTCCGGGCCCAGCTCCGGCCACATATGGTCGGCGATGCAGTGGATGACGAGATTGTCATTGTCGAGAACCTGGAAGTCGTGGTCCGTGCGGCAATGGTAGCTCCAGAGGACGGTGCCGTCCGGGGCGAGCTCGCGGATGCCGGCGGTCTCGATGCGCGAGCGGTCGTGGGTCGGGTACAGCAGGTTGCCGTTCGGCAGCAGGCGGCAGTAGGACTGCAGGGGCGTGGTTACCTCCCAGACGTGCGCCCGGTTGCCCTCCATGTCCACCAGGTTGATCTTCGGCTTCCCGTCAGGCATGTCCCGCGGGTCGTCGCAGCTCCCGCAGAACAGCGTGTACCCCTCGTAGGCGAGGTCGGGCTTGTAGACGCGCAGTCCCTCTTGCATGGCGGCGATCCCCTCCTGGCGGCGGTACGGGATAGGGCCGGGTTCGCGCGCGTGGGGAGGGAATCCTGCGCGGCCGGCAGGGGCCGATGAGGCGGACGGCGTGGAGATCACCATCGGGCCATCCCACCGCGCCGAGGCCCGGACCCACTCGTCTGCGGTCGCTCCGGCCAAAAACCAGCAGACCCTCCGATAAGGGGGTAAGGAGAAGCGCCGCGCAGGGCGAAGGGGCCACCAGCGGGTTGGCCGTTGTGGCGAGAACGGCCGCGGAGGTGCAACACCGTGCACAGAACGCTGATCTTGACAGGGGTGATTGGCGCCATGATCCTGATCGGCAGCGCCATGGCGGCGGACGAGCAGGGCGCACAGGGCGCGCCCGCCGAGCAAGGGTCCGGGTGGACTGTCGCGGTCGAGCGCGTCCAGACCTTGTTCCAGTCCCAAGAGCACACGAACTTCCCCTTCGCTGCGCTGCTGCCGAACGGCGACATCGCTCTGCACCACAGCATCGGGCAGCACGTCGTCAACGAGCGCGGCGGAAGCCTCGTGTCGCACGACCGCGGTGAGACGTGGGAGAAGCCCCAGGACGGCGGGCCGGTCATGAGCGTGGGCGTGACGGCGGACGGCACTGTCGTGGGCCTGGGCGTCTGGGGCGGAGATCAGGACGGGGAAGGCATCCCTCAGGGCACGCTCTGGCGGTCGAAGGACGGCGGCGGGACATGGGAGTCCCGGCGCGTGCCGGTCAAGATGCCCGCCGGCGTGAAGCCCTATGCCCACCGCTCCCTGGTCGTCATGCCCGACGGAAGTCTGCTCGTTACCTTCTACATGCGCTGGCCCGACCAGGAGAAGTACCACTCGGGGCTCCTGCGCTCGGCCGACGACGGCGACACGTGGGAGTACCTCGCCGACATCGCCTACGACCCCGACGCGCCCGGCGAAGGCTACTGCGAGCCGGCGATGGTGCTGCTCGGCAACGGCGACCTGCTGTGCATGCTGCGGACCGGCGGGCCGATGTTCCAGACGAGGTCCAGGGACGGCGGCAGGACGTGGGACAAGCCGCACCAGGTGATGGACCATGGGGTGTGCCCGGACCTGTGTCTGATGAGCAACGGCGTGCTGGTGTGCTCCTACGGCCGGCCCAACGCCGGGATCATGTTCTCCTACGACGGCACGGGCGAGAAGTGGGAGGACGCGCGAGACCTGTACACGGGGATGGGATCGAGCTACACGACGGTGCTGGAGATCGAGCCGGGGCTCCTGCTGTACTTCTACGACCAGTCGGGCTTCTGTGGCACGCCCGGCCCCGGGCCGATGAACGAGATACGGGCGGCGTGGGTAAGGGTGCGGAAAGCGGAACACTGAAGGCCGCGCGCCTCTCCCGGGCGCGGGGCAAGTCCCAGCCGCGAGCCGCCGGCCGAGCCAGACGGCGAGGGCGCGTCAGTCCGGCGGCCCTGGCTCGCCGAGGTCGCCCCAGGGGCCGCAGGGCGGGACGCCACAGTCGGTCGCCCGCGCCCACGCCGCATCGTCGAAACCCGCCCCCATCCAGCCCTCCGGCGGGTCGGGCGACACACGCCAGTCGCGACTCGTCGCGATGGACACCTTGTCGCCGCCGGGCAGTGTCACCAGGCCCTCGGCCACAAGACCTCCCGGGCCGCCGGCGTTCTCGCAGGCAAGGGCGATGACGTTCGCTCCCTCGCGCAGATGCGGGGCAAGATCCACCCGCCACAGCAGCGACCAATCGTCCCCCGCGCTGATCCGTTCCCCGTTGACGTAGAGCTCGAACCGATTGTCCGCCGTGAGGGTGAGCCAAGCGGCCTGCGGAGCCGCCGCAAGGGTGAAGGTGTGGCGGAAGCTGGCGCGCGGGGCTTCGGGGGCCTCAAGCCATATCCAGCGGGCACGCCACGTGGGCTCAGGCTCCCAGAGGGCACGGTCGGGGAAGCGCACCGGCGCCGGCGGCTCGGTGAACAGGACCTTCCCGTCGTCGCCCAGCGTGCGTCGCCAGGTGAACTCGTGGCCCTTGGCGGCGCAGGAGATCACCACCTCGCGACCGTCGGAGCGTAGGGTCAGGGGCAGGCCGCGGTAGGCAACGTTGTGGACCTCCACCCACGGCAGGGCCGCCGGGAGCCGCGGCGCGATCTCGAGGCCGCGGCTGGTGGGCTGCACGCCCAGCGCGCCGTACAGCAGCCAGCAGGGCACCAGGCCGCTCTCCGGGAAGGGGATGTCCAGGCCGACCGAGCCGGCGTCTATCTGCTGGGGATGCTCGCCACGGAAAAGCGGCGTCCCACCGCAGAGGTGGTCCGGCATCCGCCATCGCCCCAGGATCTCCTCCCAGCGCTTCCAGGCGTTGTCGGGGCCCAGGAAGCGGCAGCGGGCCATCAGGTCGTAGTAGCTCGTGTACAGGATCGCGCCGCCGTCCTGGCACTGGTCGCCGTAGGGCGTGCCGCGCCAGCCGAAGTGCCACCACGGGGGCTGGGGCACGTCCTCCAGGCTGCCCTTCTCCGGGCTCCAGCGCGGATTGTGGATCGTGTTGGCCCGCGGCGCGAAGATCCAGGCCGAGTAGGTGTCAGCCTCGCCCGTGCTGGTGGGTTCAGTCTCCATCCAGTGGTAGATGCGGCCGGCCTGCTCGGCGTCGGCGAGGCCGTAAGCCATGGCCTCGAGGTTGACGAAGGTGAAGCCGTAGTCGTGGCGAGCGCCGTCAACGTCCACGCAGCCGATGTAGCGGCCCTTGTCCCGATCCCAGAAGGTGTCGTTGTAGGCGGCGCGGGCCTTGGGCGCCAGGTTGCGGTAGAAGGACGGCTCGCGACGGCGGGCCTCCGTCTCGGTGCCGCCCGACTCGGCGAGCATCTCCTCGATCTGCGCCATCGCCTCCAGCGAGGCGTACCACACGACGTTGGCGAAGGCGTCCAGGTGGCCGAAGGACAGGATGTCCCAGTAGTTGTTGCCCACCCCCTGGTGGCGCCCGTTGACGTCCTTGCTCGCCGAGACGATCAGGCCCTCCTCGCCATGCAGGACCGTCAACTGGTACTCCATGGCACGACGCAGGCGCTCGGCCTGCCGCCGCAGGAACGCCCGGTCCCCCGTCCAGGCGGCATATCGCCAGCAGGCCAGGATGAACCGCGCGTTGGTGTCGAAGTGGCGGGTGTCGTATCTGCTCGGATCGGGGAAGGGCCATCCGGGCTCACCGCCCCAGGTGTGTACGTAGCCCTCCTCGCTCATGGGATAGCCCTCGAGCGCCGCGCCCAGCGCGGCCGAAGCCGACGACGCCTGCCACAGGCGCGTGATGGCGTTCCACTCGTGCCAGGCCGCCGGTCCCCAGACCGGCGGGTAGGTCAGCGCCCGCTCGTAGAAGAAGGTGTTCGCCTCCAGGGCCTGCTCGGCCCGTGGCGTCACGAACCGCGGCCAGTCCTCGGGCACGTCATCGCGCCGGGGCAGCGCCTCGATCACGACCTCATTCGCCGTCGCGCCCGCCCGCCGCTGGGGCCGGGTCGAGAACTCCAGCGTTGTCTCCTTGCCCTGCAGTACCCAGACCAGGCTCAGGCGGTCGCCGTGGAACCGCAGGTCGTGGTTCTCGGTGCCGTCGGCCTCGATCCACGCGGTGCGCGCGAAGTCCCGCTCGTAACGCCCGTCGCGAAGCTTCCAGCGCTTGAGCTGCTGGACGGGCATGTAGCGCATCGTATCGGTGAAGAACCGCGTGAAGGGCACGCTCTCGGCCGAGACGTCATAGCCCTCGTTGTCCCAGCGGACCGTCATGTGCAGGGGCCAGGAGTGCGTCCCCGCGCCCTCCAGGGGGGTGACGGCGGCCGCGAGCCTCAGGCGCGCGCTGTCCAGCTCGGCCCTCACCTCCGCCGTGCCCACCGCACGTGCGCCCTCCACGAGAAGGGTCCGCTCCATGCCCTCGTCGGCCTGACCGTCGCGGTAGGCGCTTCCCTCGCCGTAGCTCCTGTCGCGCGAGCTCCACCACCCGATGTCTCCCACCGGCTCGGACAGCTCGAGGTAGTAGCGCCCCGGGCCCACCGGCGCGAAGTCCAGCTCCTGCCAGGAATTGTCCTTCACCTTGTCGAGCACCCGCCGGGCCAGGACCTCGCCGCCAGGGCCGCCTCGGCGCAGGATCAGCGTCGCCCCCGAGTCGCTCGTGCCCCAGGTGGGCGTGCGCGCGGAGGCCCGGCTCACGGTCCCGTCCTTCACCTCGAAGGACTGGCCCAGGGCGTGGCCGGGCTCGAGCTTCTCGGGCACGCCGCCGTTCTCCACCTCGATGCGCTGGCCGACCTGAGCCGCCAGGCCGCGCACGCTGAGACCCTGCGG